>NZ_JBFTXJ020000004.1 GCF_041379945.2 Aneurinibacillus sp. REN35 | reverse complement strand
AAGGCGCCTCTTTTTCGTTTTTTATTTACTTTTTTTGGCTAATCAACACTCGTGATATAGTAAAATAAGTGTAAAATAATGAAAAAGAACTATGAATCGTAAATAAAAGTATATAATAATTTGGGCAAATCTATTTATATAAATTCTTAGTATACTGGGGTGATTAAGTGAAAAATCTCAAATTTACAATAGAAGATAGAGAAATTGCTGAATTGTTGGGAAGGCAGAACTTTAGTACTAAAGAATCAGCAATCTTCGAATTGTTGAAAAATAGTTATGATGCAGGAGCTAAGACTTGTGATATTTACATTAATAATAGTTATATAAAAATTATTGATAGTGGTAGTGGAATGAATGAATTAGATATAAAGATAAATTGGATGCATGTTGGAAAAAGCAATAAGGGCTATAAAGATAAAAATAATAATAGAATTTTAACAGGATCAAAAGGTGTAGGAAGATTTGCATTAGCTAGATTGGGTAATAGAGCAAAAATTATATCAAAGAAAGAAAATTATAATCCAGTTCATTGGGAAACTGATTGGATAACTTCTGGTTTTAAAGAATTAACTGATGATGTTGAAATGGGAACTTGTATAGAAATTACAGACTTGAGAGATAATTGGCGTTTGAAGGATATAGAAAGTTTAAAGACATTTCTTAATAGAGCTTATAAAAGTGAAGATATGAAAGTATTTGTTCATTTTAATGATGATAAACCGTATCAGATTCAGTCCATATTTAAAGATTTAAAAATGGGTATTAACTATAGTTCGAAGATATTATTAAATTATGATAGTAAAAATATGGAATTAACAGTAACTATAGAGTCAGATGAATTTACTCCAGAAATTGGAAGTGTAGTAGATGTTAATACTGCGAATTATTATAAGGATACTTTTAGTATGGAAAACGAATTAAAAATTGCTAAGACAATTGAAAATTCACATTTCTATCTAACTCAATTAGGTGATTTTAGTGCTGAATTTTATTTTAGTTTAGAAAAACAAATTACTGATGTAGCAAACAAATTTATGTATAAATATAATGGATTAAAGGGTTTAGATACAAATATAGCCCTTTATAGGAATGATTTTAGTATTTCTTCTCTTGAGGGGAAGAAGGATTGGCTTGAAATAGCTTCACGTGCTAGAAGATCTCCAGCAGCAGCCACTCATCCAACAGGTAGTTGGAGAGTTCGATTAAATCAAATCTTTGGGTTTGTAAAAATTGATAAAGTAATTAATCATAATTTGAAGGATTTAGCCAATAGACAAGGTTTAGAAGAAGATGATTTCTACCATTTTTTTGAGGATATCTTACATTTTGGGATAAGTAGATTTGAAAAGCATCGGCAATCAATAATTAGAAAAATAGTTGAAAAAAGGAATACAGAAAATAAGGAGAAAAAAGAAGAAAAAAAGAAATTAATTCAATTTTTAAAAAGACCATCTACTGTTACAAAAATGTCCAAAAAAGAAATTGTTTCTCTAGTTACTGAAATAAAAGATATTCAGAGAGAGGCAAAGGAACAATCAAAAGTATTTAAAGAGAGTGAGCAAAAACATAAATATGATGTTAGAATTTTAAATGTTTTAGCTACGCAAGGTTTAAGAGCAAGTGCTATTGCACATGAATTACAAAATAAAAGGAATGCACTAAGTACGGGATTTCAAGATATAGTTAGTGCTTTGGAGGAATATGGATTTTGGGAAGAGTTAAATTCAGATGAATATACGAGAGTTTCCTATAAGGATGTACCTAAAACCTTGAAAAATCTAGAAGAAATAAATCTCAAATTGATAGCTTTTTTAGATGTAATTCTTAATAAAATTGAAAAAAACAAATTTAATTCTAATGTCGATTCCATTGAAAGTGTGATAACAAAAATAATAAATGTATGGGAACAGCAGTATAATTGGCTTGATTTTAATTTTAAGATAAATGAAATTCCGAGAAAATACAAATTTACTGATGATGTATTAGAAGTTATTTTTGATAATTTGATATTAAATAGTATTCAACATAATGAATTGAAAGATAGATTAATAATAGAAATAGAAGTAGAAGTAAATGGAGATTTTATAAACTTGAAATATAGTGATAATGGGCGTGGTTTACATAGGAAATATAAAAACGATCCAGGGAGAATATTAGATGTGCACGAAACTTCTAGAGAAGATGGTCATGGATTAGGCATGTGGATAGTTAATAATACTTTACATATGTATGACGGAAAAGTCATTGAAATATATGGAGAAGATGGTTTTAATATAGATTTATCATTGAGGGGGTAAGTACTAAATGAAGAAGATTATTAATATTTGTTATATTGATGATAGAATAGACAATATATTAGATAGATATTTGGATGTATTTTGTAAGGATTATAATCAAATGGATGAATTTAAATATCATTTGGCATTTTCAGATTACACATTTAAAAGTACAGATAATTATAAGACCTTATTGAGTAATAGTACGATAAACAGCTCAAACATCATAATTATTGATTCTCGGTTATTTGAAAATGAAAATTCAAGCTTAAGTAAATTTACAGGAGAGCAATTTAAAATAATTTTAAGACAAATTTTACCTTTTATAAAAACCATTGTTATTAGTCAAAATGCTACCAATTCCGATTCTCTAACTTTAAAAAAATTTCAAACTAATGGCTCAATGAATTTAGAAAGATCTAAAGAGTACTATGATGAAGCTTTGGCACCTATATTAAAGAGAAATATTTTAGCCACAATTGAAGAGTTTGAGGTTTTAAATCAATTAACTCTTGACAATGAAGTCGATCCTGTATTAGTAGGAACAATACAAACTACAATTGCAGGTATTCACGATACAGCTTTATTTGAAAAAGAAGATTTGGATAAGTTAATTGAACTGTTTAATGAGGTTAAGATTAAGTATGATAACTAAACAAATAAAGGATTATAGAAATACTTCATATAATGAATATGATCACTCTTTAGGAGATAAAAAGGTAAAATTTATGGATGATTTTAAATTAAATTATCCTAGAGCATGGAATATATATAGCTATGTTAATAAAAATGGACAATTTTATAACATAAAATTCAAAAACATTTATTATGATAAATGCGTTTATTGTGGAATAAGTACACAAGTGATAAATTCTTCTAATTTTGAAGTGGATCATTTTATACCTAAAGCAGTTTTGGATGTAAACTTAGGATATGATAAAAAAGAGATTCATGGAATAAAAAATTTAGTTAACAGTTGTAAAATGTGTAATAGAGGTAAATTAGATTTCTTATGTGATGCAGAGTCTATTGAAATGTTGCATCCAGATAATAATCAGTTGTCTTTAATATTTAATCGAAAAACTGATTTTTCAATAGAGATTAATAATGAATATGTTAATAATAATGTTATTAAAGAATTTTATACTAAATTAAAATTGGACAATCAGTTAAGAAGATTAGATTATTTGCTAATGGAAATGAAAGATTTTTGTGATAGGTATGAAGGAGAGTCAATTATTAATGAAATTCAAAAGCTTATTCTTAAAATTGAGAGTAAAAGAAGAAAAAACTATTAATCTAATTTTTGTTGTTGGTGAAATATTGTGAATAATAAATGTCAAATTTTCACCCCTGAACCATATGTAAAAAAAATGTTAGATGCTATAGATTATGAAGGGAAACAAATAGTTGGTAAATATATTTTAGAAAACTCATGTGGTGAAGGGAATATTTTAATAGAAATTGTGAAAAGATATATTGAAGCATCGATAAATCTACATCATTCAACTGAAAAAATAAAAGAAGATTTAGAGAAATATATACTGGGTTTTGAAATTGATAAGGAGGTTAGTGACAGTTGTATTAAGAATTTAAATAGGGAAGTTAGTAAGTATGGTATAAAAGGGGTAAAGTGGAAAATTAATAATACGGATTATTTAAAATATAATCTTGAAGAAAAAATGGATTTTATTGTAGGGAACCCTCCTTATATTATGTATCAAGGTTTAACTTTAGAAGATAGAATGTTTCTAAAACAAAATTTTTCATCATGTTTTCAAGGGAAATTTGACTATTGTTACGCATTCATTGAGAAAAGTATAAAAGAGCTAAGTAATAACGGTAGAATGTCTTATATAATCCCAAATAGTATTTTTAAAAATGTATTCGGTAAAAGAATAAGGGACATTATGAAGAATACTCTTGAAAAAATATATGATTATAGGGAGAGTTCCATTTTTGGTAAAGATATCCTAACCTCACCAGCAATTATATGTTTAAATAATAAAAGACAAGGGAATTCATTAAGATATTACGATGTTGATAACGATCAAGTTCTTTTAATTGATAAAATGCAGTTAATAGATAAATGGTTATTTTCATCTAATGTAAGTCCTTATGATTACAAAAATTCTAAAAAGTTCGGGGATTTTTATAAAGTATCTAACAGTGTAGCGACTTTATTAAATGAAGTATATGTGATTGACAAGAGGGCTATTTTAAATGAGAATGAGTACTTTATAGAAATAGAAGGTTTTCATATAGAAAAGGGAGTGCTTCGTTGTGCTGCTAGCCCTAGAAATTATTCGCTAAATAGAGAAGAATATATTATTTTCCCATATACTTATAAAAATAGTAAATTGGAAAAGTATGAAGAAAAAGATTTTAAACTTAATTATCCAGGTGCATACGAATATTTATTAAGTGTTTCTGAAAGATTGGAAAAAAGGAAATCAGATAAATCTGCGAAATGGTTTGAATATGGTAGAAGCCAGGCTCTTCCACATTTAAATCAAGAAAAGATTTTAGTATCTTCAGTAATCACAAATGAGGTTAGAGTCTATCGACTAGATAAAAATACAATACCTTATTCTGGATTTTATATCATACCGTTAGCTGATAAGAATTTAGATGTAGCAGAAGAAATCTTGACTTCCCCTGAATTTTATTCATATTTGTCCATCAGAGGAATAAATGCAAATGGTAAATCTCTTAGGTTTTCTGTAAATGATATATTAAACTTCCCTATGAATGAACTAATTTGATTTTAAAGTCTACTTAATTCATAAAATTGCAGTTCGGAGATTTCTCCGAACTGCAATTTTTAGTGTTTTTATCACGAATTGAGGAGGGGGCATCAGATCTTACATATGAGGATCTAATCAAGTGTGAAAACGACTTGGGGCTATGTAGTTTTGATATACCACACGATTTCCAACTGTCTGTTATTGATGGACAGCATAGGTTAACTGCACTTTTCCTAAGTGATGATCCAGAATTAGATGAAATAGAACTGCCAATAGTAATTTTGTTCGGTGTGTCATATTCAGTTGCTGCTAAATTATTTTCTGAAATAAATAGCCACCAGAAGAAGGTGGATAAACAGATAAATCTATGATATATGATTTAGCATCAGTTATTGAGTTGGAAAAGCGAGAGAATGTAGCAACTGAGGAGCTCGAAGTAATTACTTTTTGTCATAAAATTTGCAAGGTATTTTACGATCAGGAAGGGTCTCCGTTGTATAGGCAAATAAGGATGCTTGGTACCGGACAGGGCTCCGTATCTCAAGGCTTTTTAGTTGATGCTTTATATCTAATAGTTGTAAAACTTCGACAAGAGTATAATGAACAAGAGATATTTAATGCCCTCTATTATTACCTTAGTTCTTTCCAAAGTATTTTTAGTGATGATTGGCTGTATTTTGCAATAGAAAAGTGCAGAGAAATGCAATGTTTTTTACACAGGTTTGCCAGCCCTTATATTTCTTACAAACTCGTTTTTGATAAGGCATTTTTTAGTCGGTAACTCTCGCCGGTAAACGATAAAACGTGGGCATGGTGGACCAGACGGTCCACTAACGCTGCTGTTAAACGTGCATCATAGAAGATACGGTTCCACTGACTAAATTCTAAATTCGAAGTTACGATTATGCTTTTCCTTTCATAACACTCAGCGATAATGTGAAAAAGGAGTTCTGCTGCCTCCTTACTGAAAGGCAGATATCCGAGCTCATCAATAATTAGAAGATCGCACGTTTCTATCGACTTCCGAAAGGAGGCCAAAGATTTTTGCGCTAAAGCCAGCTCTAATTTTTCTACAAGCGTAACCGCGCGGAAGAACCGTACTTCTTTTCCTTTTTGGCATCCAGCGATTCCAAGTGCGGTCGCTAGATGAGTCTTTCCTGTACCAGGAGATCCGATTAAAACTACGTTTTCCTTCTCATCAATAAAACGTAAGGACAGTAAAGTCTCCCGATTTGTCGAAGCCGGTAAATGAATGTTTTCATGCCATTGATAGCTCTCTAATGTCTTGCGCTCTCCAAATTTCGCTTTCTTAATCAATCGCTCACTTTTCGCTCTCTCACGAAGTTCAAGCTCACGTTCCAGAATATACTGCAGGAAAAGTTCCGGATGTTCAAAAGGTGCCTCTCCGTAAACTTCAGCGACATAGGCAAGACGGAGAGACTTACAGAGTTTACGAAGTTTCTCGCTCATCCTTTTGCCTCCGTTCCTCGCTGCGGAGTTAACGCGTCATATGCCTGCCAGTCCACATCAAAGTTTTGTTCTGTTTGTTCATGAGAAAGAAGAGTGATTTCATAAAATCGTTCTTCAATATCTGCCATGGAGTAGCGAGAGAGAAGCTGCAGAATTTCTTCGACTCGTTGCTTACGTTTTGCTATGTTCTCTACATTAAAATAAGCTTGTACACGCACCGGAAGGTGCTTATAGTGCCGGGAATAAAGAACAGAGCCCGGTTTTATTCTCCAGTCATGCAGAATATCTTTCCAGGGGATTGGTTTTCCTTTGTTCATATAAGCCCGGGGTGAATGGTAAAGTTCTTCTCCAAAAGGAGAATAGGCAGTAAACCGATCCCACTCTTTACGGACCTGGACAAGTTTGTGCTTCATTCCCTTCGGAATCCGAAACCACTCCTGATCCAATTTGATTTCCCCGTATTTGTTCACCTGTGCAGTATCATATGTGAAGATCGGATAATCTTCTTCCGGAAGTGCAAGAAGATGCGGTTTTTCTTCTCCCCATAACGCTTCAATGGTCGTTCCTTTTCGGTAATGTGGACGATCCCTGTCTTTTTGTAGCTGCTGTGTTAACCTCTCACTCATGGATTGATAGCTCGCCATCACAGGAGGAACAGAGAAAAAGTTATATCGAATATACCCGACTTTATTTTCTACATGGCCTTTTTCGTTTCCGCTGTATGGATTACACGTCTGTACTTCAAAGCCATAAGCTGCTTGAAAACGAAGGAAAGCATCGGTTAGTTCGGCTTTTTCTCCCCCTCGCTTTGGCTTAGTGACAGCAGCTGGTAAGTTATCAATCCGTAAGGTTGTAGGTACACCCTCAGCCTGTATAAATAACTGTGTAAGCCCATGTAAGAAGCACTCTGTGTTCTCAGCAGGCAAAGCCGTAGCGAAAGCTACGTTGCTAAAAGGGAAAGATAGTACGAGTACTTTTACATCCACATATTGATGATCCTTTACCACTTCCATTAATCCAAAATCTAATTGCGCTTCTCCTGGAGGATGTTCCAATCTTTCATAAGATTGATATTCTTCTTGAGAAAGCCGCCGGGACTTCCACTCCGCTATAAACATACATACCGTACGGTATGAACCGGGAAATCCGATCTCCTTGAGAGCCAGGAAAATAGCTTTGGAGGTACGTCGCTGTTTACGGCGAAGCTTACTGTCTTCAAACAGCCAATCGGATACAATCTCTCCCCACTTCTCCTCATACATCATGCCACGGCGTATGACCATCTTCTCCTGGGGTCGTTGTTCTTCATCTGCATACTTTTTCGCCGTACGCCAATTGATTTTAAAAGTCTCTGCTATTTTTGAGATCGATAACTCTTTTGTATTACGTAAATGTTTGATAGACTTAATATCGGACATTGCTAGCATCCTTTCCGTTCCCTCCACCTGTTGTTTGATTCGACACCAAAAACAGTAAAGGGGAATAGCGGGGCTAGCAAGTCCTTTTTTATTGCACACCTCTGCACAATTACGCTGTAAAACTATGTACTTTTATTTTGCATTACACAGATTGGCCTGTACTTGAAAATGTTGATAACATCGAGGACCAAAAAAAACATGCACACAATGTATTAAAGGTAAAAAAATCGCAACTAGCTAAGACGCTAGGATTAGGAGCCATTTTGTTAAACTTTCCATTAGTATTTTCACGGTGCAAGTTTGATCCCGATTTGTATGAAAGATATGTTTCCAGGCTAAAAGGGAAGATTGCTTGGTCAAAACAATCATGGGAAGAAGATAAAAGTTTGTATTTCATAGAGGGAACGAATAAAAAAGTATTAAAGAGCTTACTGAAAAAATAAATAGTATAATGCTGAATTAATAATTCATGTGTTTTGGATTATTTAGGTAATAAAAATTATACTTCAGACTGTCGACAAAGTACGTCGACAGTCTTTCATTTAAGCAGTATTCTTGCCCATTTAGCTCCCGGTTGGTCTTTCAGCACACAACCAAAGCTGCGATTTTGGATTGATCAACTTTAGCGGAGAAAGGTCTCCAATTACTCATGCACAACAACTTGGTACAGGGGCTGTTCCAAAGGTCATTCTAAATTTTGTAACCCCACATTTAACGGAAAATGGTTGAAAAAATGGACTCATTCTCCAGTGGAATTTGAGGCCATTTTGAGTTCCTTCCTTTTCGTACAAACATTAGAGCTTATTCATTGACAAGGTGTGAGCATCTGCTTATAATTTTTTTAACAACGCTCACAAAATAACGTGAGCAAAAGTTTAAGGGGTGCTACTTTTGACAGATAAAATATTATTATCCGAGATTGCCGGAGCTAAGGAGACTGCTGAGTTATTAGGGATGAGTACAGCAGGCTTATCAAATTTGCGGAACCGATACGATGATTTTCCTGAACCAGTCAAGAAGTTAACGGCTACCCCACTGTTTCTCATTAGCGAAGTTGAGTCATGGATGGAGGCACATGGACGTAAAGGAGCACGTCGTCATTTGCCTAATCCCAAGAGTGGGCGTTTTAAAGTTTTAGCCGTGTGTGGTCGCCCTCGTGTGGGTAAAAGCTTTCTTATCTCTATGTTTTCGGCTGATACATATGGCTACCGTACTGCTTGTAGTCGTGAAGGGGACGACTTCACACAATGCGAAGTTCAAAATGTAGTATGGGAAAATTTAGATGAAGGGTTCGCTGTTTTTCATTCAACTGACGAGACTATGAATGGTATGGAGTCTCCCCTTACGCCTGAAAGGTTGACACGTTTTCTTAACGAAGTGAACGACTACTTGAGAGAGTGTCGTGAAAAAGGATGGAACGGGGAAAAAGGAGAACATTATCACTATATTGAGATATTCTCCCCGCCTAGCGATTTTGCTCGGCGGATCATGCGAGCCAACAATCTGGATTATTTAATTATTACCGATACTCCCGGAGTTGCTGAAAACTATGGAGTGGTTCCAATTGAGAAAGCAGATCTTGTATTATTTGTTTTAGCTGATAGCGGTATGGATGAAGCCAAGAAAAGTTTTTCAACATTAGTTGAAGCAATGGCACCACTTGTTGCATCCAGTAAGGCTTGCTTCTTGTACCGGACAAATTCAAGTTGCGACGATGAGGACGAATATATCCAGATGCAGGCGGCTGCGGAAAGAGCAATGAAGCGATTTGAGGATTGTTTCACTGGTCTCAAAGGTCGCATTATTGAATCTTCATTGGATGTCTTGCAGCCAGCGGAGTCGGTATTGGGTGTTCCCATCATGAAGGATAAAAAGAGCTCCCAGTCCGAAATCATGTTTCAACAGCGCTTCGAGGACAAAATATGTCGAGCCTTTCAAGCAGAGGAATCGACAGACTTGAAAGCAAAGTTATCGGCAACGATACAAGAAGCCGATGTTTCGTCAAACGTAGTTATTGATTTCCTTGTAAGCCTGCTTGGTGGATTAACCAATAAAGAGGATTCGAAAAATGATAATTATTTTTCACAGTTTAGAGATTCAAAACCAAGACATAATCGGGTCAAGACAGTAGATGGTTACCGCCTTTTGATGCAAGCCCAAGATGCATGCAGAAAACAGTTACAGTCCTTGTACAAATATTTCTCATGCTTCACTAGCGAGGAATATCCTCAGACGTGGCAGCAGAACTGTATTAAATACATTTACAGCGTTTTGACAAAGGGCATAAAGACAGACATTGGAATTGGACACGGGGGACACCCTTTTGAAGATCGACCGCCAGTGACGATGCTTGTTGTTGAAGCGATTTTGGCAGAAGAATTGCTAATGGCTTTCAAACAAGCCAAGACTGAAAGTCAGTTGTATTCTTACCAAAAAACTTTTGAAGACAATGGTGTCCAAAGTAACTCTTGGAACTACGTCTGGGTAACATCTCATGGTGATGGGTTAAAGAAGTTGGAAATTATAAAGGATACAGGTCTTCGTCATCGACATTCTAACTCACTGTATCTGTTGGTTAGAAATTGTTATGTTGGAGGAATGCAGAAATTAGCTGAATATCAGATATGGATGACAGTACTTACTGCTACAGGGATTTCATCCGATGCTGCTGAGGTGGAAGCTATGAATGCACTAAGGAAAACTGGTTTTTAAGTATGCAGGAACAGTTTTAAATTGGAAGGGGATTCCCTCTCTAGTTAAGGGGGAAATGAGGAATAAAGGCATGCACAGAGAACCAAGAGGATCAGTTAGCAACTACGAACGGACGTAGTTGCATCTGGTGTAATTATATAATAATTCTTACATTTTTCTTCAGCTTTGGGAGCTTCCTGTGTTTAAAAGGAGAGCCCCCTTCGCTATAGGTCTGATCGTCCTAGAGCTCGAGTTTCGAGCTTGACACTGAAGACTAGTCGCTTTGTTCAGGTTGCTCAGGCATCCCACAAAATAACTTGCAGATCATTTCCTCCGTAGTGTCGATCCGGGCCTACACCACCGTCAGCTGGTCGCGAAGGGGCTTGACCCTACCGAACCTGCAGTCGTTGACGCTGCGGAAGAATTTCTTGAGAATGTCGGCGTAGCGGCCGCCTGATGGATTCGTTCGGAAACCGTCCCATCCTACGGCCAGCGGTCATCGCCGTGCCGCACACGAGACAGTGTATGGGGCCAGTCTTAACGTTCAATCGACATAAATTGGGGCATCGAATAATGGGATGCTGTAATTTTTTACTTTAAAGGTGATACGGAGAACCGTATCATAAGTAACGGTAAACCAAAAAATTAAATATGATTGTGTTTTTTAGTAAAAGTACTCCAGCAAGGAAAAAATTAAGTTTTCCCGTTTTTCCTCTATAAATAAATAAATAAATAATCATTGTGTTAAGAACCGCTTTACTAGGAGCAGGTTCAGACCTATTACAATTAAATCAAGCAGTAGAATCAGCATTGAATGAATAAAAGCCGCTCTTTAGCGGCTTTTTTATAGTTTTTAACTATATAAACATGCTCTAAGCCTTTAACGTTCCAAACATCCAATCCTAGCTAATACTTTTTCAGGGCAGGATTGAATAAACGTAAGAAAATCAGAAACCGATGAGCGAATCTCCGATTCATTTTTATGGAATCGATTGACGATGACCATATCCTTTAGCCAACGCCATAGCTTTTCGATTGGATTCAATTCTGGCGAATATGGAGGAAGAAACAAGAGAAAAAGACGATGACGGTGCTGCTTTAAAAAGGGATGCAGAAGCTTCGCATGATGGATTCGAGCGTTATCCAGGATAAGCACAATCGATTTATCTGCATAACGAGCAACAAGTTCTTTAAGAAAAGCCAAAAAAGTAACGGCATTACACCTGTCAGCGGACGAACAAAACACATCACCTGTTTGAACATCTACTGTTCCAAATAAAGTAACCTGTGCATGGTGACCCAGCGTAGGAATTTTCTTTTGGTGGCCTTTTAGTGCCCATACAGCCCGCAGGGCTTGATAGGCTCGAATAGGGGTCTCATCCTGTGATAACAGGACCGTATTTTCATCCAACAGTTTTTTTTATCATGTCCAATTGCTGTACAAACATTTTCTGTTTTGCCGGATCTGCCTTTGCCAGTGCGTAACCTGGACGTGTATATCGAAATCCCATACGATACAGCATACGTAAGACCGCGGGACGACACATGGAGACACTGAACCTTTCCTCTAAGAAAGCCTGAAGAATACGGGTATCCCAGGAAGCAGCAGGTTCAATGCCTTCTTCCTTCGGTGTACTCTCAAGCAAAACGCGTCTCAACTCTGCTTGTTCTTCTTCGGATAAATACGGTTTGTTTCCCGGCGGGAAATCTCGGTGAAGAAGTTCCACAAGT
This sequence comes from Aneurinibacillus sp. REN35, assembly GCF_041379945.2. Classification (NCBI taxonomy): domain Bacteria; kingdom Bacillati; phylum Bacillota; class Bacilli; order Caryophanales; family Paenibacillaceae; genus Aneurinibacillus; species Aneurinibacillus baijiui. The sequence goes on along the minus strand of NZ_JBFTXJ020000004.1, from coordinate 313,723 downwards.
CCGCTTCGATTGAACATGTTGACATAGGTAGAGACAGACTGACGGCAAATGCCTAGAATACCAGCTGCGTCTGTGGCCGAGTAGCCTTCCATTACGAGACGAACGGCCGTAAGGCGCTGCTTAAAGAACGCGTCTTTCATTTTTCTTTCTTCTTGACGCAAGCTTTCACTGGTAAAACCGTGGGTTTCTGTTATTTTGATTTTTCTCATGATCCATCGCTCCTTTGATATCATCTTAGGAGCCAGTATAGCCAAATTTGTAGTCGTTAAGACATCAGAACACGTTTATATATTTAATAATTTACGATTATAAATCATTGACTATTTTTAAAAGAAATTATATAAAGTTAATAGAGGCTAACTTAGGTTGAGACTGTAATGATGCCCAGTCAATAATAAAAGGCATCAAAGGACGCGGGTCTAATTGCAATGTTAATTAGGCTGCATGCGTAAGCGGTTAATCTGCCTAGTTAGCTTCTACCTCAATAAATCCTCTAAATTCCCTTTTCTTCTTGCTTCGTAAATTGAATAGAACCATATTCTTTGTTGTATCTCTGATGGGGTAATTACTCTTTTCCTTAATAGAACGATTTTTATTATTGATGGAAACCTATAATTAAAACTGCATTGTGCCTTTATAATTAATTTATCTATAATTACTTTATTCTTTAATTTTTTATCCTTATAATATTTTGCATCTATTGTTTCATATTCTGTAGCATTCTCAATAATATCCGGGACTAGGGGTAATAAAATTAAAGATTGAATTATCCTCCCCTTGTTTCTTTTTTTTCTAGTTATATGCCTCCACCCTACCCTAGTAAACTCAATATTCATATGTAAATCCGGACATTTAGATTGCATTTTCTTTTCCTTAAAATGATCATATAAATCTTGGGAAATCTTTTTTAAAGGTACATTACTAAGCAAATTTGGAAGTATATCGTTCTTCACTAGTAACCTAGGAATACTATATTTATCTATACTCTTGCTAATTAAATTTTTTATTTTATTTTTGGCACTACCATTAAAGATGTTATTTGGATTACAATATAGAATCTCTCCTGACTCATCAAAACTCTCTTTGCTTTTAAGATCAATCCACCAAGCCTTGTTATTAGAATTAGTTACTACTAGTATGGCTGGTCCTACAACGCTATCCCAAACCTTTTTATGAGCTTTAACACTTTCTTTCGTCATATTTTGTATTCTAAATTTTTCGGAGGTGTTTTTGGGAAGGTAACTATCGCCACCCTTACATTGGACGTAAATAACATCTATAATGTTCCCGTTTTCTTGCCAAACTATGGCACCATCAAACCCATTATCAATGCGATGGGGAAACTCTATAAACTCACCTTTAAAGGAGTTTCCAACTACTGAATTAACCTTAGTAACACATGCTCTTTCGGAAGCAATTTGCTTTTGTCTCAAGTTATCCACTTCTTCACCTCAAAAATTCTACTTTTTAATTTATTATAAGACCTCCTATTTACTTTTCTCTATCAAAATTTAATAATTTTTCAAGTTTGTATCCCTCTATTTTTCAGAAATCAAGGTACATCTTTTCGTAGCTATTCAGCCAGTAGATAGTTATTTACTGATAATATCAAAGAGGTATTTCTTACACTATCAGTAATACCTCTTTGATTAACTTGAAAAGTAATAAATTTATGGATGAGGTGTAACAAGTAATGCAGCTAAATCAGGAGCCAAAGTTTTTGAGCCTGTAATTCCTTTTAAGTATTTCAGACTCCCCTCGGTAGACCAATCTATTTTTTTAAGTTTCTTCACTGATTTATAGATATGAGTATAATCGACTTTTTTATTTTCTTCTGATACACAAGCGCTCATCAAAGAAGCGCCAGCTATAGAAAGAGCGTCCAGGCAAACGATATGTGTAATTCTATACCCCTTATAATCAAGCCATTCCTTAGGAAATGTCTCTTTTATTGCTCCGTAATAGCTGTATGCTAAACGTAGTTTTTCTTCTTTGTTTAAAGCAGCAATATGTTCTTGTTTTGTAAGAAAATGGAGCGTTTTATGCAAGTTTTGAAGCGTAATATGCCTGCCTTTTGTACGCTTTCCAATAACGCTGCCTATATTATGGAAAGGACTATCTGGTCGTACAATTAATTCCGTGGCCACCCAGCTGATATCATCTGAATCACGACGTAAATATTTGCTCAATGATGAACCGATACCTTTTGCTTTAGTGTTGATAATATCAAATAGCTGAACTTCTTCATCTTCATCGAGATAATGAAATGCCAAAAATGGAACGTTAATATTTGAATTCGTTTCCTGAAAGTATCGCTTAATTCCCCCTAAACGGTGTTGTCCATCCATAAGGGAAGCTTTCGCATAACAAAGTAAACGTCCGTAAGAAGGACGTAGTTTATCGTAAGGTGTAAATTCCCATTCTCCTGCTGTATTTAGCAAAATAGGCGTAAATAAAGCATTATCTCCTTGAGATAGGTAAAGAGCAAAATCATTGCAACGTTTGGGATCAACCGGGCGTTGATATCCTTTTCCAGACGGATCATCGAAAGGTTTTACATAGGTTATGTTTAAAGCATCTATAGAAGAGAAATGGCTTTGATAAGCCACTTTACCTCGCATTTTACATTGAATAACACTTTCGATAACTATGGGATTGACTAATTTGTGCATATGTAATCTCCTTTTTTCTAAGTTGTTGGCAAGTCACAATTTAAAGTCAATATAATACTTATAAGTATTATATTCAATGGTTAAATATAGTATTATATGTGTATGTAACTCTTAGGCTATCTCATCTACGCTTAGAATGAGGTGGTCAAATGGAGAACTTACTTAGCTTTGTCGGAAAAAAAGTTCGCTCAATTAGGAAGGCCAAATCGCTTACACAGGAGGACTTAGCGGAAAAGGCAGGGGTTCACCGTGATTATATTGGCGGATTAGAAAGAGGAGAAAGAAATGTTTCTTTAGCTTCTTTAGAAAAAATTTTATTTGCTTTGAATATAAGTATTGAGGACTTTTTTAGTTTTCAGACTGAAAACAAATTATTAAATCAAAAAGAGCAGATTTTAGAAGAACTAAATCAGCAGTTTAAGATAAGAAGCATTAAAGATTTAGAAACTGTACAAAGAGTTTCTAAAGAAATATTTGAGTTAGTTGATTTTATGGAGAAAATATAAAAAGAGCTAAAAGGGGTTAAACAAAAGGTCATATTACACTTTCTTTGGTTCAGCCCTTTTTAGGCCTGATAATCCCAGCTATGTAACCGGGCGTATTACTGCTGATTGTGATCCTTTCATTTATCGCTTGTGATACTACTTTTAAAGAGTTGGGTACAGTGGACATTTTGGTTGTTAATGACGCAGGCATCATTGATAAATTTGTTTCCGCAGCAGATTTAACCGATAAACTTTTGGAACGAGTCTTCGCTATTAATACAACAGGTTCAATGAGAACAAGTAGGGGCATTATTCCGATATTTACGGCTAAAAAAGTGTCGTAATTGTAAAAATCACTTCCGCAGAAAGACTACAGAGGTCACATGCGAGTGCTACCTATATGACAACTGCTAAACATGTTGTGATTGGATTCAAGAAACATGTCGGGTTTCAATTTGTAAACCTCGGCGTTTACCGTAATATAATTAATTGCACTTAATCCATTGGATATGGAAAGAGCGATGGCTGGTATAAATTTAAATCCTTGTGCAGGAGAACCAGGGGAAATAGCGAAGGTTGCCCTAGTCTTGACATCAGATGAAGCAAGCTTTGTTAACGGCACAAGCGTTATAGCTGATAGTATATTAAAATTAGCGTCTATAAATACAAAAAACATCAATCACAATATGGATTGACGTTTTTTGTATTTATAGACTGTAATAGTGATTTAATTAATGGAGGTTAATCTTCTGGCATTTGAGCTACTTGCTTGTTATATTATATCCCATAAGATAAATAATTTTTTGTTTTTGAGCAGAGAATAAGTAAATCGACAGATATTTAACATTGAAAAGACAGTTAAAGAAATGAAAAAACCAAAAACATGGTGAATAATTTAATCCATCATTTTAATCTTTTTTTAATTGTAATAAATTGAAGTACCTTTGTAATAATGTTTTTTTATCCATAGACAACACTTGCCTGTAGGTTAAATTTTTATCCATTTTATATACTTTACTTCGAACAGTATATAAGGGTATTTTATTAAAATTAATAAGCTTTTGTTTCTGTTTTGATCTTACTGCAGACAGACTATGGAGTTTGCTGAAATTATTTCCGTATTTAACTTTAAGATGGTAAATTTTATGCGTTAGGTATGTATCGATTTTTTTAAAGCTATCATCGTTTGCAAACTTATAGTCCTCAATTAAACCAAATGTAATATTTGATTTTTTAAAACCAAGTTCTGTATTCTTTCTTAAATAAATTTTTTGTTTAGAAATTTTATTAATGGAGGTAAATGAAACGAGTCTTTCGAATAGTAAATCAATATTTGGGTTTCTACGGAAATCATAGATATAATAATCAATTTTTTTATAATACTTCTTTAATTTGCTTTTGCTAATATTGATATTTAAATTAGAGGTTTTATTTTTTTTAAGTCGTTGGAAAGAATATCCTAAATATTCAAACATGTCACTCTTAGATCCTTTTAAGAGTTCTATATACTTAGTCTTCGTTCTGTTGAGCTGTAAATTAAAAGAAATAAATATTTTTTCTATATACTTCTGTAAGTTGACTTTTTCATTTTTATTTAATTTACCCGTTATAACTAAAATAATATCATCAACATATCTTGAATAAAGTAAAATTCTTGGGTGCACTCTTTTTAGTTTCATATCTAAATTTTCAAGGAATAATTCAGATAAATAATTACTAATAGATAATCCTTGCGGAAGGCCATTTTTAGCATCATTTAATAATTGAGTAAAAATGTAGTATTCATTAGCTTGAAGTAATGAACTGGTTTCAAATTTTTGTTTCAGCTCATTTATAGAAATTGAAGGAAAAAAATTATTTATATCTATTTTAATAACATAATAATCTATGTCCTCTGAAAGGATGTTTATTAAATTATTAATTATGTCATTTCTATTTTTGGGTTTGATTTTATACTTTTGTTTAATTTTATCTTTTAAATATTCTATTAATATACGGTCTCGGATAGTAGGAATATTAACAGTGCGATTATTTCTAGTAACTTGTTTTAGCTTAGTGAACTTATAAGTTCGATTTTTAACTTTTCTAAGAATAATATTTAAGTTTTCTTCTAAATTACTCTCATAATTATCAGCAGAAATCCGATCTAATCCAACCTTTAGCGTAGGCTTTAAATAGTTAAAGTATGACTCTAATGTAGAATAAGTAAAATTTTTATACAAGTTATCACCTTCCTAAAAAAAGGGGAGGGAAAGTAAGTTTTTATTGTGTATTGCCGAGAAATGACCCAGGTTATCACAAACAAAGTTCTATATTATGTAGATTTCTTGATGTTTTATGTTTATAACAAAAAAAGTATATTACATAATATACCTGCAGAAATAAATTATATACTATGAATATACAAGTACCTTCCACAACCCCTTTTTTTATTATATTATCTATTTGATGTAATTTCTATACAGTAGGTGAAATTTAATGAAAAGTAGGAAAAAACCAGTAGCATTATTAACTGATACTCTCCCAGTAGAATTACCAATAATATTCTCGAATAAAAAACTTTATGAACATATAGTAAATAATATAGAAGATTGGAATTCAATTACATTTAAGGATAGTAAGACTAATAAAAATCTTTTGCGATATACAGTACCGTATACTTTCTTAATTAATAAAAACGATTCTGAAAAGAGGAAGATGAGATTAGTACATCCTTTAGCACAATTGCAAATTACAAAATTTATAGAGGTATATGACAGTGTAATAATCAATTTTTTTGTTCAAAACAATTTATTTTCTATCAGATATCCGAATGGAATAAATAACTTCCAAAAAAAAATACCTGAAAAATTTTTAGAAGAAACAACATGGGTATTAGATTCTACGTCTGAAAATAATGAGAATATAAGAGAAGAATTTATAAAGAATTATTTTAATTTAAGTAGGTTTCCTAAAATAACAGATTTCTACAAATCGTATTATTTGAAGCATATAGAAGTAAAATATAGGTTTCTAACTAAATTAGACTATCAGCAATGTTTTGATAGTATTTATACTCATTCACTTGATTGGGCATACCTAGGTGATAAAGAAATTGCAAAAGAAAACCTTGATAATAGCCTTGAAAGGTTTTCTGGCCTATTAGACAAAGTTGCACAAACAATAAATTATAACGAGACAAATGGTATTGTTGTTGGACCTGAATTCTCTAGGACACTTGCGGAATTCGTATTAACTAGGCTAGACAATACTCTTTATTCTAAGCTTCTAGAACAGGGAATTATTTTTAAAAGAGATTATGAAATAGTACGGTTTATAGATGACATTTTTATCTTCTATAATGATTCTAATGTCGGTGAACTAATTGAAAATGAAATCAAGATAATAAGTCTTGATTACAAGCTAAGTATTAATGACAATAAAAAGGTAATTGAAAAAAGACCGTTTTTAAGAAATCATTTATGGGTTCCAAAATTAAAAAAAGAGCTACAAACGATTTTTAACTATTTGATCAGTACCGAAATAGAAGCAACAAGGTTTTGTTATGACAATTTCTATGAAAATATTAGATTATTGCTTCATGAATACAACGAACATGGTAAGTATATTGTTTCATATTCTATTAGTTCATTTGAGAAAAAAATAAAAAAAATCATTAAGAACATAGAAGCAAAAAATGATGAAGAACTTTTATATTTCCACTTTTCGAGGTTAATTGATCTTTTTACATTTTTACTTACATATTCTTTAAAATCTGAAAATGTATTTAAATTAAGTAGAATAATTTTAATGATGAAAAAATCTGCGGAAAAAGCTAACTTTGATATAAATGATTTGATATTCATGAAATTATTTAATGTACTCAAGTTTAATAAGGATAAGTTTGTTGACTTACTCAACATTATACTAATTCTAACTTTTAATGAAAATAATTTACCTCCTTCATACTTTTTAAATTCATTAAAAGAAAACAAAGATTATTTTGCTATTTCTGTTATTACCTTTTATATTATCAATAAAAGAGATGGTAATATCTATTACAGAGATATCATAGATAAAATTAATGAAATAATCTTTAATAGTATTCTAGAGATTAAGACAAGGTTCTCTACAAATAAAAAAAGGAAAAGCGATGAGACTAATTTCGATGAAATTGATGATGTGCTAACCTCTGGCTACTTTTACCTAATACATGATATTTATTCTTCTGGAATTCTTAATTCTAAAAACAAAATGGAGATAAAGAATATAATAAAAAAAATCTCAACCTCAAAAACTGGTAAAGGGATGGAGATATACAACCTTTTTCTAGATTATATTAAGGATTTTGATCAACCATTTATGAACTGGAAAGCAGGTTTTGATGAGATTGTTACTGACATGTTTATAAGTAAGTATAAAAAAGTTTATGCATATGAATAAAGAGATACTTTGTATCACGAGTGGAACTATTCAATCCATACTAAACAGGCCATCTCGCGGGGGCTATTTTTATCAGAAAGTAAGTGTTCCTTCTATTACCTGCAGAAGAGGAAAGAGAACAAGGAGCCCTTTTTTTACAGTTCTTCAAACATCGTCATTGTCTCCTCACCTTGCAAGTTGTTTTTCTGCCTATATACTCAAAATAGTCCATTTTTAAAACAAGAGCTGAGTAGTTACCTCCTTATGAAAAAATATATAGAAAATCAGGGTCTGTTGTGTACTATAGCTACGATGTAAAAACTTCAAAATTAACCATTCTTGGAGACATAAATAATGGAAACGTTAAAGTTGAAACGAAACCGTGATGCTTGGGCAACCATTCGAGGCTATGTCTACCAAGTAGACCTAACCATCGAACATTGGATCAATCTAAGGGATAGTCAGATTCTTGAATTAGAGCGGGGAGAAGACATTGATGTTGTGACAGTCTTAGCCGGATTAGATGAACAATATAGTAGAGTTTTAGGTCAAGTTAAACATAGAGAGAAAAACATTACGCTCCGCACTAGTGAGGCGCTTGAAGCTCTGGCTAATTACTATGAACATGTTCAATTAAATCCCAGTTGTCATTTAGCCTTTAGGTTTATTACTAACGCTGAAATTGGGAAGGAAAAACCTGCGCTGTTTCCTAAACAGGCTGCTATTACCGTATGGGAGTTAATTAGGGCTCTTGAGGTTCTCGATACAGATTCATTAGTAAATTTAAAATTAATTCGTAATTTTCTTGTATCATCTACGAAGCCTAAAGCCATTGAAAAACAAACATGGCAGAAGTGGCAGCAATTTCTTTCAAGTGTGACAGATAATGAGTTTTTTGAATATGTAAGAGGTTTTACATGGAGCACCCGATCTACAGAATTTAACCATTTGAAGTCTAAAATCGAGAGTCTTCTCGTTGAAAAGCATATAGCTGAAACAGTGGATGTCGCTACTAGTATCTATGAGAGACTTTTTTTTAATATTTTTAAAAAACTTTCAAAACCGGGTGTCAAGACTTTAACGAAAGCAGAGCTTGAAATTGAAGCTAGAAAAGTTGTATCTAGTCAAGAGGATATTAATCTTTTGAACCAGTTACGATTTGTATGGAGTCAGCTCGAAGAAAAAGTAGATCGAATTGAATGTACGGTGGGGGAGCAACAAAATCAAGTAAGAGTTCTGCAAAACCATGTAACCAAGCTTAGAGAAGAAGTTGGTTTCAATGCGACTATTGATCTTTCTGTTCAGCGACCGGTATTGGATATTCCGGTATTAGATCAAGTTATACAACGAGATGATACAGTAACCTGGCTCATAAAGGAGATGCGGTCTGTTACCTGGTGTGCTTTAACAGGTGATTATGGTAGTGGGAAAACAAATCTTGCTGTTCTTCTTGCAAGAAAGCTAGGCTCAGTTCGTGGATGGATTCGATTACGTGATTTAAGCGCGTCCCATGCGTATTTAAGGATTGATGATGCTCTTTTAGAGTTAACTGGCGTAAAGCCAGGAACCAATTGGAGCCAGTGGTACGAGGATGTCTGTCGTAATTTTGCAGCTTCTGGGGATATGTTGATATTTTTAGACGATTTGCCACGTACGAATGGGAAACACATGCTCGACGAGAAGTTGCTGATGCTTGCTAAGGCATGTGATTCGGTTGGAATTAAAATTTTGTCCACCAGTGCATATCCTTTACATAAAAGTTTCTATACTATCTTGGAAGAAAACAAGGTAAAACAATATGAGGTACCTAGATTCATTGAAAAGGACGTCGAAGAACTCTTTCGATTGCATAAGGCACCAGATGAATTCCGCAGTAATAGCAATTTTATCACATTTGTAACTTTGCTTACTAAAGGGCATCCTGTGTTAGTGACGGCAGCTACTCATTATTTTATCAACAAAAATTGGATAATCGACAAAGATACTTTTGGTGCACTGTTTAAGGGGGAGTATGCTGGTAGTTTAATTGAGGAGATGCAATTTGCATTATTAAATAACCTTGAGGATGCTGAAACGAGGGAATTTCTTTACCGATTAACATTAGTACGTGCTCCATTTGATCGGGAACAAATTCAAAAAATTAGTGAAGTACCACCAGTTATCTCTCATCCTTTTGAAAAAGTATTTAATATTTCAGGCTTATGGATCCAAAAGGATACGGAAACCAATTATCTTGTGTCACCTTTGCTCACTCAACTGGGAACGCTTAATTTGGACATGGACACAATAAAAAAGGTGAACCATGTTCTAGGTTTACACATCGTTCATAAACGAACGATAGACCCAATGGATGGCGTACGAGCAATCGGGTACTTTGTAGCTGCAGAAGCTTATAAAGAAGCTGGACTCACATTAATCGTATCCCTTGATCAATTGGAGCAGCACAAGGTTTATAAGGATGTGTGGGGATTTACTTCGATATGGGCTGATACTTCATTACCTGATCAAATGGATTATGAAACAAAGCTGGCATTACGCACAAAGCAAATTATGGTTTTTCAAAAAATGGGTAAATCGATAACGTATTTGCTTCAGGATTTAGATTGTTTATTGACAAGTGTGGAAGATTCCAATTCCACAGTAGTGTTCATTACTATGTTATATGCCGCATCTTTACATGCGTTGGATAACGCAGAGAAAGCAAATACTTATTTAATACATTCCTTGAATATTTTAGATGCAAATACCAAAGAATTGGATGATGAATTTAATAAATTTCATCTGGCTTCATTGATATGGGTCACAGGTGCAGGAGTACGAACATCTTCTGAGTTGAGACTGTGGTTAGAGGCCCTACGGAGTATGACACCAGAACAGTTAAGCTATGCAGTACAGAGTGAATTATATTATGATAGCTGTATTAATATCTGTGATCGTATATGGACGCAGGAAAGTGAGAAAGAAAAAGGTATTCAAAATTGGCAGCAAGTTCTTTATCTCCTTGAGGATGTCTCAAACTGTGCAGAGGATTTAAACCTGGATATTCTTTTGGCTTGTTCTATTCGAGGACGTATAATTGTCTACGCAGAATATTTGAATAATATATCGTATGCACATAGTTTGGCGATTACCGCTTTGGATCATACATCATTTAATGATGTTGATCTATACGTGATTAAAGATGCTATCGGAAGACAGTATGTGTACAAAAAAGATTATATGGAAGCCATTAGATGGTTAACCGAGGCATTAAAAACTGAAATTAGCTTATTTCCAGTACAGCGCATATATACGTATATAGAGCTAAGCAAAGCAATTGGAGAGCATAACCTTCAACAAGCAATGTTTTTCACTCAGAAGGCTGTAGACTTGTCTAGAAATAACGAACAAGTACCAGAAATTCTGCTCCTAAAAGCAATGGGAGAACATATAATTGCTCATTGGATGGCTGGCCAGTTATCCAATGTACTTTCAATTTATGAGGAAGCAGTAGAACGATTATTAAATGCAGATAAGAACAACGAAGAGTGGCAGGCTGCATTTATGAGTTTTGGACATGCGCTCGGATATATTTGCTCGGATGTTGTAACAGGAAGTCCTCCAGATTCTGCATCTGATGGAAAGGAATATGTTGCACCCTGCAGAGGTTTTTTCATTGTGCATCGACCTTTGATTGCTAAGGCGTATAAATCAGAAAGCGAGCTATTCTTACCTGCTCATCTAGGGATAGCAGCTGACCATTTTAATAAACGAGAAGAAGCGATCAGATGGACTTTAGAAGCTTTCGACCTTGCTCGAAATAAAGGGGCACAAGGGAGCGTGGGTATGATTGGGGTACGGGCATTACCTCTTTTGCTTGAAGAAAAAGAATATGCTTTGGCTTTGGACGTTGCCCTAGAAGTTCAAATATTGTTTGCGATGTATCATCAGGGATCCACTCATGCTGATCCTGAAGAAGTTTTAGGAGTGAAACCTAATAAGATTTGGAATGATATAGAGGAGAATGGGGCTAATTTTAGCATTATTCCTGCTATACTTAAATTATTGGTATCTTATATATATGAACCGGAGCGTGCACGTGAGCTCGCAGGTCAACTTCAATTATTATCAAATCAAATGAGGATAACAGCCTCATCTCCCGAATTTTGGTTCGAGTTATCTAATGTGATTGAGGTCGTTTTTGCCAAGGATCGTTCTTATGAAAATTTGATCAAAAACGGAAATAGTGTATCTGAATGGCAATCGATAAAGATGGTTTATTATCTTGCAGCATCATATCTATCCTTACCAAAAGATGCACTTCATATTTTTGAAGCTTGTGTTTCTTTCCTTGAGGGAACGTACCAATCTTGGAAAGAGTTGAAGAAGAGACTCATCGTCCCTTATGTCTATGAGTTTTGGACAATAATGGTATCAAGAAACGGACAATTCTTTGAAAATCCAGAGGGTATGAAAAAGGAATTGGAAGTATTCAGGGATGGGGAAGAGGATAATATTTCGATGTTGTTGGCTACCATAAAGAATGGTCTTGTGAAAAGAATCAATTAGTATATGAACAGCTCAAATTCATTTACCGATCCACATTATCATTAATGAAAAAGGTGAAAGAACATTAGACTACCTGACTTACCACTAATATAGAAAAATTAGTTGAACACCATACAAGGGGTTGCCGACTACATATGTCTGGCAGCCTTTACTCAATTATTTAAAAGTTAATTTTTATAAAATGGGTATTTGATGAAAAGTAAATATTCTATAATTATACAAATGGTCTATAGTGCGTTCTTTTGCCGAATAAATTTTTGTCTAACTAAATATGATTTTTTTCAATAATCAGGGAATAAATTCATTAATTATCATTTTCTAATCACGAAAAATGAATCTATTTTTAGAGTGATTAATAATTAAAATCTAATTAACTTTGAATTTTTATCTAAATTAATATGATACGTGTCTTACTAATTATGATAAATAACAAAATGAATAGATATGCAGAAAAGGTGAAGACGAGTATGTCTTCACCTTTTTATCAAGAATATATTATCCCGTATACTTTTACTAATTCTTACCTGTAATAGTATGTCACCGTGGAAATTTACCACATTTTAATAGCCTATAACTATCATATAATAGTAAAAAAAAATTTTAATCTCTAACTAATAGTGATACACTATGATAGGGTTATAATTGATCTAGAAAAGGTGTGTGACTGGTCGCGCCTAGCTTGCTGTAGCGCCCAAGCAGGAGCGCCTACATCCTTTCTGCAAATTTAAAGGTATAAAAGGACGGTAAAAATGAGTAACAGACAAACGAGAACAGACGTTATCTTAATTGGTGCCGGAATCATGAGTGCAACTTTGGGGACATTGCTGAAAGAGCTAGCACCAGACTGGAACATTACAGTGTTTGAGAAGCTCGCAAGCGCAGGTGAAGAAAGTTCTAACGAATGGAATAACGCAGGAACAGGGCATGCGGCACTGTGCGAGCTTAACTACACTTCCGAAAAATCGGACGGATCGATAGATATTAGCAAAGCTATAAATATCAATCAACAGTTTCAGGTTTCAATGCAGTTTTGGTCTTATCTTGTAAAAAGCAATCTTATTCGTAATCCGCAAGATTTTATCATGTCATTGCCTCACTTGAGCTTAGTGCATGGGGAACAGAATGTAGAGTTTTTAAAGAAGCGTTTTGAAGCGCTGTCTAACAATCCGCTGTTTCAAGGGATGGAGTTTTCCGATGACCCGAAAAAACTGATGGAATGGATTCCGCTTATTATGAAAGACCGGACATTGAACGAGGCGATAGCTGCAACAAAAATCGACTCTGGAACAGATGTCAACTTTGGCGCTTTAACGCGCATGTTATTTGACCACTTACAGAATAAAAACGTCGCTATAAAATTCAAACATAATGTGGATGATATTAAGCGCACGAGCGACGGATCGTGGGAATTGAAAGTGAAGAATCTCAATAGTGGAATGGTCGAGCGTCATACGGCAAAATTCGTCTTTATCGGAGGCGGAGGTGGAAGCCTGCATTTACTGCAAAAATCAGGTATCCCTGAAGGCAAACATATTGGCGGATTCCCGGTAAGCGGAATATTTATGGTATGTAACAATCCTGAGGTTGTAGAGCAGCACCATGCCAAAGTATACGGTAAAGCTAAGGTTGGTGCTCCGCCAATGTCTGTTCCGCATCTGGACACAAGATTTATCGACAACAAAAAATCATTGCTCTTTGGACCGTTTGCCGGCTTCTCGCCAAAGTTCTTAAAAACCGGTTCCATGTTTGATTTATTAGGTTCCGTAAAGCCGAATAACGTCGTAACGATGTTGGCGGCAGGCGCAAAAAACGTTCCATTGACAAAATACCTGATCGAGCAAGTGATGTTATCGAAAGAAAAGCGCATGGAAGAATTACGTGAGTTCATCCCGACCGCTAAAAGCGAAGATTGGGACTTAGTGGTAGCGGGTCAACGTGTACAAGTTATCAAAGATACTGCTGCCGGCAAAGGAACATTGCAATTTGGCACGGAGGTTATTAGTGCTGCTGATGGTTCGATCGCTGCATTGCTCGGCGCTTCTCCGGGTGCTTCTACTGCCGTTCACGTTATGCTTGAGGTAATAAAAAAATGCTTCCCACAACAGCTACAAGAGTGGGAGCTGAAAATAAAAGAAATGATTCCTTCTTATGGCGTTTCACTTGCGGAAAACCCAGAGCTTTTCCACGAGATTCAAACTTCAACAACACAGACGCTTGGTCTAGTCGGTCAAAAACAGTACGCATACGCATAGGGACGATTTGTAATTGCTACGATCATACCGTACCAGTAAAATTGAAAAATTTATGTTTCCTTTAGTTTTTTGAGTACCTTTATTGGTTTATTCGACAGACGTTCATGAGCTACAAAAAGGTACGTAATATAAATAAAGGAAATGTATGATAGATATATTATTTCACGAGTGATAACTACTCGTGACCTATTATGAATAATCACAACAGCACTCATAAAATGAGTAAGGCATCTACGGGCGGCAGCGCTCTGCAGGTGCCTTTTCTTTTGATTTTTTTACATAAAGCTAATTCCAATCGTAAGAAGATTGAGATTATAATTAAGTATAATCCAAAAAATGTGTGCGCATCTACCGAAGAAAAGAAAGGGGCGGAAAGTTTGAAAAAAGCATTCGTTATGGTTTTCTTTTTTTTCTTTCTTTTTTTGGTCTTTCCCCTGCTTGTTCAAGCTAACAATATGGTGCTGCTTGATTCAAGTCAAAGTCAGTACACATTGGCACCCTACATCGATATTCTAGAGGATAAGGAAAAGAAATGGACGATTGCCGATGTTAGTTCTGGCGCATTTTCTAATAGGTTCTCTCCTATTGATCAAACGTATCCCAATTTTGGCTATGTCTCCTCCGCCTATTGGGTTCGCATTCAGATCAGCAATACCTCCAGCGAAAAGGAATGGTGGCTTGAGATTGCCGCCCCGCCAATCGATCGTGTCACATTGTATACACCTAATCGCATCGGTGGATTTACGGCTAAGACAGCTGGCGATATTTTTCCGTTGCAGGATAAGGACATTCCGCATCGGAACGTTGTATTCGCCATTCACCCCGCACAAATGAAGACCGAAACGTTCTATTTGCGTATCGAAACGGAAGGTGCCATGCAGTTTCCGCTTCTGTTATGGGAACCGCAGGCGTTCGCTGAAGCAAGTCAAGCCGAATTCCTTATTATTGGCATCGTTACAGGTATTTTGCTGGCTATTGCGCTGTATAATTTATTTTTATTTTTTTCACTTCGCATGTACCAATATCTCTACTACGTTTTGTTTGTTTTTTCATCTCTTTGTACACAGCTCGCTTATAATGGCATCGGTTATGAATATATATGGCCGAATTCTCCCCAATGGAACAATGTATCCATTATCTTTTTCATGGCCTGCTCCATCATCTGGGGTGCTCTATCTGCACGAGATTTCTTGAATATCAAAGTCTATGCTCCGAAAATCAATCCCTGGCTTCTAGGCTGTATATTTGCCGGAATACTGACGCTGCTGCTGCTTCCGTTCAGTTATAAGCTTTCCCTTCAGCTTGTGATGCTAAGCACAGGAATTTCGACCATTATGATTATCGTTGCCGGAGCACTGTGCTGGGTAAAGGGATACAGGCCTGCCCGTTATTATTTGCTTGCCTGGCTGTTGTTTTTCCTTTGCTCGGCTCTCTCTAGCATGATTGATGAAGGACACTTTACCGGAGCGAACTGGATGCGGTATTCATTCCAGTTTGGCGCTGTATTGGAATCGCTTTTGCTGTCGTTTGCCTTAGCTGACAAGATCAATATGATGCGGAGGGAAAAAGAGCTGGCGGAAGCCGAGACAAAGAAAAGTCAGCAGCTCGCATTGGAAAGCCTGCACAGGTTAGATAAGCTTAAGGATGAATTTGTAGCGACGACTTCACATGAACTTCGGACACCGCTGCATGGGATTATGGGTATCGCTGATTCGCTATTGGCGGGGGCCGCAGGTCCGCTTTCGGAACAAACAAGAAAAAATATCTCGATGATCAGCACAAGCGCAAGCCGACTTTCAAGGCTTGTGAATGATATGCTGGATGTCTCTCAGCTAAAGAATCAGGCTATCCTTTTATATCGTAAGCCGGTCCGTATACAGGATATAACAAGAGCCGTACTGGAGTTTGCTGCCTACCTTGCACAGAATAAGGCGCTGGAATTTCATAACCGTATCCCGGATTCGTTTCCTCCCGTATATGGAGATGAGAATCGCATCCAGCAAATTTTATATAATCTTATTGGGAATGCGGTGAAGTTTACAGAGGCAGGCAGGATTGAGGTAGCGGCAGAAGTGTCGGGAGTCTACGCGAAAATTTTCGTCAAGGATACAGGTATAGGCATTCCGGAAGAAAAGCTGGAGATTATTTTCAAAGAGTTTGAACAAGGTGATATAGAAACACATCGCCGCTTTGGTGGAAGTGGATTAGGGTTAAGCATCACTAAGGGATTCATTGAAATGCATGGAGGTACGATTAAGGCAGCGTCTGAGGAGGGCGGTGGAGCGACCTTTGTGTTTACGCTGCCGCTCGCGCAACAAGCAGAACAGGAAGTAGCCGCATCCTCTGCTGTGGTCTCTTATGAAAAAGGCGTAACAAGGGTGGCACAGGAAGTCACTCCTTATAGGGTTGCAGCGGAAAAGGTACGGGGAACCATTCTCATTGTAGATGATGAGCCAATAAATTTGCAGGTGCTGATTAATCATCTTGTATTGGAAGGCTATCATGTTAGCACCCGTAATGATGGAGAGGAGGCAATTCATGCATTTGAGGAGCACGGTGGCTTTGATCTGGTGATTCTCGATATTATGATGCCTAAACTCTCGGGGTATGAAATATGCCGCCTGCTGCGACAGCACAACTCCCTTACAGAACTCCCTATTCTTATTGTAACCGCAAAGAATCAACCCGAAGACATTATCGCGGCATTTGAGGCTGGGGCGAATGACTATATCACCAAGCCATTTGACAGAAGAGAGCTTCTTGCTCGAGTACACACGCTTCTCTCGCTGCGGCAGGCTATACAAGAAGTGAGGGAGCATGCCAAAGAGCTTAGTCAATTCAATGAGAAGCTTGAGGTAAAAATAAGAGAGCGTACGAGAGAGCTTGAGCAGATGCACTGGAAAAATGCCGAGGCGTTGGCTGAGAAGTCAGTGCTTGAAGAGAGAAATCGAATTGCCGGTGAAATTCATGATATTGTAGGCCATTCCTTAACGACGACGATCATTCAACTTGAAGCAGGGAAGCGGTTGCTGATGAAAGATCCGATGCTTGTCATGGAAAAGCTTGAACTCACTCAGCAGCTAATACGAAATGGATTAGATGAGATTCGCCGCTCAATGCAAATGCTGCGGAGTGAACAGGTGGCTTTTTCTTTAGAGCAGAGCCTGATCCAACTGCTTCAAGAGACAGAGCAGCATATGGGTGTAACGATTGATTATCAAATTTCTCCCTTACCTGAACTGTCCCCGACGCAAAAAAAAGCATTGTACCATGCGCTTAAGGAAGGTCTGACAAACGGAATCCGCCATGGGAAAAGTACACATTTTCTATTTTCTCTGCGCCAGGAGAACGGCAACCTGTATTTTGCATTGCAGGATAACGGTAAAGGTGATGAGCGGCCGTTATTTGGGTTTGGTCTTTCTACGATGTGTGAGCGCATTGAAGAGAGCGGGGGAACGCTTCATGTACATACGGAGCCGGGGGCGGGGTATCGGATTAATATTGTTGTACCTGTAACCGACATCTGAGCATCGTGTGTTCTGCCGTAGAGACTGTTTTTTGCGAAGAAGCCCTCTTGTGTTGTACTATAAAGTTATCATTCATTACGTAGAAAGGGAGACGTATCATGTCGACTGAAAATAAAATTAAGCTCACATCTTTTTCAACAAAGGGGGGCTGCGGTTGTAAAATCGGCCCGATGGATTTAGCGCAGGTGCTTCAGCAACTTCCGGTGACCGAGCCGCATCCCAACCTGCTTGTCGGTCTGGATACGAGTGATGACGCGGGGGTATTTAAGCTTTCTGACGATCTGGCACTGGTTCAGACGCTGGACTTCTTTACGCCTATTGTAGACGATCCGTATTCGTTCGGACAGATTGCTGCGGCGAATGCGATCAGCGATATTTATGCGATGGGAGGCAAACCGCTCACCGTGATGAACATCGTGGCTTTCCCAATACATAAGCTGGATAAAGCGGTTCTTGCTGATATTCTTCGGGGAGCGGCTGAAAAAGTACAGGAAGCCGGCGCCACGCTGGTAGGCGGTCACTCGATAGACGACAATGAACCAAAATTTGGCCTCGCCGTAACGGGTCTGGTGCATCCCGATCATGTAAAAACGAACGCTACAGCTATAGTGGGAGACCGCTTGATTCTAACGAAGCCGATCGGCGTGGGCATCTTGACGACAGCGATTAAAAAGGATCAGCTTACGGAGCAGGAAGTGGCCCGTGTGACACAGGTCATGTCCACGTTGAACAGAGCGGCCGCTGAAACAATGGCCACCTACGATGTGCATGCCTGTACAGATGTGACCGGTTTTGGCCTGCTAGGGCATGCCCTGGAGATGGCCAAGGGCAGTCATGTGGGGATTGAGATCGATCGTTCGCAGGTTCCGGTACTGCCGCGTGTGCGCGAGCTGGCGGAAGCCGGATTTGTCCCTGGTGGTACGAAAAATAACTTTCAGCATGTAGAGGATGCTGTATCTTTTGCTGACAATCTTGATCAGATTGAACAGTATATTTTATGTGATGCGGTCACTTCGGGCGGCCTGCTGCTGTCGGTGGCGGAAAAGGACGCAGAAGCGCTGCTGGAAGCGCTGCGTGGAGCAGGAGTAGAAGCGCAGCAGATTGGTTATGTAACAGAAGAGCATCAAGGATGCATCAAGGTTTTTTGACAGGAGGCGCAATCGCTGTTGTTTCAGGATATTACGGTTCAAGAGCTGCTTGAACAACACAAGCAGGGAAAGGTGGTTCTCGTCGATGTTCGCTCCTCTGCTGAGTTTGCAGAGGCTACCATTCCCGGAAGCATGAACATTCCTCTTTTTACGAATGAGGAGCGGGCAGAAATCGGCACGATCTACAAACAGGTAAGCGTAGAAGCGGCAAAGGAACGCGGGCTGGAGATCGTCTCAGGCAAGCTGCCTGCTTTTATTAAGCAGTTTCAGCAGTACGATGCACCACTAGCGGTGTTCTGCTGGCGGGGAGGTATGCGGAGCAAGACGACGGCCACGCTGCTTTCACTAATGGGGCTGCGCGTTTTTCGTCTGCTTGGAGGTGTGCGTGCCTACCGCAGATGGGTGGTCGAACGACTGGAGCAGTATGAGTTTCGTCCGCAGGCGATCGTCATAGGTGGTAATACCGGATGTGGAAAAACACATATTCTTCATGAAATGCAAAAGAACGGCTACCCAGTGCTGGATCTGGAGGCTGCTGCAGGACACCGCGGTTCGATTTTTGGAGGGATCGGTACTACGCCCAACAACCAAAAGTCGTTTGACGCGTTATTGTTACATCAGCTTGACCGTGTGAATGAAGCGCCCTATGTGGTAATGGAAGCGGAAAGCAGACGAATCGGAAAAATTCTGCTCCCTGAGTTTCTTATCCAAGCCAAAGCGAAAGGTATACATATCATTATAGAGCTGCCGATACATGAACGTGTCCGCATCATTCTTGAAGAGTATCGTCCCAAGGAATATAAGGAGCAATATATAGAAGCCTTCTTAAAAATAAAGAAGCGAATCCACATTCCTATTGCAGCTGCGATTGAAGAACATCTGCTTCATGATGAATATGAAGAAGCCATTCGATTATTGCTTAAGCATTATTATGATCCGCGCTATACATTTATGGAGGGGCAGTATACAGGTGAATCAATCGTAATTGCTGCTGATCATGTTGCGGAAGCTGCGGAAGCCGTTATGCATTATCTGAAGTAAGTAATAACAGGAAAGCATCGCCCAATGCATTATGCTTGCGGCTGTGCTTTCTTTTTTTGTCCGGTACAACAGCCATAAATATATCGAGCATTGTGCCTGATTTTCCTCACAGCTACTATAGGTATACATATAGAGAAAATGGAAGAGAGAGGAAGAATATTGCGGAATTTCCTAGCTTTTTGCCTACAGGATAAGTTCCGTAGAACTTCCCTTTTGTAAACGCTTCAGCTGGTTTACAGTATAGCTGTACTATGACGGTTACAAAAAGAAGCTTGATTTGTAATCGCAAGACTCTTCGAAAGGATGGTGAAGCATGAAAAGCTGGTACATGAAAAAAGCAGGATTTTTTGGCATAGTGACAATGCTGGCAATTATTTTAGTATTCGGTTCCATCTCTCCAGCAGGGGCGTATGATGCGCAGCGTCACTGTCAGGGAGAGCGATGCTGGAACTTCTCCTTTATTGGAGAACCAAACGAGTATGAAGCCTGGTTTTATGATGGCAGCGGCTTGTATTTCGATGGCGGACAGGAAAATCGGATTCAAGGCTATATTTATCAAGGCCGTGTCGATGATCCGAAAACGGTGCGCTTCGAATTCTACAATAACCGGGGCGAGTTGATGAAGGCATTCACTAAAACATCATACCAATCCCAGCAATGGTTCTCGTTTGACTTAACCGATCTAGGTGTCGGGCTAAGAAAGATTAAAGTAATCGACGTGAACAAAAAAGGTGTAAGCGTATCCGGACAGCTTCATTACTAGGAGCAAAACCTCTGCTTTGGCAGAGGTTTTTTGTATAAAATCCCTCTTTATCTCAAACAATGAAGGAAATGAATGCTTAGGGGGACACAAGATGCTTGCCTTACCATCATCACTGGATGGACAGCAGAGGACGTTCAAGGAATTGTTTGCTTTTTTTAATGCACATGATTTTGCGGTGGGTGGCGGCTGGGATATTGACGGCGGTTTTTTTGACTTGAAGATGGGGGCTGATGAGGACGAGGGCAAGTACTTTTTTCTTCGAATTCCGGCTGCTCCCGTACAAGGGAATTTCGGTGAGAATGATGCCATCATTCGCTTGGGTACACCATTTGTACTCGTACATCGCTATCAAAACGATCAGGATGATACAGCTAAGTATCGTACATATACTGCGGTCATGGATCAATTCGCAAGCCCGGTAGAGAAGGATGCGCATGTCTCGGCAGAATGGAGAGATCGTGCGAAAGAATGGCTGCGTGTAATTGAATCGGAGTTTTTGAAACCGTAATTTCTTTGACATCTGATTCCTTTTCTTGCACAAAATCTGGTACGATGAAGATACAGAATGAAAAGCAGTAGAGGAGGAAGAGAATGAGCAAGGAGAATTCATTTGATATTGTATCCCAGGTAGATATGTCGGAAGTGACCAATGCCATTAATCAAGCATTGAAAGAGATTGAGAACCGCTATGATTTTAAAGGCAGCAAGAGTGACATCAAGCTAGAGAAGGAAGAACTTGTTATTGCTTCCGACGATGAATACAAGCTTGAACAAGTGAAGGATGTGCTGAGTGGCAAGCTGATTAAGCGCGGCATCTCGCTTAAGGGCATTACGTATGGAAAAGTAGAAGCGGCATCAGGCGGAACCGTGCGACAACGCGGCAAAATTGCGCAGGGGATTGACGCGGATAACGCTAAAAAAATTAACAAGCTAATCAAGGATACAAAGCTAAAGGTAAAGAGTCAGATTCAAGATGATCAAGTGCGTGTCTCCGGCAAAAGCCGCGATGATCTGCAGCAGGTGATGGCTGTCTTAAAGGGGGCCGATCTTCCCCTCGATCTGCAGTTCATTAATTTTAGGTAGAATCTGGAGTGAACCTGCAGCAGCAGCATCTGCTGAACAGCTTGGCTAACAAAAAGATGCATAAAGTAAGGAGAGCGGGCCGTAAATATTGGCTCGCTCTTTTTGCGTGCGTAAGATCATTTCATGCGCATACTAACGAATAAGAAATAAAGAGAGGTGAGTCGCATGAATACCATGACACATATACTGTCACGTTCTCCTGGAATAAGGGAGTTTGAACCGGATCAGGTATTTTTTGAGCCGAATGCACTGAATTATCCGCTTGGACAGGAACTGATGGAGAGATTCAAGACGCTGGGCATCCCGATTCATATGACGACGTCACATAACCAGGTGCGCGGCATTCAAGGGGAGTCAGAGCTTGAGAAATATCGAAATGCAAAGCGTACATTGGTGGTCGGCGTGCGAAAAACGCTCACATTTGACACGTCTAAGCCGTCAGCTGAGTACGCCATTCCGCTGTCTACAGGCTGCATGGGGCATTGCCACTACTGTTATCTGCAGACCACATTAGGAAGCAAGCCGTACATTCGTACGTATGTCAATATTGAAGAGATTTTGGAGCAGGCGGGCCGCTATATCGAAGAGCGTAAGCCAGACATTACCCGCTTTGAGGCAGCCTGCACCTCCGATCCTGTCGGCATTGAGCATATTACCGGCAATTTGAAGCGCTGCATCGAATACATGGGACAGCAAGCGTATGGCAGACTGCGCTTTGTGACCAAGTATGCTCACGTGGAACCGCTGCTTGATGCAAAACATAACGGACATACCCGTTTTCGTTTTAGTATTAATGCTGATTATGTAATCAAAAACTTTGAACCTGCCACATCACCGTTTCTTGATCGGATTGAAGCAGCGGGCAAAGTTGCACGTGCAGGCTATCCGCTCGGGTTTATTATCGCCCCACTGTATCGTTTTGATGGTTGGCAGGAAGGCTATCGAGAGCTCTTAGAGCACGTAGAAGCAATGCTTCCGGAAGAGGCCAAGCGGGATTTGACATTTGAACTTATTCAGCATAGGTTTACCAAAACAGCAAAAGCGGTTATTGAAAAGCGTTATCCGAAGACAAAACTAGAGATGAATGAAGAGGAACGCAGGTACAAATGGGGTCGGTATGGTCGGGGAAAATACGTGTATAAGAAGGATGAAGCAAGGGAATTGCAAGAAACAATGGAGAAAATGCTCGTTTATTGCTTTCCTGAGGCGAAAATTGAGTATTTTACCTGAAATTCTTGCATGTCAATTTTAAAGTACGGTATGATAATAAAATACCGTACAAGTTGTCCGGGAAGAGAAGTGGGTAAGGATGGGGGAACGGCATGGCAACTCCAAGTATGGAAGATTATTTGGAACGAATCTATACACTCATTGAAGAAAAGGGATATGCGCGTGTTTCTGATATTGCGGAAGCGCTGAATGTTCATCCATCTTCAGTAACCAAAATGGTACAAAAACTGGATAAAAGCCAGTATTTAGTATACGAAAAGTACCGCGGTCTCATGCTGACAAGCAAAGGCAAAAAAATGGGGAAGCGTCTCGTTGACCGACATGCTCTACTTGAAGATCTACTGCGCCTCATCGGTGTTTCCGAAGACGTGATCTTTGATGATGTAGAAGGCATTGAGCATCACTTAAGCTGGGATTCAATTACTTGTATTGAATATCTGGTGCGCTACCTGCAGGAAAATCCTGAACGTGTCCAAGAACTTCGCGATCTCCGTGATACAGAGGACGAAGTGACTGAGTAAAAGTAAAAAGACGGGGGGCAAACAATTTCGTTTGCTCCTCGTCTTTTTGCTTCTGAAATGCCCTGCTTCTGAGTACATTTACAGAGAAAAACGGAAGGGAGCAGGAGTGTGAAAAAAATTGACGCGGTATTTGAAGGCGGAGGTGTAAAGGGAATTGCTTTCGTGGGGGCCATTGCAGAGTTTGAAAGACGGGGATATAGTTTTTGCAGGGTAGCAGGTACATCTGCTGGAGCGATCATTGCAAGCCTTGTGGCGGCAGGATATCGTGCCGATGAGCTGAATGAACTAATGAAAGGTTTTAACTATATGGCTCTTCAGAAAAAGCAGGGAATGGCCCGAATACCTTGCATTGGAACATGGCTGAATTTATGGATTAAGAAGGGGATGTATTCTGCAGATTATCTATATAATTGGATGGATGCACAATTAGCTGCCAAGAAGATTCATACGTTTGGTGACTTACCTGAAGGTGCGTTAAAAGTGATTGCGTCGGATATTACGGCTGGTCGGCTGCTCGTACTGCCTGATGATGCTAAGCAGCTCGGACTTTTGCCACAATCGCTTTCTGTGGCGTTGGCGGTGCGCATGAGTGCAAGCCTGCCCTTCTATTTTGAGCCTGTTATTCTTCAAAAGCAAGGTGTACCCGTCTATGTAGTGGATGGCGGTATCTTGAGCCGCTTCCCCCTCTGGCTGTTTGAGGAGGACAGTCAATCGTGTTATCCTACAATTGGTTTTCGATTATCTGCTAACTATGATACAAAAGCGTATAAGACAAATACGCTGCCTGAGTATGTAAATGCGATGCTTAAGACGATGATGCAGGCGCATGATCAGCGTTATATTGATAAGCAGCATGCAGCGCGCACGGTGTTTATTCCTACGGAAGGGATTCCGGCCGCTAAGTTTGATATTACAGAGGAAGAGCGCACGTGGCTGTACCAATCCGGAGAGGCTGCAGCTAGACAGTTTATGACTCGTCTGCCATCCCTTCGTTTAAAGAGAAAAACCTCTTGATGGAATCAAGAGGTTTTGGTCTTTTTGTTTGGTTTATTTTTTTTGCCTTCGATAACCCGAAACGGATTATCACGGCGTAAGGCTGGCTTTAGACGATTCATCTTTTTCATTTTTGCAGGAGACGTTGAGACGGATGAAGATGTAGACGGCTGTCCTTGCTGTTTCCCTTTATTGCGCTGTTTCTGCTGGCGCAGCGCTTTCTGGTAGCCTTTATCCGTAGGGCTAGAAGACATTCCCGCGCCCCGGGAGAGTAGCAGTTTATTGACAAGAAAATACAGAACTGCTGCAATGGCGCCGAAGATAAGAATTGATTTGAGTAGACCCCATGCATCACTATACAACTGAGTAGCTAATCCGACTCCGACAAGGGTAAGCAGCACAACCGCAAAAACCTGAGACTTCCGCGACACCCTAACACCTCATTTCGTTTAGAGTTTACCAATATTGTAAGAAGATTAACTAATCGAAATTGTCGTCGTGGGAACGCTTTGCTTTGCTTCATCCATCTCGCGCATACGCAGAAAGGAAGCAATAGCGACTTCTACTTGGTGATCATCTGGTTCGCGGGTCGTAATTTTCTGCAGCCATAAACCGGGATACCCGATAAAGCGGAGAACAGGAATATCACGTAGTTTATTGGTAGCTTGAAGTGTTTCGTAGGATACTGCGATCACGACAGGTAGAAGTAAAATACGTTGATAAACTCTTTCCCAGAGCGAATCGTAATGGAAGAAGGAATAGATTACCACGCCGACAAGGACCGTAAACACGATAAAACTGCTGCCGCACCGATAGTGCAGCGTGGAGAATTGTTGAACTCTCTTTAC
Source organism: Aneurinibacillus sp. REN35 (assembly GCF_041379945.2). Taxonomy (NCBI): domain Bacteria; kingdom Bacillati; phylum Bacillota; class Bacilli; order Caryophanales; family Paenibacillaceae; genus Aneurinibacillus; species Aneurinibacillus baijiui. The sequence goes on along the minus strand of NZ_JBFTXJ020000004.1, from coordinate 288,211 downwards.
TGTTAATTCTACCCCAGCTTCGTACGCATTAATCACCTTATGTTCAGCACCGTGATATTGAAAAAGCCGCTTAATCATTGGTGTTCGAGCGATTGCCAAAATATAGACGAGAAGTAAAATTATTTTAATTCCGCCCTCGATTAAATTCTGGGCGATATTATTTGTAATCCGCTGAAAAAGCACATCGGCAAGAATGGCTGGAACGACAGTGAAAATCAGTTTACCAAACAGAAACGATAATACGCCGATAAGAGCTACGCCAAGAATCATCGTAAGCTTGGAAGGAGCTTCTTCTTCCGCCTGCTCTTCCCCTGGCTCGGTATCATATCGTTCTGTAGAGAAATTAAGGTGCTTCGACCCGTTCGCGCTGGCTGCGATGAGTCCAACGATGCCACGGAGAAACGGAATTTTTTGTAGTTTTTTGACCCATACCTTCTCTTGCTTCGGTTCTTCATAATATTCAATTGTACCGTCTTTGCGACGGATTGCGGTTACTGTGTAGTGTTTTCCGCCGAACATCACGCCTTCTACAACGGCCTGGCCGCCATAGGCTGGTCTTGTTTGATTTGACAAGTTAAACACCTTCCTTACCCTTTATTGTAGCTGATTTATCTGGTTCTTTCTAGCAGAAAAGTAGTGCGAAAATCGACAATATCCGAGCGAATGTTCAATAATATGTGATAAGTAATATGTGTAACGTATTGAAAATTGAGGTAAATGGTGAGTACAATGAGACTGATAAGGGGGTGAAAACATGAAAAAATTAACAACTGCGGGTATATTGTTGGCATTATCCTTGAGCTTAGCGGCTTGTGGCGGTGGTGAAGAAAAACCGTCTAGTGCTCCAGCTGACCAGAATCAGTCCGCAACAACAAGCAGCGGCGGAGATGATGCAAAAAAGGTAGTTCAGCAGAGTTGTGCATCTTGTCATGGTCAGAATCTTGAAGGTGGTGTAGGTCCTGCACTTAAAGATGTAGGAAGCCGTCTTGATAAAGATGCGATTGCAAAGATAATTAAAGAGGGTCGTCCACCGGGCATGCCAGGAGGATTGATTTCAGACGAGAAGCAGGTAGAAGCTGTTGCTGCTTACTTAGCTGAGCAGAAATAATTATATACGTATCAGTACATAGCCTGCTTTTAGTAGCTTATACAAGCACCTCTATCTCAACGTTGAGTAGATGGTGCTTTTTTGTTCGAAAATTGTGATACAATATGCGGAGTAAAGACACGAGGAGAGGTGTATACATGGCGATAATTCTCGTAATCAATGGACCTAATCTGAATATGCTTGGCAGACGGGAGCCAGGGATTTATGGTAGCGAGACACTTGCTGATGTGGAAGCGCGTATTGTACGTCGTGCTGAAGCGGATGGGGTGAAGGTAGAATTCTTCCAATCAAATCATGAAGGCGCATTGATTGATCGTATTCATCAGGCATTTGGCTTATGTGATGGCATTGTAATAAATCCAGGTGCCTTTACTCATTACAGCTACGCGATACGAGATGCGCTCGCAAGCGTTAGTATTCCATTTGTTGAAATACATATATCCAATATTCATGCGCGGGAAGCTTTCCGTAAAGAGTCGGTGCTTGCCCCGATTGCACTTGGGCAAATTAGTGGACTAGGTACGTATGGATATGAATTGGCATTCGATGCCCTTGTGCACCATATACGTAAGAACAAAGAATACAAAATGTAGAGTGAGGATGATGGGAAATGGAAATGAAAGTACAGGCGATTCGTGCACGCATGCAGGAAGAGAAGCTCGATGGACTTCTGATTACAAATGGATATAACCGCCGATATGTATCCGGGTTTACCGGTTCGTCGGGCTGCTGTCTTGTCACGGGGCGTGCGGCTGAACTCATTACAGATTTTCGTTATATTGAGCAGGCCAATCGGCAGGCGCCAGCCTTCACCATCATCCGCCACCAAGCCGACATGCTTGAGACCGTTATCGAGCGTGCGAGTGAACACGGGGTAAAACGGCTGGGATTTGAGAAAAATCATATGACGTATGCGCTGTACCAGCGTCTTGGAGAACTTTCTAGCGATATAGAATTCGTTCCGGTATCGGGCTTAGTTGAAGCATCACGTTTGGTGAAGACAACGGAGGAAGTGCAGATTATTAGAGAAGCGGCCGCAATTGCGGATCAGGCTTTCTCCCATATCCTTACGTATATTAAGCCTGGAATGACGGAACTTGCGGTATCGAATGAACTTGACTTCTTCATGCGTTCCCTTGGAGCTTCCGGTACGTCGTTTGATACGATTGTTGCGTCCGGTATTCGCTCCGCTTTTCCTCATGGAGTAGCTTCCGATAAAGTGATTGAAGCAGGTGATATGGTAACGCTTGATTTTGGAGCGTATTATAAAGGGTACTGTTCAGACATTACGCGTACGATTGCGGTCGGTGAGCCGGGAGAGAAGATGCGGGAGATTTATGATATCGTGCTGCGCGCTCAATTGAACGGGGTGGCCTGTATCAAAGCGGGCCTTACCGGTAAAGAAGCGGATGCGCTTACCCGCGATATAATTACAGAAGCGGGATACGGCCCGAACTATGGCCACAGCACCGGTCACGGCATTGGACTTGAGGTGCATGAAGGGCCGACGCTTTCGGTGCGTGGTGAGCAAGCGCTTGTAGCTGGTATGGTGGTGACGATCGAGCCGGGCATTTATCTAGAGGGTGTAGGCGGCGTCCGCATTGAAGACGATGTACTGATCACAGAAGACGGCTGTGAAGTGCTAACGAGCTCACTGAAGGAATTACTTGTGATTTAGTATGGGTTTTATGTTATAATTTGAAAGTTAGAGGACAAGAAATAACTGGTTTGTAGGAGGTTTATTCATGATTTCAGTAAACGACTTGCGCCCGGGCACTACGATTGAGTATGACGGAGCGATTTATTCTGTTATCGAATTTCAGCATGTAAAGCCGGGCAAAGGCGCTGCTTTCGTACGCACCAAGCTGCGCAATCTGCGCAACGGTTCCATTAAGGAAACAACTTTCCGTGCGGGTGAAAAAGTAGCGAAAGCAAGAATCGAAACGAAAGAAATGCAATATCTGTATGCTTCTGGTGAAGATCATGTGTTTATGGATACGCAAACATACGATCAAATTACGATGCCAACCAGTCAGATCGAGCATGAACTGAAATTCCTCCTTGAGAACATGAACGTAAGCGTTGTGATGTTCGAAGGTGAGATCCTGGGCGTGCAAGTGCCGAACACAGTAGAGTTAACCGTTTCAGAAACAGAACCGGGTATCAAAGGCGATACAGCATCGGGTGGTACGAAACCGGCGAAGATGGAGACGGGTCTTATGGTGCAAGTTCCTTTCTTTATTAATGAGGGAGACAAGTTGGTCATTGATACGCGTAACGAAGTGTATGTATCGCGTGCATAATAAAAGTAAAACAAGAAGAAGCGACCTTGCATTAGAGGGTCGCTTCTTTTTGTCTTATAAGTTTTCTTGCGTGAACGTATGGATTGTATTCATTGCAGAAGCCACTTGCTGGATCGCTTGACCAATCTCTGTAACTGAGACTTCATGCTTGGTATTTGACTGATTGTTCTGTTCGATTTTTTGTTTGATTTTTTCTAACTCATTTTGAATATGATTGATCTGCTTAAGAATTTGCCCTGCTGAGTCATTCGTTTGATTGGCAAGTTTTCGCATCTCTTGGGCGACAACTCCAAATGCACGGCCTTCATCTCCAAGACGTGCTGATTCAATCGCTGCATTAAGCGATAAAAGATTCGTCTGATCTGCAACATATGAAATTAGTTTGTTCATCTCCATGATGGAAGCGAAGCTATCGTTCATATGTGAAATTTCATATTCAATTTCATTGAAGTTAGTAACCATTTGTTCTGACATATCACTCAAGTCAGAGATTGATACGCCGATTTGCTCTACGACAGAATTTACCTCATGAATCGAAGTCTTTAGCGTATTCTGTGTCGATATATCCATAGCGATAGCCAAAATACCGTCATCAAGCGGAAATGCCTGTACACGGAGCGGCATGCCATATACATCCGGTGGAACGGTAAAATCAATCGGGCGGCGTGTTTCAAGCACGCGATAGATCGGACTCTCCGGTCGTATCCTATCTCCTGATGATAGAAAGCGAAGCGAGCCGTTGCTCGATAGTACAACACCGTTTTCGTCACCAACGATAACGGCGGATTGTTTGGTACGAATGAGTGATTGCACAATAGGCACCCACTCTTTAACATGCTGAATTGATGGCATAAAAATCGTCCTCCCCCTTTCTTCTATTATGGAAGGGAGCAGAGGCAAAATTCAACAAGATTTTCCTTCTTTAGTAAAACTTTTATCACGGGTCTTTTGGTTCGGTAGAGGGAAGTGTAAATAAAAGACGAACGTGACCATTTTTGCTTTTGATTGGGCCTGGACGTTGAAGAAAGCGGATGGTAAGCAGTACAAGGAGAAGACACGCTCCGCATGTTCCCCAAAAAAGCACGAAGGGACGTGTGAGCAGTGACCCAAACACAGCAGGTCCTGCCGCAATGCCGAGAAAACGTACGCTGCTGTAAAGCGAGGTGATCATTCCTCTCTCGGCTTTACCGACAGCGGAAGTGATAAGTGTATTCAGGCTGGGGAGAACCAATCCTGTGCCAATACCTCCAAAAAATAAAAGGCCAATAAGCGTAGCTGGCTTTGAAACGAAGGGAAGAATAGCGGTGATTGCTGCGGTGATTGCTGTTCCTCCAATAATAAATAATTTAATGCGCTCGGCACGACACTCAATCGCCCGTCCGCACCAGATGGACGTAAGGATTAATGATAAGAGCGGAAAAGCCAGAAGAAAACCGCGTGCTACACCTGAAAAAGAAGGAATTTGATCCAAAGCTTCTGCAAGGTAGAATAACATTCCAAATAAAAAAAACATCTGGATGGCTCCGAGCATAAAACCGATCCCAAGCCAATGCCCATGTCTACGAAATACAAGCGCAATATCGCGCTTATATTTCGTAAAGGAGGGCGCTGCTCCGGTTTCCGTATCCTCTACCCAGCGTGCAATCACCCAGATGGCCGGTACAATGAAAAGCGGAAAGGCGAAAAATAACGCATACCATGCAAGGAGTGCAAGCAATGCGCCAAGAATCGGGCTTACTACCTTACCAAATGCGTTGGCGGATTCAATAACGCCAAGCGCTCTGCTCCGGTGTGCCGGCGGATATAAGTCAGCAATTAATGCCATAGCAATCGGCGCTGTGCCGGCTGCGCCAACGCCTTGGACGATTCTTCCTACCACAACCCAAGTATACGGGGATGGGAGAAGCAGTCCGGCCGCCCCCGCAATCAATCCACCTGTTCCATATAATACGAGAGCCCATAGGATGATCTTCTTGCGTCCAAAGCGGTCTGACAAGAACCCCGCAACAGGAATCATCGCACCAGCAGGTACAGAGAATAGCGTGATCAAAAGCCCGGTCTGCAGTGAACTCAAATCATATTCGTTAGCAAGCATAGGGAGTATAGGGATAATCATGGAATTGCCCAATACCATAATGAGCGGCACAAGGCTTAAAGCAAACAATATACGCCCAGACGGTTTTGAACTCTCATCCGCATACATCCCCCGTCACCTCGCCTCTAAAAAATCTTCTACCAGTGCATTGAAGACATCACACGCCTTTGTTGGGCAGGCATGCGAAGTCTTTGGGACCAAACATACTTCTGCACGGGGCATTGACGTCAGCATGATATGTCGATACTTCATCATATGGCGTTCGTTGCCGCCATACAGCAGAAGCGTAGGCACAGTAATTTGAGGCAGGAACGCTGTCAGATCAAAGGAAAATAAGGTGCGCAACAATAAGAGGGCTTCTGAGCGTCGCACTTTCAGCGCTTCGTCTGTAAATAAAGCGATCTCTTTTTCATTTGCTCCATTTGAGCGGGCGACGCCGCGCGCCTCGTATTCTGACGCGTTCAATAACGTAAGCAGGTATGACATGCCTACTTTGGCATACATATAGGGGTTTCCCAGCCGGGGAAACGCCCCTGTGAGCACTGCGCGCTCGCACATGTCCTGATGGTCGCTGAGAAACTGCAGCAATACCAATGTGCCGGTGGAATATGCAATAAAGTGTGCTTTTTTGATCATAAGATGATCGAGCAGGTGTTTGAGATCCTGGCTTAGTGTTGGCAGATACTCTTCCGGGCGCTTGATTGCAGTTATACCGCTGCGTCCATGCCCGCGCATATCATAACAGATTGTACGAAAGTTTTTAGAGAAATAATGGACCTGTCCGTGCCAATTCACATGAGAAAGCCCCATGCCGTGAATAAATACAACGGGCATACCTCTTCCCTTTTCTTCATAATACAAAGGCGTGTTCTGTATGTTTAAGTGTGGCATATCGACTGCTCCTTTTCATATATGTACATGTGCCGATCATCTCTTCTGTAGTTTGCCCCAAATGGAACTCGCAGCATCCGTATGCCGTGACTCCTATAATATACTTCCCTTTTGTAAGATAGGCATAAAGTGGCCAGGCTTCCCATATGAATGTGATAAGTACAGTGGGACAAAGGGGAGAGTTAGGTGATAGAGGATATTCTTCGTATGCTGCCCGACAGCCTGCGTGCCAAGCTTAAAAACCTCGAATCGCGCAAGTTAGAAAAAGTAGAGGAGATTCGACTGCGTATTGGCCGACCTATTGAATGTGTGGGGGATGGTGCATCTTGGTTTGTCGGCGAGAGAGACATCATGCAGACGAACGATGCGCTGTTATTCACAAGAGAAGAGGGCGGACAGCTTCTAAGTCGTCTCAGCCATCATTCTCTCTACATGATGGAGGAGGAGATGCGGCGCGGATATATTACGATTGAGGGCGGTCACCGGGTAGGCATCTCAGGTAAGGTAGTGCTTGAAGATGGCCGTGTGAAGCTGATCCGGGACGTTACCAGTTTCAATATCCGGATAGCCAGGGAGCGAAGAGGGGCCGCCGATCAAGTGCTTCCCCTTCTTACACAGGGAGATAAGTTGAAGAGCACATTGATTATCTCTCCGCCCCAAGGGGGAAAAACCACGCTGCTCCGTGATCTTGCCCGCCAGATTAGCGAAGGCTCCAAAGCGCTTGCTGCGCGTAAGGTATCAATTGTAGACGAACGCTCGGAAATTGCCGGATGTGTAGGGGGGATTCCGCAAAAAGATGTCGGAATGCGCACCGATGTGCTTGATGCATGTCCGAAGGCAGAAGGAATGATGATGATGATTCGCTCTATGTCACCGGATGTTCTGATTACAGACGAGATCGGCAGGGCAGAGGACGGCTATGCGCTTGAAGAAGCGATTCATGCCGGTATTACCGTCATTACAAGTGTGCACGGAAGCGGACTGAAGGACATCATGCGCAGACCTACGCTATCACGCATTCTACAGTCAGGTGTATTCGAGCGTTATCTTGTTCTCAGCCGCAAACCTCGTGTAGGGACAGTGTCTTGCATATATGATGAGCATTTTGCCGAGTGCCGGAGGTGAGAGGATGTTCAAGTTAGTAGGCGCTTTCCTGATCATTCTTGCAGGTACGCTGATCGGCATGCAGTTGGGCGGATATCTTGCGCATCGTCCATTGCAAATTCGACAGCTTCGTACCGGGCTTGCTCTGCTGGAGACGGAGATTACGTATGGAGCGCGTCCGCTTCCTGAAGCGCTTGCCTCAATCGCTCAAAGACTAACAGGGTCAGGTGCACGGCTATTTGCACAGGCGGCAGAGCTATTTGCCAAGGAGTCGGAATGGACAGCCAATGATTGCTGGCGGCGCGCCGTTTATCAGGTCTGGCCCAGAACCGCACTGAAAAACCCGGAAAAAGATATCGTGCTTCAATTGGGGCTCGTGCTCGGACAAAGCGACAGAGAAGATCAGCGTAAGCATATCCGGCTTGCCTGCACGAACCTTGAACACGAAGAGATAAACGCCAGGGAGAATCAGCAGCGCTATGAGAAGATGTGCCGCAGTCTGGGGGTGCTGAGTGGAGTGTTGCTCGTTATCCTACTTTATTGAGGGGTGGAAGAGATGGGGTATGATGTGAATGCGATTTTTCAGATTGCCGGCATCGGCATTATTGTCGCTATGATTCATACCGTGCTCAAGCAATCGGGAAAAGACGATTGGGCGCAGTGGGTCACGTTAGTCGGATTTATCATCGTTTTGTTTATGGTGGCATCTTTTATTAATGATTTGTTTCAGGAAATTAAACGGGTTTTCCTGTTTCAGTAAGGGGACCTTGGCATGGATATTATTCAGATTGTAGGACTTGGGATTGTTGCCACGGTACTGAGTCTGGTTGTCAAAGAGCAGAAGCCGATGTTTGCATTCGTGCTGGCGACGGTTACCGGCGTTATGATCTTTTTGTTTCTAATCGGTAAGATTTCAGATGTCATCCGCGTGCTTGAGGGCATAGCGATGCAGGCCAATGTCAATATCGTCTACCTTGATACGATCTTAAAAATCATCGGCATCGCCTATATTGCCGAGTTTGGAGCGCAGGTGACAAGGGATGCGGGACAAGGGGCGATCGCATCGAAGATTGAGCTGGCCGGCAAAATCCTAATCATGGTACTGGCTATACCCATTCTGTCTGTTATCGTCGAAACGATTGTACAGCTACTTCCGTCATAGAAAAGGTTGGGGAAATGATGAAACAGAAACGATCACAGCTTCTTGTCTGCATCGGAGCATTCTGGCTTCTGCTAATCGCCTGGTACCCAGTAAGCGCCGCTGAGCCTACCACAGCCCCCTCGACGCCTAAGGATACGATTGTGCAGGAGCAGCTTGAGCGGCTTGATACAAAAGATATTGAGGCATTCTGGCAGAAGGTTTTGGATAAGTACGGAGGCTATTTGCCTGAGAGTGAAGGGCAAAGTTTGTTCGAGATGGTAACCGGAGAGAAGGCGCTCAGCCTCTCGGGCGTTGCCAAAGGGCTTGGTGCTTTTCTCTTCCATGAATTGCTCATTAATGGCAAATTGCTGGGCGCCATCCTCATCATTACCGTATTCGCTATGGTGCTTGAGACGATGCAGACTGCCTTTGAAAAAAATACGGTCAGCACGGTTGCTTATGCAATTTCGTACTTGGTGCTTATTATTTTGGCGGTGAATAGTTTTCGCATTGCCATTGATTTTGCCCAAGGGGCCATTAGCGATATGGTGGGATTTATGCTGGCGCTGATGCCGCTTGTGCTGGCGCTTCTCGCATCAACCGGAGGCATCACCTCTGCGGCGTTGTTTCATCCGATGGTCATCTTTTTAGTTAATACGAGCGGCATGCTGATTTCAACCATTGTATTTCCTTTATTATTTTTGTCCGCGCTCCTAAGCATTGTCAGTTCGTTCTCTGTAAAATATCAGCTCACCCGGCTTGCCAAGCTATTGCGTACGATAAGTCTGGGATTGATGGGGAGTTTTCTCACCATCTTTCTTGCGGTGCTGTCCCTGCAGGGGGCAACGGCAGCGGTAGCCGATGGTGTAGCAATCCGCACGGCCAAATACATTGCAGGCAACTTTGTTCCTGTAGTAGGTAGGGTATTTGCGGATGCGGCTGAGACAGTAGTGGGAGCCTCACTCCTTGTTAAGAATGCTGTCGGAATGATTGGTGTCATCATTTTACTTTTTTTAGTCGCATTTCCGGCGCTCAAGATTCTTATTCTGGCCTTTATCTACAATCTATCTTCTGCCGTTATGCAGCCGCTTGGCAACAGTCCGATCCTCTCCTGTCTTAGCATCATCGGCAAAAACCTGCTGTATATCTTTGCGGCGTTGGCTACGGTAAGCTTGATGTTTTTTCTGGCGATCACCATTGTCATATCGGCCGCCAACGTTTCAGTCATGATGCGGTAAAGGAGGGATGCGCCATGATGGCTATGCTGATTCTCTGGTTGAAGAAAATCATTTTGCTTGTGCTTTTGGCCACCTTCCTTGATCTGCTTCTGCCAAACGGGGCATACAGCAAGTACGTCAAACTGGTGATGGGTCTTCTCATTCTGCTTGCTCTTCTCTCGCCTGTACTTGATTTGTTCCGCAAAGATATCTCGCTTGCACAGCTTACCTTTTCTGCAGGAGACAAGGTGACAAAGGAGTCGAATCCTGATTTTGCACGCGTAGAGTCGTTAGCCAAAAGACTTGCTGAACAAAATGATGCAGAGGCTAGACGCTATGTTCAAACGCAAATCAGCGAGCTTATTAAAAAACAAGTCGAAGCAAATTATGGAGTAAAGGTAGAGAACGTTCAAGTAAAAGTGCATGCACAAGATCAAACGGCCAAGCAGCCAATCGTAGGGATTGAAGTTGTACTAGCACAGAAAAAGACGGATGCAGAGGCGAAGGGGCAGAGCAGCGAGCGCGTGGCAGTCGAGCCGATGGAGCCGGTTCAAATAGAGATCGCACTCACGAAACAAAAAGATACAACACCACCTTCAACCCAAAGCGAGGCATCTGTCGAAGCGCTTGCAGAACAGAGCCGAATGGAAAGAAACATTGCTGAAACGATCGCCGGTATGTGGGATGTGCCGCAGGATACCGTTCGTGTAACGTGGTTGGGCGCAAGAGAGGAGGGTAGTGGATGAGCAAGAAAGAGGGCGGGAGCAAAAAGATGGGCGCTATGCAATGGTTGATTATCGCAGGTGCGCTGGGTGTAGCTATGATGCTGTTTAGCTCCTTTTACAATCTAGAAGAACAGTTGCCGCATGCTACACCCACTCCGTCGCAAGCGGAGGGTGAACAGGCGGTATTTGCCCAGAAGAAGCAAGAATCATACACCATGGAAGAGTATGAAAAAATGTATGAGAAAAAGCTGAAGGATGTACTGCAGACCATTACGGGTGTAGGCGAGGTTTCCGTGATGGTTAATCTTGAATCAACGGAAGAAATCGTTGTTGAGAAAAATACCAATAGACAGACGCAGACAACACGTGAAGCGGATAAAGGTGCCACTCGTGACATCAGCAGTGAATCGATGCAGGAGCAGGTCGTGATCACAAAAGACGGAGGAGGAGACCGACCCGTTGTCATGAAAACCGTCAAACCGAAAGTTCGCGGTGTTGTCGTCGTGGCAGCCGGAGCTGGGAATCTTCAGGTTAAAGCGTGGATATTGGAGGCGGTACAAAAAGTACTTGCTGTCCCTTCCTATAAAATTTCAATTCTGCCCAAAAAAGCTTAAGGAGGCTGAGTACGTATGGTATTGAAAAAGCAAACGGTTTGGTTATTGTCCATGCTTGCCGTCCTGGTTGTGCTGTCGGCGTATTATTTAGTGCAGGGGCCTGCAGAACAGGTGCCTGTGACAACAGGAAATATGAGCGATACGGCTTCGGTACCCAAAGCATTAGTGCCGGACAATAAAGGCATCAGCGTAGAGACAAAGCAGATCGCACAGCAGCCGGAAGGTGTGCCGGTAACGACTCCATCTGATGATTACTTCATCGGATATAAGATGCAGCGGGATGCCCAGCAAGAACAAGAGATGGGCCGCTTTATGGAAGTGATGACCAACAGCGAAGCGAAGCCTGCGGCCATTGCAGAAGCGAAGAAGAAATATGAGGAATTGGCCGCACTAAAGGACAACCAAACTCAGGTAGAAGAGCTTGTAAAATCACTTGGCAATTATAAAGATGTTGTGGTTATTGCCAAGGATGACGTGGTGCGCGTAGTCGTTCAGGCAGAAGCTTTAAAGCGAGATAAAGTGGTAGAAATTATTGGGCTTGTGAAGCAGCATATGAAGGTGCCGGGAAATAATATCGTAGTCAGCTACAAACCGTAAACAATGTGAGGAAAGAGGGAGGGGCGGGGGCTCCGTTCCTCTTCTTTTTTTGCTGTATATATTATAAAATGGTGTTCGAATTCATAAATAATTCAGTACATGACTAGTACTAAACAGCTTACTTTGTGTTATAATACATGATGATGCTTTACTACATAGACCATAAATAAGTTAGGAGTGGACGAAGCATGTTAAAAATCCATGAAATCAGAGAGATCATCAAGCTTGTAGACCAATCAGCTATTACCGAGTTTAAGATTGAGGAAGACGGTACAAAAGTTAGCATCAAAAAAGGAAATGTTGTAAACGTTTCCCAACCGGTTGTAGAGACAGTACAAGTTCCTCAGGCGGCACCAGCACCTGTGGTACAACAAGCAGCACCGCAGGCAGCGCCAAAAGCCGAACCGGCACCGCAGGCAGCACCAAAAGCCGAACCGGTAGCTGCTGAAGCAGTGGATGAAGCAGGACTGCACAAGATTACCTCTCCAATGGTTGGTACATTCTACAAGTCAGCTGAACCGGGAGCTGCTCCATTCGTACAGGCAGGCGACAAAATCAAAGGAGATACTGTCGTATGTATTGTCGAGGCGATGAAGCTGTTTAACGAGATCGAAGCTGAAGTAACCGGCGAGATTGTAAAAGTACTAGTTGAAGACGGACAGCTAGTAGAGTACGGACAACCTCTCTTCCTTGTGAAGGCGGAGTAGGGAGGATTCTATGTTTAAAAAGGTACTGATTGCAAACCGTGGAGAGATTGCCGTCCGTGTCATCCGCGCTTGCCATGAGCTAGGCATCCAGACTGTTGCCGTCTATTCCGTAGCGGATAAAGATGCATTGCATGTACGTCTGGCCGATGAAGCATACTGCATTGGGCCGACTGCATCCAAAGACAGCTACTTGAATATGACGAACTTGATGAGTGTGGCCACTAAGGCAGGAGTAGATGCCATCCATCCAGGATACGGATTTTTGGCGGAGAACGCAGATTTTGCAGAAATTTGCTCCGCTTGCAATATTACATTTATCGGACCTGAACCGCAGGCCATCATAAAGATGGGGGATAAGAATGTCGCGCGCGAAACAATGAAAAACGCGGGTGTCCCGATTGTTCCTGGTACAGAAGGTCTGATTGAAGACATTGATGAAGCGATTCGCATTGCTGAAGACGCAGGCTACCCTGTTATTATTAAAGCAACAGCGGGCGGCGGTGGAAAAGGTATGCGCGTTGCGCGTTCTCAAGAAGAACTGGTTTCCTCTGTGCGTCAGGCACAGCAGGAAGCGAAGAATGCATTTGGCAATCCAGGCGTATATCTTGAGAAATATCTTGAAGATACCCGTCATATCGAAATCCAAATCATTGCCGATAAGCATGGTAATGTATGTCACTTAGGCGAGCGCGATTGCTCCATTCAGCGTCGCCATCAGAAGCTTGTAGAAGAAGCTCCATCGCCTGCGCTTGATGAAGATACGCGACAGCAGATGGGAAGCGCAGCGGTAGCAGCAGCCAAAGCTGTAAACTACCATGGAGCGGGTACAGTGGAATTCCTGCTTGATAAAGACGGACGCTTCTACTTTATGGAAATGAATACCCGCATTCAGGTAGAGCATCCGGTAACCGAACTTATTACAGGAATCGATTTAATTAAAGAACAAATTATGGTAGCGGCAGATTATCCGCTGTCCTTTAAGCAGGAAGATGTAGAGATTGACGGGTGGGCCATTGAGTGCCGCATCAATGCGGAGAATCCGGCTAAGAAATTCATGCCGTCTCCAGGTACCATTCAGTTCTATCTGCCGCCGGGCGGATTTGGCGTACGTGTGGATAGCGCTGTGTACCAGGGCTACCAGATTTCGCCGTTCTATGACTCGATGGTGGCGAAGCTCATCGTCTGGGGTAAAGACCGCACAGAAGCGATTCAGCGCATGAAGCGTGCGCTCTCTGAGATGGTTATTGAAGGTGTGCATACGACCGTTCCGTTCCATCTGAAGCTGCTCGATCATGAAGTATTCGTAGAAGGAACATTTAATACGAAGTTTTTAGAGACGTATGACTTGAAAATTGAAGAATAATTGCTAAAACCGACACCTTCTTCAAAGGCGCAAATTGTATTCTTTTCCTTTCGTTTGCTATAATAAGCAAGGAAGCGCACTTTGGAGGAGGTGTTTTATATTGGATAATGGAATAGAATTCTCACAGCTTGAGTTAGGAAAAATCGAAATTGCTCCTGAGGTTATTGAAGTGATCGCCCATATGGCGAGTTCTGAAGTAACGGGCGTTATCGAATTGAGCAGCGGGATTGTAAGTGATTTTGTAGAGCGTCTCGGACGCAAGAACAGCCGCGGTGTACGGGTGGACATTAAGGATAAGGAAGCAACCATCGATCTTTATATTATAGTAGAGTATGGGCAGCAGATTCCTGATGTAGCGTACAAAGTACAGGAAAACGTGCGTGAGTCGATTGAGAACATGACAGGGTTGACGGTTGCACATGTAAATGTACATATCGTCGATGTGATACTGAAGCAGGAAAAAGAAAAGAAAGTATCCGTCAGCAGTGAAGAGGTTCACCGAGTTCGGTAAAGCGAAGCCGTCTTTCGTTTCGCTGGTAGGAGGGCGTCTGTGAATTTATTTGATCGTTTTATTCTTACGTTATACAGTCTAGCATTGGTAGTCATCTCGTTATTTGTTATGGCAACGAGCCTGAATTTGATCTCGTCGACCTACATCACAAACGCAATCGAAGAGATATACACATCGTCTCAGGTGGGTCTTATGTATTTCGCTTGTGCCGCTATTTTCTTTCTTATCAGTTTGAAGTTTTTGTTTACCGGAATGCGCGTTCGCGCAGAGAAGGGACGTGCAGGAGTTTCTGTACACAGTCAGACCGAATACGGGGATGTACGGATTACGCTTGATACGATCGAGAGTATAGCCTGCACGGCTGCACGTCGTATTCGAGGTATACGGGATCTGAAGGCGCGTGTCCGTGCAGAAGAAAATAAGACATCAATCCATGTGAAAGTTACAGTGGACGGAGAGACGCCGATTCCCGGCCTTGTAGAGCAAGTGCAGCAAGTAATCAAAGAACGCGTCGAGACGATTGCAGGACTTTCGATTGCCGAGGTGACGGTGCTTGTGTCTGAAGTGGCTCAGCCCGGAGGCGGCGCACGTGTCCGGCGGGTAGAATAGAGGGATGCACATGTTCTGGCAATTGATTTTAGAGAACCGGGGCAAAGCATTTGGTCTTGCGGCAGGCTTTATCTTCGGTCTGCTCTTTCTGTGGGTAGGCTTTCTCAAAACGATTGTGTTTGCGGTGTTCGTAGCGACCGGTTTTTATATTGGTCGTAAATTCGACAACGAAGAAGATGTAGGAGAAGTGCTTGATCGGATTCTTCCTGGAAAGTTTACCAAACGCTAGAAGTGTTATGGATGTAGCATACTATGAAAGCGTCAAATCTCATGATTAGGGATTTGGCGCTTTTTGCAGTAAAATGGTACCGTCAAAGTATTTCCAAGGAAGTAAGGTTTTGATAAACTCAAGGAATGGTTACTTTTTGCGCAGGCAAAACTAGTAAATATGGACAACGATAAAGGTGGTAACGAATGAACCGACATCAATCCCGCGAGAAAGCGGTACAAGTATTATTTTCTATTGATATGACGCAGGCCGAGCCAAAGGAAGTGCTTGCTAACATGCTTGAAGAAGAGGATGAGCAGGTAAATGAGGAGAGAAACCTCGAGTTCTTGACTGAGTTGGTGGAAGGAACGGCAGCTCATCAGTCTGAAATTGACCAAGCCGTAAGCCAATATTTACGTGGTTGGACAATGGGACGCTTAGCGAATGTGGACCGTGCTATTTTACGTCTGGCTGGTTATGAGATGATGTATCGTAAGGACATTCCGATAAAGGTAACGCTGAACGAAGCGGTTGAACTGGCTAAAATGTATGGAACGGATGACTCGCCGAAATTCATCAACGGTGTGCTATCAAGCCTGGTAAAAGACCTGCAAAAAAACGATCAGCAAGGGGTATAACCCATGAATGCGGTACTTGGTATCGACACGAGCAATTATCGGACATCGCTTTGCCTCGTTGATACATCCGGGCAGATCATTGCTGAAGCCAAGCAGCTTTTGACTGTTAAGGAAGGGGAGCGAGGGCTTAAGCAATCGGAAGCGTTATTTCAACATGTAAAGCGTCTTCCGGAGCTGGCTCGAAACATGGCAAAAGGGGAACACCGCATCATAGCGATTGCGGTGAGTCGTACACCGCGTCCTGCGGCAGGCAGCTATATGCCGGTGTTTTTAGCAGGACAGATGGCAGCGGAGATGATGGCTTATTTCTTTGATGTGCCACTTTATTACACGTCTCATCAGGAAGGTCATATTGCTGCGGGTGAATATACATTGCCGGCTCCGCTTAGTGCAGGTCGGTTTCTTGCCGTGCATCTATCCGGTGGTACGAGTGAATTGCTAGACTGCACAAAGCAAAACGGTGGGTATGCAATTGAGTGCATTGGTGGCACGCAAGATTTACATGCAGGGCAGCTTATTGACCGCGTTGGTGTGGCGCTGGGTCTTCCGTTTCCAGCCGGGCCGTATCTCGAAGAGTTGGCAAAAGGAGCCGATGATGCTGATTTCTCTGTTCCATCATCGGTCTTTGCATATACATTCAGCTTTTCTGGACCCGAAGCAGCTTTGCTGCGCGCCGTGGAACAGAAGGTTCCTGCGGCACAGATTGCCCGGGCAGCGGAGAAATGTGTGGCAGCGACGCTGGAGAAGGTACTGCGCACGGCTGTTGAGAACGGGTATGCAAAAGATATCCTAATTGTTGGCGGCGTCTCAGCCAATTCATATATTAAGAATCGACTTATGAAGCGGTTGACTCATCGTGCAGTAGGCGCTCGTTTGTATTTTGCCGATCCGGCTTATGCCGGAGATAATGCATTTGGTGTGGCGCGTATTGGTTTATTACAGCATAACATTGGTTAAAAAACGAACATTAAACGCTATAAATTGAAATATATTTCGTAATTTGTCTTTGCATTCTTCCGTTTGATTCGCTACACTGAAAGGGAAGAGGAGAGCTTGAACTTTCTCAACATTTCCATTTGAACGGAGGATATGTATGTCAGCACATATTATCGTGGGTACTGAAGTAGCAGAAGAAATTCGCGCAGCGTTAAAAGAAGAGGTTGTTCAGTTAAAGGAGCAGGGAATTCATCCAGGGCTTGCTGTCATCCTGATTGGTGATGATCCTGCTTCTCATTCCTATGTCAAAGGAAAAGAAAAAGCGTGTCAGGAGATCGGCATCTATTCTGAAGTAGTACGTCATGACGCTTCGATTTCACAGGAAGAATTGCTCCAACTAGTGGAAGGGTACAATCAGAACCCGAACATTCATGGCATTCTTGTACAGCTTCCGCTGCCGAAGCATATTTCTGAGACGGCGGTAATTGATGCGATCAGTCCTGAGAAAGACGTAGACGGTTTTACACCGATTAACGTAGGCAACATGCTGATCGGGAACGAATGCTATCTTCCATGCACACCACATGGCATTATTGAATTAATTAAGCGTTCCGGCCAGGATATTGCAGGCAAGCATGCGGTTGTTATCGGGCGCAGCAATATTGTAGGAAAGCCGGTGGCTATGTTATTATTACAGGAAAATGCGACGGTCACGATCGCTCATTCCCGGACACAAGATCTCCCATCTATCACGCGCCAGGCAGATATTCTTGTTGTAGCTGTAGGCCGTGCAGAGATGATTGGTGCTGAACATGTGAAGATCGGTGCCGTTGTAATTGATGTCGGAGTTAACCGCAATGCGGCAGGCAAGCTCGTTGGCGACGTTCACTTTGATTCTGTTAAAGAAGTAGCGAGTTATCTGACACCTGTGCCGCGCGGTGTAGGACCCATGACGATTACGATGCTGATGAAGAATACAGTAGAGGCGGCGAAAAAGGCAGCGCGCGTCGCACAAAAGCAATAGAGCGAGGGAAGGAAGAGAGCTGTGCAGGATACCCGGCAAGTTTTTTCAGTAAAACACCTTACGCGCTACATTAAGGATGCGTTCGATTTTGACGAAGTACTGCAGGATGTGTGGGTACGAGGAGAGTTGTCTAACTTTGTGCACCATTCGCGCGGGCATATGTATTTTACGGTCAAGGATGAAGAATCCAAAATCAAAGGCGTGATGTTTGCCGGGTATAACCGGTACCTCAAATTTATTCCCAAAAACGGAACCCGGGTGCTTATCCGAGGTTCTGTTTCTGTGTATGAGCGGGATGGACAATACCAACTGTATGCCAAAGAGATGCAGCCCGATGGAATCGGCAGTCTGTATATGGCTTTTGAACAATTAAAAGCAAAGCTTGAAGAAGAAGGGTTATTTGCTGAACAGTGGAAAAAGCCTATTCCTTCGTATCCCTCCCGTATTGGTGTGATTACCTCACCGACCGGAGCAGCCGTTCGAGATATTATTACAACCATTCGCCGCAGGTACCCGGCCGCTGATATTCTGCTCCATCCTGTATCGGTTCAGGGAGAGCATGCTGCGCCATCCATTTGTGATGCCATTAAGCGAATGAACGAGCTCTCGGATATAGATGTCTTGATTGTCGGACGGGGTGGTGGCTCCATCGAAGAGCTGTGGGCATTTAACGAAGAGACGGTTGCGCGGAGCATGTATCATTCACGCATCCCGATAATTTCGGCTGTGGGACATGAGACAGACTTTACAATTGCTGACTTTGTCGCCGATGTTCGTGCTGCTACTCCTACAGCGGCGGCAGAGATCGCGGTTCCGCATATGCTAGAGATCGGACGGCATATTGATGCGCTGAATGGCCGCTTGTCTACTTCGCTTCGCCATCAAGTGCGCAGGCTGCGCGAGAGATTGGAGAGGATGCAGCGTTCTTATGTGCTGCGTCAGCCGGAACGCCATATTATGCAGTACGAGCAAGAACTTGATCGGCTTACACAGCGTCTTATGCGGGCAGGAGAACACTATCATATACAGAAACAGGCTCAATGGAGAGAGATGCACCGACATTTACTACAGCACAACCCGTCCATCGCCGTACAACGTGCCAATGATCGCGTAGATGATCGTAAACAGCGTCTTCAGCGCTCAATGGGGGCTCTTCTTCGAGAGAAGAGCGGTCGCCTTGATCGTTATATAGACAAGTTGGATGCGCTTAGTCCGCTAAAAGTCATGCGGCGCGGCTATTCTCTCGTTTTCAAGGAAACGTCAGAAGGCGAAAAGTTGGTGACAACAGTAGAGCAGGCCGCAGAAGGCGAGCAAGTGTCTGTTCGGTTGGCGGATGGTACGTTGGTATGCCGGATAGAGGAGACGCAAAAGGGGGAGACTAATGAGTAAGAAAAAGGCAGAAATACCATTTGAAGAAGCGATGAAGCAGCTAGAAGATGTTGTAGGGCAGCTAGAAGCGGGCGATGTACCGTTGGAGAAGGCGATTGAGTTGTTTCAGAATGGAATGGAGCTATCTAAGCTATGCAGCCGCAAATTGACTGATGTTGAACAGAAGATTGAGATGCTGCTTGAGCAGGAGGGCGAACAAACCCGCATTGCGTTTCAATTGGAGGAAGACGGCGAGTGAGTGATATGCAGATAAAAGAATATATTCATACAAGAGCGGAAGTCATTGCAGAACGCCTAGCTGCATATGTAGATCAGACAGATATTCCAGAAACGCTGCGCGAGGCGATGGCCTACTCGTTGCTTGCCGGGGGCAAACGCCTTCGTCCTGTGTTTGTACTTGCAACGCTTGAAGCGATGGGCAAGCCAATTGAATCCGGGATTTCTGTAGGCTGTGCTGTAGAAATGATTCATACGTATTCACTTATCCATGATGATCTTCCTGCAATGGATAATGATGATTTTCGCCGTGGCAAGCCGACAAATCATAAAGTATACGGGGAAGCGATAGCGATTCTTGCCGGCGATGCGCTGCTGACGTATGCGTTTGAGATTGTTTGTGAGGCAGAAGCCGCAGACATTCCCGCTTCTCGCGTAGTACAAGTTGTGCGTGAGCTCGCTTCCTATGCGGGAGCACGAGGAATGGTGGGCGGTCAGTGTGCGGATATGGAAGGAGAGAACGTTCAGCTTACATTGGAGCAACTTCAGTATATCCACCAGCACAAGACTGCCGACTTACTTATATTCTGTGTACGTGCGGGTGCTATTCTTGCGGGTGCAACTGAGCAGCAGCTAAACCTTCTTACGCGCTATGCGACAAATATCGGCCTTGCATTTCAAATTCAAGATGATATTTTGGATGTTATAGGAGACCAAGATAAAATAGGCAAGCCTGTAGGCAGTGACGAGAAGAGCCATAAATCGACATACCCGGTTTTGATTGGTATGGAGGCTTCCCGTCAGATGCTGACTCGTTTGGTGGATGAAGCCAACCAGGCGCTCTTAGAAGCTCGATTGGCAGATGATCGAATACTGCGTGCGCTTGCTTCCTTTGTGATTGAGCGGGATTATTAATAGATATTACATACCTCTTCTCTTTCATGCACAGCCGACAGCTATGGCGTATGAAAAGGAGAGGTATTTTTGTTACTTTTTTGTTGTTTTCTCGTATAGCTGATAACATAGTATCTTATCGCTGGCTCTTTGATCAGTGGTGTTTATGCTGTGTTTGTGATACCATGTTGTTGATTTACTCATAACAAAACGGGTATGATATGTAATGCCATTTATGAAAAAATAGAACGAAACGTTGAAAGTGAGGAGTTTTCTTTGTTATCTGGTATTAACTCCCCTCAAGACCTGAAAAAATTACATCCATCGCAATTGAATACATTAGCGGAAGAGATCCGTGAATTTCTTATTAAGAACCTATCTGTGACAGGTGGGCATCTGGCGCCTAATCTTGGTGTGGTAGAACTGACATTGGCGCTGCATTATGTTTTTGACAGCCCAAAAGATAAATTCGTATGGGATGTCGGACATCAAGCATATGTACATAAGATGCTGACCGGACGTATGGATCGTTTCCATACGCTGCGCCAGTATAAAGGGCTATGCGGCTACCCGAAATGCAGCGAAAGCGAACACGATGTGTGGGAGACGGGCCACAGCAGTACGTCTCTTTCTGCGGCGATGGGGATGGCGATCGCGCGCGATTTGAAGCGAGAGAAGAGCAAGGTTGTCGCAGTTATTGGTGACGGCGCGCTGACAGGCGGGATGGCGCTTGAGGCAATGAACCATATGGGGCATGAGAAGCGTGATGTGACAGTGATCTTGAATGATAATGAGATGTCAATTGCTCCGAATGTTGGTGCTCTGCATAGCTATCTGGGCAAGCTGCGTACAAACGATGGATATAAACGGGTGAAGGAAGAAGTAGAATATTTACTGAAAAAAGTACCGGCAGTTGGCGGAACAATGGCCAAGCTGGCAGAACGTCTCAAAGACGGGCTAAAATATTTAATGGTATCAGGAATATTGTTCGAAGAGTTGGGCTTTACGTATTTGGGACCGGTAGATGGACATGATTTGCCGATGCTTATGGAGACGCTGCGACAGGCAGCTCATACGAAAGGTCCAGTACTTGTTCATGTGATTACAAAAAAAGGAAAAGGCTACCGCCCGGCTGAAAATGATTCGGATGTATTCCATGGGGTTGGTACGTATAAGATTGAGAATGGCGAAGTAGTAAAAACGGAAGGTCCGCCAAGCTATACGAGCATTTTTGCACGAACGCTGGACAGGCTGGCTCAAACCGATCCGCGTATTGTGGCGATTACAGCGGCAATGCCAGGCGGCACGGGGCTATCTTCGTTTGCGAAAAAATATCCGGAGCGTTTCTTCGATGTGGGGATTGCCGAACAGCATGCCACAACAATGGCAGCCGGTATTGCGACACAAGGTCTAAAACCGGTGTTTGCCGTATACTCCACATTTTTGCAGCGCGGTTATGATCAGCTTGTGCACGATGTATGCCGCCAGAACTTGAATGTAACGTTTGCGATTGACCGTGCCGGATTAGTTGGTGCTGATGGTGAAACGCATCAAGGGGTATTTGATATCGCTTATATGCGCAGTTTGCCGAATATGACGATCATGATGCCAAAGGATGAAAATGAACTGCAGCATATGATGTATACAGCCCTTCACTATGAGGATGGACCGATTGCGGTACGTTATCCGCGCGGTAATGGCGAAGGTGTAGAGATGGACACTGAACTCAGTGTTCTTCCTATCGGCAAGGCGGAAATCCTGTGTCCGGGCGCGCATGTAGCTGTGCTTGCCTTTGGTAATATGGTTCCGACGGCGCAGAAAGCGGCCGATGTGCTGGCAGCAGAAGGAATTAATCCGATGGTAGTGAATGCACGTTTTGCTAAACCGCTTGATGAAGAGCTGCTCTTCTCGTTGGCGAGCGAAGGCTATACGATCATTACGCTTGAAGAAGGCTGTGTGCAGGGCGGCTTTGGCAGTGCGGTGCTTGAGTGCTATGCGCAGGCAGGTTACCACAATACGGTAGTCGAACTGATGGGAATTCCCGATTATTATATAGAGCATGGAAGTGTAAAAGAGCAGCGGGCAGAAGTTGGCTTAACACCTGAACATGTGGCTGAGAAAGTCCGTTCCCTGTGGCCGGCAAGGAGGCAGCGAGCGTAGACGATGAGTAAAAAAGAGAGAATTGATGTGCGCCTGGTACAGGAAGGATATTTTCCAAGCCGGGAAAAAGCGAGGGCTGCCGTTATGGCAGGCCTTGTCTTCGTGGGACAGGAACGCTGCGATAAAGCCGGGATGAAGGTAGAGACAGACAAGCCTATCACGGTAAAAGGGCAGGTCCATCCGTATGTAAGCCGTGGTGGTTTGAAGCTTGAAAAGGCGATTCGAGAATTTGCGATTGATCTTACGGATGCGGTCGTGATGGATATCGGTGCGTCCACCGGCGGATTTACGGATTGTGCGCTGCAGCATGGGGCGAGATTGGTGTATGCCATTGATGTAGGATATGGTCAATTGGATTGGTCGCTGCGTCAGGATGAACGGGTTATTGTGATGGAACGAACGAACTTCCGCCATTTGAAAGCAGAGGAATGGGAAGGCGAGCGTGTGCGCTTTGCGACTATTGATGTTTCGTTTATTTCGCTGCGTCTGATACTCCCCGTCTTAACCAATTTTTTAGCGGACGGTGCGAGCGTGCTTGCGCTCGTAAAACCGCAGTTTGAAGCCGGACGGGAGCAGGTGGGCAAGCATGGAGTTGTACGGGAGCCGCGCGTACATGAAGAAGTATTGCGCAGAATGATTGGATTTAGTGAGACGTTGGGCTTTCGGATGCGCGGGATGTCCTTTTCACCGATTACCGGCGGGGAAGGAAATATCGAGTTTCTGCTGCACCTTGAATGGAGCAGAGAGGCAGGAGCGCAGGAGCCGGTGGATCATGAAGCAGACATTGTTCACATTGTTAGCGAGGCGCACACAACCTTTTGAAGATATATGGATACAGATAAGCGGGAACTCCATTGGATGTCCTGCTTTTTTTGTATTTTTATGCATGGCAAAGGGAAAGCATGTATAATAAGGGAACAGGCAATATCACCCTAGCTAATCGAGGTGTTAGTTGTGACGGCGATAGGTATTGTAGCAAATCAGCAGAAAAAGAACGCGTGGCTTGTAGCGGAAGAACTCGTTCGTTTATTAGAAGAGAAGCAGGCGGGTGTATACATAGACCACGTGGTAGCGTCCCATATCGGGCGTCTGGATCTAGCGCTGCCGCTTGAGAAGTTTCATGAGCAGGTAGATATTATTTTTGTTTTAGGTGGAGACGGGACGTTAATAGGGCTAGCGAGAGAGCTCGCCGCGTACCCCATTCCGATTCTTGGTATTAATATGGGCAATCTTGGTTTTCTCTCCGAGTCAGAGCCCGAGGATTTACCTCATGCGGTCGACCGTATTTTAAGCGGTGAGTATTGTGTAGAAGAGAGAATGATGCTGCATACGGAAGTGCTGCGTGATGGACGGTGTGTGCATGAAGCGATTGCACTCAATGATGTGGGCATTGCTAAAGGAAGCTTTGGCCGAATGATTAAATGCAACGTATATGTGGATGATCTGTATGTAGGGATGTATAACGGCGATGGCTTGATTATTTCTACTCCTACCGGATCGACTGCGTATTCTCTCTCAGCAGGCGGTCCAATCGTTGTGCCATACATCAACGTCATATTGCTGACACCGGTTGCTCCTCACTCTCTAACGGCACGTCCGCTTGTGCTTCCAGCCGATGAGGAGATTCATGTCATCGTTGATGCTACACATAATGAATTAGGTCTGACAATTGATGGTCAATTAGGATTCGGGCTTGAGGTCGGCGACGAAATCATTGTGCGCCGCTCCCCATATATGACTTCATTGATTAAATGGAAGAAGCGCAGCTTTTTTGAAGTCGTACGCAAAAAGCTGCAGCGTGAGGACGAATAAATGACAGAAAACGAAAGCATGGCTGGAGGAAGAAATATGAACAAAGGTCAACGACATATCAAAATCCGGGAGATCATTGCCCGCAATGATGTAGAGACGCAGGATGAGCTGGTTGATTTGCTTTGCGCTGCAGGATTTAATGTGACGCAGGCTACTGTCTCTCGTGATATTAAAGAACTTCATCTTGTAAAAGTCCCGACGAATGATGGCCGCTATAAATACTCGCTGCCTGCAGATCAGCGCTTCAATCCGCAGCATAAGCTGAAACGGACGCTGATCGATAGCTTCGTGAGCATTGATCAAGCAAACAATCTTCTGGTTATGAAGACGATGCCGGGAAATGCAAACGCTATTGGTGCATTGATTGATAATCTGGAGTGGTCGGAGATTTTAGGTACCATCTGTGGGGATGATACGATTCTAATTATTTGCCGCAGCCAGGAGTATGCGACCGAGATGTCGCAGCGTTTTATCGACATGTTATAGGCGGATACGGGAGGATTTATTATGCTGCTTGAGTTAACGATTCGCAATTTTGCCGTGATTAAGGAGGTCTCCGTTTCATTTGGACGGGGCCTTACAATTTTAACGGGGGAAACCGGTGCGGGAAAGTCGATTCTCATTGATGCGATTAGTCTGCTCCTGGGCGGCCGCGGATCTTCAGATTATGTCCGATACGGATGCAAAAAGGCAGAGATTGAAGGGCTGTTCGAATTCGAGAGCGGTGCACCTGTACTTTCGGCTCTTGAAGAAATAGGAATTGAAGCAGAAGAGAGCACCATCATCATCCGACGGGAACTGGCAAGCACAGGCAAGACGATATGCCGGATCAATGGACAGATGGTTACGCTTTCTATGCTGCGGGAAGTGGCCCCTTGGTTAATTAATATCCATGGACAGCACGAGCATCAATCGTTAATGCAGGGAGATCGCCATATGGAATGGCTTGATTCTTTCGGTGATGACAAAATTACCCCCGCACTGCAGGAGTTTTCCAAGCTGTATGGAACA
Organism: Aneurinibacillus sp. REN35; assembly: GCF_041379945.2. NCBI lineage: Bacteria > Bacillati > Bacillota > Bacilli > Caryophanales > Paenibacillaceae > Aneurinibacillus > Aneurinibacillus baijiui. Next base: position 262,938 of record NZ_JBFTXJ020000004.1, on the reverse strand, counting down.
TATCGCCAGCTTGCTTCCGAACTTGAATATATATCCACCAACGAACGGGAAATGGTGCAGAGAATGGATATGCTGCGTTTTCAATTGCAGGAGATTGTAGAAGCGAATCTAAAGCCTCTCGAGGATGAAGAACTAATTAAAGAGAGAAAAAGACTCTCCGGCGGCGAGAAGCTTGTGCATAGTCTTGAGGATGCATATCGCTCTTTGGTCGGTGAGCAGCGAGGTGTGGATTGGGTGAGTCATGCGGTGAGCCATTTGGAAACCGTACTTGAATACGATGAGGAACTGCAGGATACACACCAAATGGTGGAGAGCGCATTTTATCAGCTTGAAGAAGCAGCCCGGTTGGTGCGATCGTATCGTGATGCGATCGAGTTCGACCCGGAGAGGTTGATGGAGATTGAAAGCCGTCTTGATGAAATCAATCGGTTAAAGCGTAAATATGGTCTATCCGTTGATGAGATTCTTGAATATGCCGCTTCCATTGAAGACGAACTGGACAGTATGGAGAACCGGGAGACACGCATTGAAGAGCTGCAAAAGAAGCTTAAAGAAGCGGCGCTTGATTTAGCGGTGGATGCGATCGAGCTATCAAAAATACGCAAGCAGGTGGCCGCAGTGCTGGCGCAATCCATTGAGCAGGAACTTAAAGAGCTTCATATGGGACGAGCGCGGTTTGAAATTGCGGTTAACCAGCAGGAGGATGCACGTGGTCTTGATGTGAATGGGACGCGTCTTCGTGTAACTGCCAAAGGGATTGATGCGGTGGAATTTATGATCGCACCTAACCCTGGTGAGCCGCTGCGTTCCGTCAGTAAAATCGCATCCGGCGGCGAGCTGTCACGGATTATGCTAGCAATGAAAACCATTCTTGCGGATGCGGAAAATATCGACACAATGATTTTTGATGAGGTGGATACAGGTGTAAGCGGGCGTGCTGCGCAGGCGATTGCCGAGAAGCTTGTGCGTGTCTCAAGAAAACGACAGGTATTGTCGATTACACATCTGCCGCAGGTGGCCAGTATGGCTGATACGCATCTGCGCATCGAAAAGCATATGAATGAAGATGAAACACAAACAAAGGTACAGCCGCTGTCATATGAGGAGAGGGTTGTGGAGTTGGCACGCATGTTAGGCGGTGCTCAGGTAACAGAAACAACGAAGAACAATGCGCGTGAAATGCTTGAACAAGCCGAAGAGTTGAAGAGTGGGGCGAAAGGATAAACAGGAAGAGATTGTTTCGGTCTGCGGGTTATAATTGAGCCTGTCTACGGCAACATTATTAGTACAGACATATGGAGGTGTAGGTAGGGAACGTGTAGGAGCGTGATGACCCGTTGAACACCCGAAACAAAAAGAAAACACTATTTGGCAGCATGATTCTTGTACTCGCTCTTCTCACTTTCTCTTCAGCCCCTTTTCAACAGTTTGCGTCTTTTCCTGAAAAAATCCGCATGTTCCAAGGCTCGCTTACCCAGCTTTCTCTGACAATGCCGGTAACAGCTACGCTTACATCAACCGATCCAGACGTTGCCCACGTAAGCTCACAGGTATCAGAGCAGGTAGATCTAAGCAAGCCGCTTACCATTCAGCCGGGAAAACCCGGTGGAGCAAAGCTGACCATGCGTCTTGGAAACATTCCGATTAAAACAGTGGATGTCGAGGTGCTACCGGAGCTTAAAGTCATTCCGGGCGGACAATCCATTGGCGTACAACTGCATACGGTTGGTGTGCTTGTCGTAGGTCAGCATCTGGTTGAGAGCCAAGGTAAAAAGTTTTCTCCAGGTGAAGTCGCCAATGTAAAAGTTGGGGATATGATTACCGCGATTAATAATGTACGTGTTCGCAGCATGGATGAAGTAGGGAAAATTGTAGACGAAGCCGGGAAAAAGGGAAAGGCACTACAGCTTGAAATTCTGCGCGGTAAACAGACCATTACCGTTGATCTTACTCCTGCTCTTGATGATAAGGATAAGAAATACCGAATGGGACTTTATATTCGTGATTCAGCTGCAGGCGTAGGTACGTTAACGTTCTTTGATCCAAAAAGCCGGAAATATGGAGCGCTTGGCCATGTCATCTCTGATATGGATACTGGCAAGGCAATTGCCGTGGGTGAAGGACATGTCGTGCAATCGAGTGTTACATCAATTGAACCAGGCAAAAGCGGTGCGCCTGGTGAGAAGTATGCAACATTTCGCAACGAGCGTGTGAAGTTGGGTACGATTGAGAAGAACACACCGTTTGGTATCTTCGGTAATATGAAGCAAATGCCTGAGCAGGCATTTACGAAAGAACCAATTCCCATTGCTTTGGGCGAGCAGGTAAAGCCAGGCCCAGCCGAGATTTATACGGTTGTAGAGGACCAAAAAGTTGAGAAATTTAAAATTGAAATTGTCAATGTTGTTCCGCAGAAGTACCCGGCCACCAAAGGGCTGATTCTAAAAGTAACCGATCCGGTATTATTAAAGAAAACCGGTGGAATTGTCCAGGGAATGAGCGGAAGCCCGATTATCCAGGATGGTAAACTTGTGGGAGCGGTCACTCATGTATTCGTTAACGATCCGACAAGTGGATACGGAACATACATTGAATGGATGCTGCAGGATGCTGGCATTGACTTGACCAATCAGAAGATGGAAGAAAAACGCAGGGTAAGCTAACCCTGCGTTTTTTCTGTGATTTCGTCGAAATGGCAAGAGAATGGTCGAAAAGTATTGCCGCCTATTTTGCAGGAGTTAGAAAGGGGGCGTCGAAGTTACAACATAGATGCAATGTGCACTGAATATTACACATAAGAGATAAAGTTACATAGGTGTATATGAATAGCATTTACTTTCTTACATTGTGAAAATATAATTAAATGCAGTAGCACAAAAGGGGCGAGACCATTTTGAAAACGATTCGAGTTATTCTTGCGGATGACAATCGCGAATTTACAGAATTGCTTCAGGAGTATCTGAATGACCAGGATGATATTGAAGTAGTTGGCGTTGCGTTTAACGGTAATGATGTGTTGAATTTATTTAACCATACGCTGCCGGATGTGTTGATTCTCGATATTGTGATGCCGCATCTTGATGGGCTCGCGGTATTGGAGCAGATTCGAGGAATGAAGCTGCCGGTTATGCCGAAGATTATTATGCTGACGGCATTTGGACAAGAGGAGATTACGAAGAAGGCTGTGGAATTGGGTGCATCATATTATATTTTGAAGCCGTTTGATATGGAAGTGCTGGCCAATCGTCTGCGACAGGTTGCTGGGCTTGCTCCGTCTGTATCGCACAATTTACGTTCCCCTTCGCTACCGCCAAAGGGTAAGAATCTTGATCAGAACATTACGAATATCATTCACGAAATTGGTGTTCCTGCTCATATCAAGGGATATTTATATTTACGTGAAGCCATTACGATGGTATATAACGATATGGAATTGCTTGGATCTATTACGAAGATTCTCTATCCGGAAATCGCTAAGAAGTTCAATACGACAGCAAGCCGTGTAGAACGGGCGATTCGCCATGCGATTGAAGTGGCTTGGAGTCGGGGAAATATGGACTCAATTGGTAAGTTGTTCGGCTATACAGTCAGCAATAGCAAGGCAAAGCCGACAAACTCGGAGTTTATTGCCATGGTGGCGGACAAGCTGCGCATTGAGCATCATGTGAGTTAGGCAGAGAAAAAAGTCGAACGTCTCTTATTCCTTAGATGTATCGGAGTCTGGTGAATAAGGGGCGTTTGTGTTTGTATGATGAGGTAGAGGGGATAAAACAACGAAAAAGCGGGAAGAGTCAGACGAATCTAGAGTCCTCTCTTCCCGCGTTGAATTTGCTGGTAGAACATGATATTTTTATAATGTTGTCTAGGAAAGTAAGAAGGAGTGGTTTTTTGCGTATGAGAAAAGCATATATGCTTGTATCAGTCATTATTATTATTTCTCTTGTGCTATCCATGATTCTGCCTTTTATGCAATAGCATGACAGTTTATGTTTTTAGTGGGAGCGAAAGAAGCGGTCGTGCAAATTCAGCTTGGCATCAAGCTGTTGGCTGATCTCTACCACTTTAGGGTGGGTAAAGCTGTTTTTTTCCTTAGCTAGTCTATACATATTCTCGCGTAGTTGAGCAATCTCTTGCTGCAGTATATCGAGCTGGTTCGAGTACTCTGAACCACGGTATTCTATGCACATAGACATCATGACCTGCTCCTCCTTCATTGTTACGCAATTATACATTTTTCTACATTCCTATTTTTTGCTTACCACATCTTGCAGTAGATAAAACAGGACAAGCCATGATTCATATCTGTTATTGTTCAGTATATAAAGTTTTGTGCCAAATTATGCTTATTACATGATATTTCATCAGCTAGCTAGTGGGGGCATTGCCTCCGTTTTTGCATAGGCGCATCCTGCATCTATAATTTCTTACCAATAGGAGGAAACATAACGATGGATATGCTAAAAGGTAAAAACATTCTGGTTATGGGCGTAGCCAACAAGCGAAGCATCGCTTGGGGCATTGCGCAATCTCTGCATGAAGCGGGCGCGACCCTTATCTTTACGTATCAGGGAGAACGGCTAAAAGCGGGTGTAGAGGAATTGGCTTCTTCGCTCGGCCAAGATCGTACTATACTTGTACCTTGCGATGTGACCAGTGATGAGGATATTAAACGGGCATTTGCTTTGCTAAAAGAAGAAGTGGGTGTGTTGCATGGGGTAGCACATTGTATCGCCTATGCCAAGACAGAGGATTTAGAGAAACCTTTTGTCTCAACTTCACGCGATGGCTTCGCTTTAGCGCACGATATTAGTGCTTATTCCCTTGTGGCTGTAACTGAAGCGGCGCGCGCGATGATGGTGGAAGGCGGCAGTATAGTAACGCTGACATACCTTGGCGGTGAGCGGGTCATTCCGAATTATAATGTAATGGGTGTAGCTAAGGCTGCACTTGAGATGAGCGTACGGTATTTGGCTTCCGATCTAGGTGCTGATAACATCCGGGTTAATGCGATTTCGGCAGGTCCTATTCGTACGTTGGCAGCCAAAGGAATCCGTAATTTCAACGATTTAACAAAAAGTGTGCCGGAGAAAGCGCCGCTAGGACGAATGATTGATCAGCGTGAAGTAGGAGATACAGCGTTGTTTTTATTTAGTCATCTTTCACGAGGCATTACGGGCGAAGTTATTCATGTGGATGCAGGATATAATATTATGGGATAGGAAAAAAGAGTAAGAGACGGATGCTTTTGCATGCCGTCTTTTCATCTATACATATACATCAATGGGGTGACAGGGATGAGCAAAGTAGATCTTCATTCGCATACAACAGCATCTGACGGAACATTTACTGTCGAGGAGTCCATTGCACGCGCAAAGGCAAACGGGTTGGCTGCCCTTGGAATTACGGATCATGATACAGTAGCCGCTCTTGCCAAAGCGGTCGAAGAAGGCAGACATCAAGGCGTTGAGATTGTACCCGGTGTAGAAATCAGCTCTGTCCATGAAGGTAAAGACGTACATGTGCTTGGTTACTATATGGATATGCAGGATGCCACCTTTTTGGCACGCTTGGAGGAATTGCGTGAAGTACGCGGCAGGCGAAACCAGATGATGATTGCTAAGCTCAATGAGCTTGGGATTGATATTACATGTAAAGAAGTAGAACAACGCAAAAAGGAAAAGGCGGGAAATATAGGACGACCACATATGGCAGAAGTGCTCATGGAAAAAGGTATCGTCTCTTCCATGAAGGAAGCGTTTGATAAGTACTTGGGCTCCACAGGAGCAGCGTATGTTAATCCGCCGCGTATCTCTCCCGCTCAGGCGATTGATATGATCAAGGAAGCAGGCGGTGTGGCTGTGCTAGCACACCCCGGTCTATATAGAGATCTTGAAATGGTGAAAGATTTAGTTAAGCATGGTCTACAGGGCATAGAAGTATACCATCCTGATAATAGCGAAGAAGACGTGAGGTTGTACGGGACGCTAGCGGATGAGTACGGATTAATCAAAACAGCAGGCTCTGATTTTCACGGTATGCGGAATGGTGATGTGTTCCATGCCGATCTGGGTACATGCGCGACTACGATGGAGGTCGTCCACCGGCTTCGGGATAGCAGCCATTTAGGAAGCTAGGGGCTGTCTAAAAAGTCCCTGTAAGCGTAAAATGCACACAAAAAAGCCAAGCATGCGGATGTAACAGCATGCTTGGCTTTTCCTTTTATCAAGGCTTCGGTTGAAATATGACTTTTTAGACAGCCCCTTTTATCTATACAGTCTTGATCATTGCAATATGTTCAATTCCAGCATCCATGAAGGTTGCACCATGTGGAGTATAGCCAAGCCGCTCATAGAAGGGCTGGGCTTGTAGCTGTGCATGAAGCTTCAATGTATGAAATCCCTTCTCCCTGGCTTCCGCCTCAAGCTTCTCCATCAGCATACGTCCCACGCCTCCACCTCGGACGGTAGAAAGTACGGCGACCCGCTCGATTTTGCCTATTCCTGCTTCATATTCACGCAGCCGTCCTGCTCCGCAAGCGTTTCCCCCCTGATCAACTGCAAGTACATGAATGGTTGGGGTGTGTGGAAGGTCGTGTTCATCTATCTCTAATTCCTCTGGAACTTCTTGTTCGTTAATAAATACCTGCCGTCGAATTTCAAGTGCTTGTTCTCGTTCAGTTTCTTGTTGTGCTCTTTTTACAGCATAGCTGCTCATGGAATCAACTCCTATGATGTCATCTGTTTTTTGCCTGTGCATACGGTGTCCTCTATACGTATATTTTTGACGCGGCCGGTCAACCTTATAAATAATCGGCATAAGAGGAGGAATAGAACATGGCAATTTTTTATATCGTTATTCTATCTTTGTTATCACTTCTCCTGCTTTTTGGAGCAAGCTATCTGATCGCCGTTATTTTAAATCGTGTAGGGGGCGGAACAGATAGTGATTGGAATGCACCGCAAAAGCTTGCTCATACAGGGGATAAGCCAGAATACGAGCGTGAGGACCGGCCCTAGGGGGCCGGTTTTTTTGTTATCAACAACCTTGCCTGCATCATATACATAATTATAGCCGAATTTATTGTATAGTTCGTAAGATACAGAAACATATCATGAATACAGGTCAATTGTGGTATGATGGGATATATCTGACTTTTTTTGTGGTGTTATCGGTTTGGGAAGGGGATAACTAAGATGAAGAGACAAGTACACAGCAGAGAGGTAAAAACCGCAGCACTCCAGCGCCTTGCTGAAAGGGGTGTCACCATTGAGGATATTGCGGAAGTGGTGTACCTCATGCAAGCTCCATATAATGTAGGTTTAAAAATGTCTTCATGCATTGAGAGCGTGCATGCTGTTCTAGAGAAAAGGGAAATTCAGCACGCGCTTCTTGTTGGAACTGAACTTGATATTTTGGCTGAGAAGAAGATGCTTCAAGAACCGCTGCAGTCTATTATAGAAGCTGATGAAGGTCTATTTGGCTGTGACGAGACGTTAGCACTCGGATCGGTGTTTGGCTATGGCAGTATTGCGGTTACAACATTCGGTCATTTAGATAAACAAAAGATCGGTATTATTAAACGTCTGGACACCAAAAGAGGAAACGGGATTCATACGTTCCTTGACGATCTGGTGGCAAGCATTGCAGCTTCTGCATCAAGTCGGATGGCGCATCGCCTGCGCGATGAAGAGGAGATAGAGAGAGATCGTCAATTAAATACGCAGCAGAACAGTGAACAGGTTGGCTAGTCCATGATAAAAACAAGCTCCGAAGCGTCGGGGTTTGTTTTTTTTATGGAATTTTATCTAGAGAAAATAGCCGAATAAACCTAGGCTGCATATACAGAAAGAAAAAGTAAAAGACCAAGGGGGAATGACTATGAGAGCATCTTTTAGGCGTCTCGTGCTTTTTTTTATAAGCACATGTCTGCTTTTGCTGGTAGCTGCCTGCAGCCAGCCGCCAGCTCCGGTTGAGCAAAATAAAAAGGTGGAGGCCTATACAAGGCCGGCTGTTGTACGTGTTGTAGCTTATAATGCGGCTGATTTTACAATCACAGGCGAATTAGCGCAGTACGTAGGAACAAGCAGGATAACAGAATATGATGGAGGAACTGGGTCAGGGGCCGTCATCTCCTCCAATGGGTATATTGTGACGAATGCGCATGTCGTAGAAGCGATCCACAAAGAGGAAACGGAAGCGTATGAGGCCATGTATAATATTCTTCTTGCCGATCTCTATGCACGCTTCAAGCAGATTAATCCTGCGACAGCCGATGCGGATATCCAGCACGTTCAAACGTATTTTGACCAGTATGTAAAGCTTGAGAGTTTTGAGCGGGTTAGCACGGTTATTCTTCCGGGGGGCGATGAGCAGGCTTTCGATATTAAGTCGTATGGCAAGCCGATTGGGGAGGGGAAGGATGTAGCCATCCTCAAAATTAATGCAAAAGATTTGCCGACGATCTCTGTAGATGATACGGATGGCGACGGAAGTGCAGTTTCTTCTGCCATTCAGTTTGCCGGATATCCCGGTAAAGCGGATTTAGGCGGGTTTCTCGATGAGAGGAGCCAGTTAGAAGCTACGTATTCTACCGGCACGATTTCTGTTTCCCAAAAAATAATGAAAAACGGAGCACCTGTCATTCAGTTGAACGCGAATCTGAATCCGGGTAACTCCGGAGGACCCGTGCTCTCAGAGAGTGGGAAGATGATTGGGATTGCAACCGCTACCTCCCATGAAGGAATAGGGTGGGTCATTCCGTCCTCTACGGTAATGGAGTTTGTACGGCAGGCGGGAGCGGAAGTGAATCAGCCAACATTGATCACGCTTCTATGGCAGGAGGGCTTAGGTTATTACTGGGAAGGATATTACAGTAAAGCCATCCCAAAATTTGAAGAAGTCAGGCGTCTGTATGATAAGCATTACAGTGTCTCCACATATCTTGCTAAGTCACAAAAAGCGATGAGCGAAGGTGCGAACCGAATCGATTGGCGTGATTACTATGTATACTTTGCCATTGGGGGAGCGGTGCTTCTGCTGATCATTCTTCTAGTGGTTGTATGGGCGATACAGCGAAGCAGAAAAAGAAAACAGAGCGATAATGAGGAGAAGGATACAGAAAATAGCCGAAGGGAGTAAAACAAATGGTTCGTAAGTGCGTATAAATAATAGGCAAAGAATCGGAAAAGGGGTATAGAATGAAGCGGAAAGTACTTATCCTGCTCACATCCGTGCTGCTTTCCGGGGTAGCTATGGCATCTAATGAGCTATACCAGGGAAAGTATCCTGTCGCATCTGTCGAACTTAATGGAAACCCGCTCAGCAATCTCGAACCACCCCCATTTACAATGGACGGTACAGTGTTCGCCCCGCTGCGTATTGTAGCGGAGAAATTAGGCGCTTTCATCATGTTGGACGAAGAAACAGGTAAAACGGTCGTGACCAAACCGAATGTTAATATGGTTATCGCTTCTTCGATTGAAGAGACACAGAAACAAAATTATCACATCATCAGTCCATTCATGGTAGTAGAAAAAGGAAGCAAGGTTTCGTTCGATATCTTTATGGATATTGACCGCGCTCCGAAAGTAGATTCTCTCGTATTCAAAATCGTGATTCGCAATCCTTCTGGCTCTGAGGAATATGTGAGTTATCCACAAAGTTATTCAACCATTCGGAGTGGCACCGCTTTTGTATATACGCATAATGTAAAGGGAATGCAGTTTAAAGAAGCAGGAGAGTATAAGGTTCAGCTCATCATGAAGTTGGGAAGCAGCGGAGACTATCAGATTGTTGGGGAGAATGCCATTACTGCACGATAGTAATTTTGATGCTCAACTATTCATATTGATGCAGAAAGGTGCTATAATTAAGGTATACTACAATGTGTCGGTAAGAACTGCATGGTATTTTACTAAAGAAAGGAACGAGAGCAGCGGATGAAAGCAAAGCCTAAGAGGCGTACCTCTAAGAATGACCTTGAGGGACCGAATATACGTGTCGCATGGAATGATACACAGTCGCTTACAGCGTCCTGGGAGATTGATAATCGTCACAAGGAGGCTATCGAGCAGCAGTTTGCAATCCCGGTTTCCGAACTGCCCTTTGTTATTCGGCTCTATGATGTGACAGAGCGGATGATTAAGAATGACGGCCTTGATACGTATGTTGACTTTGACATTAATTTTCAGGCTGCAAACTGGCTTTTGTATGGAATCGAGAATACGCGTCAGTATTGTGTTGAGTTAGGGGTGCGCATGATAGACGGTCGGTATTATTCGCTGAAACGATCCGATCGCATTCTTCCCTTTGCGGGATAGAAGCAGGAAAGAGCAGAGTTGTCTGCTCTTTTTTTGTGCATAAAAACGCCGCATATTTGCGGCGTTTGCTATGTATGCTGCTTATTACTTACGCGGATTATAATGCATCACACGGCCGTTAAAAAGATGAAGCTCCGCTTTATATTCTTTAGCGAGATATTTGCAGAATTCGTTTGCTTTTCCTTTATCTCCATGTGTTGAATCAGGTGCTAATGTAACCTGGATATAATTCTCATCCTCTGTTGTTGTAACCGTTTGGGTCTGCCCCTCATTTTCTGGATCAGGCTGTGTTGTCTGCTTTTCCTTTTGGCGCGAGCCGACTCCGACAAGAATATAGTGGTATAGCTTCGTATCAGTTCCCTTCAGATAGAACCATTGCCCTTTTCCTTCAGGCTTTTCTTCCATCGTATATGGAAATGCTGAATGCTTATAATCCCAATCCAATTGCTGGCCGGTCTTCGCTGTCATTTCTGTATAACGATTGAATTTTTGCTTTACTTCGTCTAAGGAAACTTGTTTTGTAGTTGACCCTTCAACAAATTTTATGTAGGCACTTCTGCTCACTTTTTCTCCCTCCTACCCCGGGTTGTAAACGCTCTTATCTCTGAGTTTAGCACCGCATCCAGGCTTTGGCAACCGCTAAACCACAGGAATTTCCATGCTGTTTTAATAATTCTTATGTTGACTAAATTTTTAGAAAAATATACTATTAAAAATATACTATTGTATAGTAGATAAAATAATATTTATGCATGGAGGGGGAAGGAGAGGTAAATTATGGATTATCATAGTCAACCAGAGGAATTACACGAAATCCTAAATACACTGCGTGCGATTGCCGTAGTAAATAAAGATGATTGGGAGACAGCTGCACGCAAGTTAGAGCTTGATTCGGCAGTTCAGTTGAATATTTTGTGGATCGTATATTGTTATGAAGGTGTACGTGTAACACAAATCGCTGAGTGGACGTTCTGGCATCCGTCGTCGGTCGTTATTCACGTAAAGAAGATGATGGAGAAGGGTCTTGTCATGATCGAGAAAAGTGACAAGGATGGACGTGTCGTGAATGTATATCTAACCGATACGGGCAGACGAATTGTAGAGGAGAGCAAAATACAGGCACCAGATGTATTCCGCATTACACGGGCCTTAGAAAGCCTAGAAGTGCGCTATGGTCGCAACGTGTCTGCGCTCTTTTTCGAATGTTTAGATTTCTTGGCCGAAGAATTGCACGGACCTGACAAAATACATTGGCTGCGGGAAAGCGAGCAAAGATCGGACCGTATCGCTACTATATAAATAATTCAGTAGAAAAAAGTAGAAAACAAAGTAATGCAGAAAAGAGAGAGTGCTTTTTTCCTCTTTAGATTGCAGTGTTCCTGAGTCCTCTTTCTTTTCTTTGTTTCTCACAAGAAAGGAGAGCGGCTTTTTTAGGCCGCTCTCCTTTTGTACATAAAAGTGGTAAAGAGATAAAGACGTATAGCAAGATAGGAGGCAGACCAGGCTGCCTCTGCTGTTATTTTTTAACCGGAAAGATACTAATTTCACGCTCGATTTTTTTGCCGTCTTCGCCTGTAATCGTAATTTTAATATTTGTATTTTTTCCGAGACTGCCTTCATCAATACGGAAGAGCAGATTTTCATTCGCTACCGAGTTTGGCTCTGCTTGAACCGTAGGGGGCAGAATTACATCCCAGCTTGGCGGAACATTTTCATATGTGAGTGCGAATGTAGCAGGTTTACTCTTTAAATTCTCCACCTGAAGATTGTACGTATAAATGATGCGATTCTCTGCCGGTACGCCCTGCAGGTTCTTACCAATGCTTACCGCAAAGCCTGTACTTGTGAAGATAGCAAATACGAGAAGTGATGTCATAACAGTCAACAGCAGCGTGAGGACAAGTCCAGCACCCCGGAACATATTTTTGATGCCTCCGGTGCGTGAGTTTTTGTCTGATAAAATCATCTGCAGCATGCCATACGGACAGGAGCTGCGGCAGAATTTGTGGCGCAATCGGTTAATCATGACGAAGAAGAAGGCGCTTGTAAGTACATAAGCCCAGAAAGCCCACGTTGTATTAAGCGTGATGATTTCTTGCAGCAGATCCTTTGGGTTATAGAAGTAAGCGATCATGCTAAAGCCGATAATGGGAGCGAAAATAAGCGATAGACCGATATCAATTGCATTGCGCAGGCCAGCATTTTCACGCAGCCTTTTGGAATTGGTGATCTTGGTGAGATAGCCGGAAAACGTATTGTGCGGACACATCCATCCGCAAAATTGGCGACCGAACCACTGTGAGATGGATACGAAGACGAATACAAGTACCAGGACGGTAAGAAGGAGAATATAGCCGTCACTAAAAGAAAAGCTTTTGGTTAAAACGTAAAAATGAAGATGAGTCAAATCGATTCGAAAAATATCCAGCAGCGGAACAATGAAGAATAAAATAAGAATTGTAATTTGTGATAGCGTACGCTTGCTCATACATTACACCCCTTTGATTTCTCTTCCTGAATTCTCTATAAAGGAAGTGGTTACACTGAAATTGTCGCACAGGAAATTCCAGAAGTGAAGTGAATTATTTGTGACCTTTGACCCTAAAGAGCCTTGTTATTTCTAGGGTTTTTATATATTTTTTCATCAAAAATAGGGGGGTTCCCCTATAGACGAATAGAATCGGAAAAATACGTCTTGTTTCCTGATTGTGAAAATAAAATTGTCAGAGGTCGAATCCATGATATAATGAAAAATAACTGTAAATTCACGCAAATCGAAAAGGAGGGTTTCTATACTATGTTTGAACGCTTGTATGACACATCAGAGAAAACGAAAGTAAATTTTGTTGGTTTTGCTTCTGAGAACGCACGTTATGATTTTGGTCTCGTTTATACAAATCAATTTTTTGGAAAGCCTCTGGTCGTTTGCATGCAGACAGGTCGTTCTTCTCTGCTTTGTGCTGAAGATGCGCAAAACATTGAAGTGCTCAAAGAAAAGTTTGCTATTGAATGTGACCTAGAGGCAGAAGAGTTGTCTGTTTTTTTACAGGGTCAGCTTCCGCATACCAGCCATGCATTAACGCAATATTAGGGTGTGCTTTTTACGATAATTATAAGCGTAGATAACTATGTAAACCTCCAGGGTTGATCTTTGGAGGTTTTTTTATGCGATTACTTTCTCAGATGTGAAATTTTTATTTTTTTAGTAAAAACCTATTGACGTTATTAGTATGACATATTATATTAATGACATAACATATTGTGGTCGTGAATGGTGAATATGCATCTTTAATTATCATGAACTACCGAATGGAGGGTAATATTATGGGAACAATCGTATGCCAGCACTGTGACCAGATTATTGAGCATTATGAGCATGAGAAGGTAGAAGTGCTATACGCGTCTTCCTCGGACTGCACTAGTTGTGACGAAGAATAGATATTACTAAATATAAGCATAGATAAGCCCCTGCCGTTGAGCAGGGGCTTTTTTTGCGTTCATACAGCAGCGATATTATTTAATCGCCTGAGTACGCTTGATTACTTTAATTGTTTGAATCGATTCATCTTCAGGTCCCTGTACGGGAAGCCCGGCTTCAAGATTTTCGAGGATGTAATCAATATTATCCTGTGTCAAGATCTCACCTGGAAGCACGATAGGAATACCCGGGGGATAGACCATGACAAACTCAGCCATAATTCGACCAACAGCATCCCGAATCGGAACAATCTCTGTCTCTGAATAAAACGCCTCGCGCGGCGAGATGGACAGCGCCGGGATATTCGGCAGATGTACGGTGAGCGGCTGCATTGAATCCTTTCCAAGTTGGATGCGTGCCAGCTCCCGTAGCGCCTGAACGAGTGTCGTCACAGTCAGGATAGAATCACCTGGCGTGATAATGCACAGGATGTTGTACAGATCGCTCAGTTCAACTTCGATATTGTACTTATCACGCAGCCATCCTTCTACCTGATGACCGGTAAGCCCGATGCCGCGCACTTGAATAATAAGCTTGGACGGGTCCATATCATACGTTGCTGCACTGCCAAGAATTTCTTCTCCAACGCAGCGCAATCCTTGAATGTCATTAATCTCGCTGCGAGCATAGGAGGCAAGCTCTAGCACCTTATCCATCATCTGTTTTCCGTTTTCAACCAATTGGCGGCGCGCTGTATCAAGAGAAGCGAGCAGAAGGTAAGAAGTAGAGGTCGTGGTCAGCATACTGATAACCGACTTCACACGGTTAGCCGAGACAAGACCTTCCCGGACGTTTAGAACGGAGCTCTGCGTCATTGAGCCGCCCAGCTTGTGTACACTCGTGGCAGCCATATCGGCTCCAGCCTGCATGGCAGACAGCGGCATATCGGAATGGAAATGAATATGCACACCATGCGCTTCGTCTACGAGCACCGGAATCTCATATTGATGAACAAGCTCTACAATTTCCTTCAAGTTGGCCGCAATACCAAAATAGGTTGGGTTGATGACAAGCACCGCTTTGGCGGTCGGATGCTGTTCAAGAGCTTTGCGTACTGAATCAGTCGTGATCCCATGAGCAATGCCCAGATCAAGGTCCATAACAGGGTGTACAAAGATGGGAATGGCTCCCGCAAAAATAATCGCTGATAGAATTGATTTATGCACATTGCGCGGGATGATGATTTTATCTCCAGGACCCACGACAGCCATAATCATCGTCATGATGGCCCCGCTTGTTCCTTGAACGGAGAAGAATGTATAATCAGCACCGAACGCTTCCGCCGCGAGTTCCTGCGCTTCTTTGATCATGCCTTTCGGATGATGCAGATCGTCAAGCGGAGCGATGTTAATTAAGTCGATGGACAGCGCGTTCTGTCCGATAAAATCGCGGAATTCCGGATGCATTCCGCTTCCTTTTTTATGGCCGGGGATATGAAATTGAATCGGATTCCGCCGGGCGTGTTCCAAAAGCCCCGTGAATAAGGGGGTTTTTGTTTGATCCATCTAAGCATTCCTCATTTCTGTATGGGGTGCCGCGCACGATGATGCGGTACAATTATTACAGTACAAACATATTTGAGTATATCAAAATGCGTGGCTAATTTAAATCATCTAGGCATGTAAAAATATGTTGCAATAGAAAAATATTTAACCCTATTCGTTTAATTAGAATTGTTCTTTCTATTCAAGAAGGAGTTTGCAGGCGGAAGGGCGAATAAGGTCTACAGAATATGTAGGTAAAGGAGAGGGAGAGAAGAGATGAAAACACGTGTGACGGAACTGTTTAATATTCAGTACCCGATTGTACAGGGCGGACTTGCTTATCTGGCCTATGCGGAGCTGGCGGCTGCTGTATCTAATGCCGGAGGTCTGGGACAGATCACCGCTATGACGCTAGGTACGCCGGAGAAAGTGCGGGAAGAAATCCGCAAGGTTCGCACATTGACCGACAAGCCGTTTGGAGTCAACTTTGCCATCGGTCAGCACGGACGCTCATATGAAGAGCTGCTTGAAGTTGCGATCGAGGAAAAAGTGCCTGCAATTTCCGTAACCGGCGGCAACCCCAAACCGATTTTTGAGCGGCTGAAAAACGAAAACATTCGTACGCTTGTGCTTATTGCAGGTGTTCGACAAGCACAGAAAGCAGAAGAGTTGGGTGCGGATGCGGTCATGGCGGTAGGTGCAGAAGGCGGCGGTCATCTGGGGCGTGATGATATTGGTACGATGGTGCTGATTCCTAGAGTAGTAGAAGCCGTATCGATTCCGGTGTTGGCAAGTGGAGGGATTGGCAGCGGCCGCGGGCTATTGGCAGCGCTTGCACTTGGTGCGGAAGGCATTGAGATGGGTACACGCTTTATTGCCACACAAGAATGCGTCCATGCCAGTGAAGCATATAAGCAAGCAATCGTGGCAGGAAAAGAGACGGATACCGTCATTATTAAGCGTACGCTGGGCGCACCGGGACGGGTACTTAAGACCCCGCATGCGCTAAGCATTATTGAACGGGAGCAGGCCGGCGCAACGTATGAAGACCTAAAAGAGATGATCAGCGGCAAAGCGAATCGCTCGTATATTTATGATGGAAGCGAGGCATCCGGATATGGTTGGGCCGGTCAGGTGATTGGCCTGATTAATGATGTGCCAACGGTACAGGAACTGTTTGATCAGATGCTTGCTGAGGCGCGAGAAGAGCGCAAGCGCTTAGAAATGATTTTTGGTGCCAAAGTACACGGATAAATAAGAAGGGTCGGAGCCGTATAGGGGTTCCGACCTCTTTTTGATTATGTAGAGAGAAATGCTTAGGTAAAGGAAAGCTTATATAAGGGAATGAGCGTCTCAAACGTATCGCGCACAGTACGCAGGAAGGCATCGCCATCTTTGAGGACGGGATCATCAGGCAGAATGTGCCGCCCGATGAGGAATTCGGCTTTTTTGATAGTGCGGAAGCGGATAAGCAGCTCTTCTAGTTCTTCTTTTTGCAAATTTGCTACAGAATGCGCATCTTTTTTCGTATGATCCAAAGAGATAACAAAATCATCTGGAATCAGTTCTTTTACAGTGTCAATATGATCTATGAATGTCTGCGCAATTGCCTGCTTATTTGGCAGTTCATAAATAAAAGCAAGCCAGACGAACACATGATCATCAAACAGACCGACTTGGAAGTGAGGATGCGCCTTATAACCACGCTTATTATGGGAGATTGCCAACCACGAATCCTTCGGAGGGTTCACCGTACGCCGGGCGTGCTTGGCGATATGAAGGAACATTTCATTGCCGACGAGAAGGGCGATATCAGCCGTTAGTGGTTCACCTATTGCTTTGAATTTTGGTTGAATATGACCCCGAATCGCTTCCATGCGCGCATCGAGACCATCGATTGTAAATGCTGCAAAATCTTCTTGAGAAAATCCTGTAAAGCCCATCATTGAACGTCCTTTCTTTTTGCAAAAGTGTACTCTCATCGTAGCACACGCCATATAAGATGTTAACAAGTTGATGTAATAATAAAAACAAGTTGCTTTTATATATTATGTACGATACAATTAACTTAATAAAAATAAATATTAAGAAAATTCGGCGAATGGAGGGGTGACAATGCAGGCATTTGAGCAGATTGAGTACAGCGGTGTAGCCCTATGGTTTAATGAGGAACAAATCCATGAGCTTATTGCAAAAATCGTCGAAGCGGGCATGCGTGTCGCA
This sequence comes from Aneurinibacillus sp. REN35, assembly GCF_041379945.2. Classification (NCBI taxonomy): domain Bacteria; kingdom Bacillati; phylum Bacillota; class Bacilli; order Caryophanales; family Paenibacillaceae; genus Aneurinibacillus; species Aneurinibacillus baijiui. The sequence continues at coordinate 245,434 of NZ_JBFTXJ020000004.1, read as the reverse complement.
TGGAAAGAAACAAAGAAATATTTTACCCTCTCCGTCCAATCAGAGAATGAAGCACATTGGCTTACATTCCGTAAAGTCGGTATCCGTTATCGTCTGCGTGATCGCCACTATAATACGGCTGACCCACGTTTTGAGAAGATATTGCAGCATTTTATTGAACTGGCTAAAGGCCATGCAGTCATTAAGGTTTTTTCCGGTGGGCAGCTTGTCGTTCAGAAGATCCGTTACGGGGAAGCTGAACAGATTATTAAAATTTCCGGCGCCTCGAAAGAGGTTATTTTTGAAAAAGAGTGTTCAGTTTCGATGGAAGAAGTGATGGAGGCTCTTAAACGGCATGATGCGGAAGAGAGGATTCCAGCACTGACACGTGAAGTAGACGATGAACTGAGCACACTGCACGAAGCAATACGTACACAGGATGATGAGAAGGTAGCCGCCTGCAAAGCGAGGCTTGCGACGCTACATCACGAAATGATTATGTTAGAAGTGTAACAAAAAGAAGGAAACCGTTTTCTTAATGGCGAATATGTAAGCATACTTCACCCGAAGTATGCTTTTTTGTGTTTTAAATGTCGCATACTAACAGGGAAGCCATTCTGATTAGCGGAGGTAGAGCATGAAAGTAAAAATCTCAACGGAAACAATTTCTTCGATTGCTACCGATTGTCTTATTGTCACATACTGTGAAGACCAGGATACGGTGAAAGGATACGCCAAAACCGTAGATACATCGCTTGAGCACAGAATTTCACAGTTGATTGCGGAGAAAGAGATCCGTGGAACCTTCGGGGAAGTGACGATGCTTCATAACTGGGGAAAAATCCCGGCGAAGCGTACTTTGATTTTGGGATTGGGGAAAGAAAAGGAACTGACAGCAGCCAAGGTTCGTGATGCAATTGGGATCGCTGCACGCCATGCTCAAAAGCGCGGGGTTAAAAACATTACCTTCGGTGTCTCTCACTATTATGTAGAAAAACGCTTTTGGAACCCTGTCGATATCGTTCAGGGTGTCGTAGAAGGCGTGGAATTAGGCACGTATACGTTTTCTGGCTACAAAAAACGTGATGAACAGCAGTCGATAATTGAAGAGTTCATTCTCGTTGCCAGTGAAGAGATGGAACAACCGGCCATTCAAGCAGGATTGGAACGTGCTGATGTAGCAGCATATGCGACCAATCTCGCACGCAATCTTGTAAATGAACCGGCAAATAAGATGACCCCTGCCATTTTAGCGGAGCGGGCGAGAGACGTGGCGCGTCGGCGCAACCTAGAAGTTAGCATATTGAATAAAGCTGATTTGGAAGAACTGGGAATGGGTGCGCTGTTAGGTGTAGGCCAGGCAAGTACCAACGAGCCGAAAATGATTGTAATGAAATATCATGGCGCTTCCGATAGCAAAGAAGTGCTTGGTTATGTTGGCAAGGGAATTACCTTTGATAGCGGTGGAATTCAGGTGAAGCCTGATGAAGGAATGGGTGAAATGAAGACAGACATGGCCGGAGCGGCAGCCGTTATTGCAGCAATGGACGGCATTGGTGCGTTGCAGCCGCACGTAAATGTTATCGCTGTCATTCCTACCTGCGAGAATATGATCGCAGGGAATAATTTAAAACCATCTGATGTCATTAGCTCATTTGCCGGGAAGACAATTGAAATTGTGCATACAGATGCCGAAGGTCGCTTAATTCTAGCGGATGGTGTTGCATATGCAAAGCATCTGGGGGCGACGAAGCTGGTAGATGTAGCGACGCTGACAGGATCGGTAATCTCTGCGCTCGGACATGCAGCTACCGGTATGATTACGAACAATGAAGAATGGCTTGAGGATGTGAAGTCAGCAGCTCGCATCGCTGGGGAAAAGATGTGGCAGCTGCCGAATTTTGAAGAATATCAAGAGTATATTAAGAGTGAGATCGCGGATATCAAAAATGATGCGGGTCGTCCGGCGGGCTGTATTCAAGGCGGTATTTTTATCGGAGCATTTGCAGAAGATACGCCTTGGGTTCATCTTGATATCGCAGGAACGGCAGTTACCGATAAGGATAACGGCCACAATCCGACCGGCGCTACAGGTGTTGCGGTTCGTACACTTATACAGCTTGCCATTCGGTTTGGCGGAAAATAGCGGAAGATACATGAAGAAAGAAGCGACTTATCGGTCGCTTCTTTTTTGGTCTGTATCGTTTTCTTTTTTATACTGTTCAAGTCCCTTTTTAAACAGCTCTAATAATACGTCATGCTGCGTCTTGCTTTTTACATAGCTGCGGATCACGTTGATTTCCTTCACCAATTCGGCATCGAGGTGCAGGTTTACAGTCTTCCCTTTTTCCTCATCAAGAATTTCAAATCCATCCGGCAGGGGTTTAATCATTCCGCTTATCTTCATATCACTTGTCAGCAGCATTTTATCCGGGATGAATAGCTTTTCCCCTTCTATGACGATTGCGCTGTTATCTTCCGTAAATTTAAGCGTGAACCCTTCTATTGCACCCTTATTTGCATCTCTTATTTTTCTTGCAATCAAAATATTATCGTTTGTGTTTTTGATTTCAATACTTACCATTGTGTCCCGCACCTTTCAATTGCTTCTCGTTCACGCTGTCGATGATTGTATAATCAGATAATTGAATTTTGTAGAGAAATTGCCCATCCTCCATACGAATATCGATGATGGTAGCTAAAAGAGAAGCTGTTTCTGTATCATACAGCACTTCATCCAATATATCGTAATAAGGAAACAGATACCCTTTAGCATATAGAAATGAGAACACGCTCTCTTTTTTATAGAGGTTGCGTTTTTTTCCCTGCTTGGTTTTCAATGCCCAAAACCGTTCGCGCTCATCCGTCACCTCGCCAAGATATCCTTCATCTGTCCAGCGTTTGATGGTGGACATATTGATGATCTTACCGGAACGTTGCTTTATATAATCAATAATTTCTTTAGAAGCTACGTAATGCTTCCGCTGTTCCTTTTGGCTTTTATATTCGGTTAATTTTTCTTCAAGCTCTGCAAGCAGCGCCTGTTTTTCCTTAATTTCTTGTTTTATATGTGTGATGCGCTCTTCTAATTCCATTCTCCTGTATCCTTTCACGCATGCCAATATGCTAAAAATACGAAGCCTTCTTTCTTTTATTTTAACAAAGTTTATCTTTCTCTCAACCTTATTTCCTTTTCGAAATGTGATAAAACATTCAATTCATCCTATTCAGTTAAAAATATTTATATAAGCAATTAAAAATGTTGATAATTTATTTTTTGTATAATAATATTAATATAAAGTTCTGAAAATTTTAACTACAATACGATTATTTTCGTCAAGGAGGAGAGCGTAGTGAGTCAACAGGCTTTTATTCCCGTCGAAAAACTTACGAAAAACTTTCAAGAGTTCCTTCCCGGTTTACGGGAAAAAGATGCAATGGATGAGGCGAATCGCTGCCTTTATTGCTACGATGCACCATGTATTAAAGCTTGTCCAACCGGTATCAATATCCCTTCATTCATTAAGAAGATTGCTTCAGGAAATATGTTGGGTTCTGCCCGCGCTATTATGGAAGCCAATCCCGTCGGAGCGAGCTGTGCGAGAGTTTGTCCTACTTCTGAGCTGTGTGAAGGCGCCTGTGTGCTCAATCATGCTTCTTCACCGATTATGATTGGACAACTGCAGCGCTATGCTACGGACTGGGCGATGAAGAATGATGCAGTTTTATTTCATAAAGGAGAGAGCAATGGAAAAACTGCGGCGATTATTGGAGGGGGGCCAGCGGGCCTGTCAGCAGCCAGAGAGTTGGCCAGGCTCGGTTATGCAGTAACTGTATACGAATCAAAGGCGCAGGCGGGAGGTTTGAATACGTACGGAATTGTATCGTTTCGTCTGCCTCAGCAGGTCGCTTTATGGGAAGTTGAACAGGTCGAGAAGCTGGGCGTGACCATTCTTACAGGCATGATGGTCGGAAAAGATATTCAAGTTGAAGAAATTGTGAACGGATACGATTATGTGGTGCTGGCGATAGGGCTTGGCAATGTGCCTGATTTAGGAATTGAAGGAGAAGAGTTGGATGGGGTATATGATGCGATTGCGCTTGTAGAAGATACGAAAACCAAGCCGCTTGAGATGCTTTCGGTCGGCAAACGCGTCGTCGTGATTGGCGCAGGCAATACGGCGATTGATGCAGCCACCTGTTCACGCCGCCTCGGAGCAGAGCAGGTAACGATGATGTATCGCAGAACGGAACATGAGATGACGGCGTATGACTTCGAGTATGAGTTTGCTAAGCAGGAGGGTGTCGAATTCAGATGGCTGGTAACGCCTGTGCGGATTATAGGAGATGAGAGGGGAAAGGTGAAAGCGTTAGAATGCGTGCGCATGGAGCTGGGCGAGCCTGATGCGTCGGGTCGACCGCGTCCGGTGCAGATCGAAGGCTCAGCCTTTACGGTAGAAGTGGACAGCGTAATCAAAGCAATAGGTCAGAATAAACTGCTGCCGCTCATCCAATCGTTTGGCTTAGAACATGTTCGCGGTGTAATTAAAGTGAATGAGAACAACCAAACATCCAATCCAAAAATTTTTGCTGCAGGTGATTGCATCTTTGGTCTAGGAAATGCGGAGGCCATGGTAGTGGATGCAGCGGAGCAAGGCAAGAAGGCAGCGTATGGCATTCATAAGGCATATCAATCTACGCAAGAGCAAGCTCTAGCTTAAAAACGAGAATCTACGAAATCCAAGGAGGTATTTCTATGGCCGATTTACGGATAAATCTAGGGGGAATTCAGGCACCGAACCCGTTCTGGCTCGCTTCGGCACCACCTACCAACACGGGTTATCAGGTAGAGAGAGCGTTTGAAGCAGGATGGGGCGGAGCTGTATGGAAAACGCTTGGCGACCCGATTATCAACGTAACATCCCGCTTTGCCGGTTTGAAATACAATGGGCAGACGGTCGGATTTAACAACATTGAGCTTATTACGGATCGTCCGCTTGAAGTGAATTTAAAAGAAATGAAAGAAGTAAAAAGGAAGTTTCCTAACCATGCACTTGTCGCTTCGCTGATGATGGAGCCGAACCGTGAGAGGTGGCATGAGCTTGTTAAGGCGGTAGAAGATATCGGAGTGGATGGTCTGGAGTTGAATTTTGGCTGTCCTCATGGCATGGCAGAGCGCGGCATGGGTTCTGCGGTTGGACAACAGCCCGAAATGGTGCAGCAGCAGACTGAATGGGTAAAAGAAGTAGCGCAAACGCCAGTCATCGTAAAACTTACCCCCAACATTACGGACATTCGATATACGGCACGGGCTGCCAAGCAGGGCGGAGCAGACGCAATCAGTATGATCAATACCATCAACAGTTTGATGGGGGTTGATATTGATACATGGAATCCGATTCCCCATGTGGATGGAAAAGGCGCTCATGGTGGCTATTGCGGGCCGGCAGTAAAGCCGATTGCTCTTAATATGGTGGCTGAATGTGCACGCGATCCCCAAGTGGATCTGCCTATTTCGGGTATAGGCGGCATTTCAAACTGGCGCGATGTTGTAGAGTTCATGTTAATGGGATCATCCGGTATTCAGGTGTGTACGGCGGCCATGCTGTACGGTTTTAGAATCGTAGAGGATATGGCTGAAGGACTGAGCCATTATCTTGACGAGCGGGGCATTGCATCGGTTATGGATATTGTAGGGAAATCAGTTCCCCGTTACTCCGAGTGGGGGAACTTGAATCTCAATTATAAAGTAGTGGCTCATATTGATGAACAATCCTGTATCAACTGCAATCGGTGTCATATCGCTTGTGAAGATACATCACACCAATGTATTGAAATCGTACAGATGAAGGACGGACGCGAAAAGCTGGTTGTGCAGGAGGAAGACTGTGTAGGATGTAATCTCTGCTCGATTGTCTGCCCGATTGAGGACTGTATTACGATGGTAGAAGTGCCAAGCGAGCAGCCGTCGCTTACATGGAAAGAACGTACCGCTTTACTAAACCAGGCACAATAAAAGGGGGAGAGTGCATGGCAAAAATCATTAAAGGTGGAACTGTTGTTACCGGCTCGGACATATATAAAGCGGATATTTTGATTGAAGGTGAAAAAGTTACCTCCATTGCAGATACGATTGATGCGCCCGAAGCAGAAATTATCGACGCAAAAGGATGCTACGTATTTCCCGGCGGTATTGATCCGCATACACATTTAGATATGCCGTTCGGTGGCACGGTAACAGCAGATGATTTTGAAACAGGGACTCGGGCTGCCGCATTTGGTGGTACAACAACCATTGTAGATTTCTGTCTTACACAAAAAGGGAAACCGTTAAAAGAAGCAGTGAAGATGTGGCATAAAAAAGCAGAGGGAAAAGCAAATATTGATTATAGCTTTCATCTAATGATTAGCGAAATGAATGATAATGTGCTCAATGAGCTGCCGTCTATTGTACAAGAACAAGGAATCACATCGTTGAAACTGTTTATGGCCTATAAAAATGTGTTTCAGGTTGACGATGGAACGCTATTCCAAACGCTCACAAAGGCAAAGGAACTTGGGGCGCTTGTACAGGTACATGCAGAAAATGGGGATGTGATCGAACTGCTTATACAAAAAGCATTAGAGCAGGGCAACACGTCACCGTATTATCATGCGGTTACTCGTCCTCCGGAAGTGGAAGCGGAAGCAACAGGAAGAGCCATTGCCATGGCAGCGCTTGCTGATGCGCCAATTTATGTTGTGCATGTATCGTGTGCGGCGGCTGCAAATAAAATTAAGGAAGCAAGGGCTCAAGGGTTAAAAGTATGGGGAGAGACATGCCAGCAATATTTGGTGCTCGATGTTACCGATTTGCAAAAATCTGATTTTGAGGGAGCCAAATACGTATGGTCTCCTCCATTAAGGGAGAAGTGGAATCAGGAAGAGTTGTGGGCGGCGCTGCGTAATGGAAGCTTGCAAACGGTCGGTTCGGATCAATGTTCGTTCAACTTCGAAGGACAAAAGGATCTTGGAAAAGATGATTTTACTAAAATCCCTAATGGAGGCCCGCTGATTGAGGATCGCTTCTCTATTTTATATTCGGAAGGCGTGCACAAAGGACGAATTGGACTGAATACGTTTGTCAATGCCGTTTCTACGAATGCAGCCAAATTATTTGGACTTTTTCCGAAGAAAGGAACAATCGCTGTAGGAAGCGATGCCGATATTGTCGTTTTTAATCCAAATAGAGAACGTACGCTTTCTGCCGCTACCCATCATATGAACGTCGATTATAATCCGTTTGAGGGAATGAAGATAACAGGGGAACCAGTTGTCGTTCTCTCGCGCGGCGAAGTGCTTGTCAAAGATCAGCAATTTCACGGCAAAAAAGGAAGAGGACAGTATATAAGCAGGCAGCCGTTCCAGCAGTATTAATTAAAGGCGGTAGCATATGATTACAGGAGGGGATCGGATGTCTAAAGAAGTTGTAATTGGACTCATTCAAGCCAGTCATGATGTGCATGGAGATGAACCGGTGGATGTGCACAAGGAAAAGGCGATCGCTAAGCATATGACGCTGATTGATGAGGCGGTGGCTAAGGGAGCGCAGATTATCTGCCTGCAAGAAATTTTCTACGGGCCGTATTTCTGCGCTGAGCAGACTGTGAAGTGGTATGAGGCGGCCGAATCGATTCCGGACGGACCAACCACACAGCTTTTTCAAGATGTGGCCAAGAAAAACAATGTAGTTATCGTGCTGCCGATTTATGAAAAGGCGGCTGAGGGTGTGTATTATAATACGGCTGCGGTTATTGATGCAGACGGAACGTATCTTGGAAAGTACCGCAAGAAGCATATTCCGCATGTGGCGGCGGGTGAAGGCGGTACAGGTTTTTGGGAGAAGTATTATTTTAAGCCGGGCAATGAAGATTATCCGGTATTTGATACGAAATATGCCAAGGTTGGTGTCTATATTTGCTATGATCGGCATTTTCCAGAAGGGGCGCGTCTTCTTGGACTCAATGGAGCAGAGATTGTATTTAATCCATCCGCAACGGTAGCGGGTACATCCGAATATTTATGGAAGCTAGAGCAGCCGGCTCATGCGGTTGCAAATGGCTTCTATGTAGCGGCTATTAATCGTGTTGGACTTGAAGCACCGTGGAATATGGGGGAGTTCTATGGGCAAAGTTACCTTGTCAGCCCGCGAGGTGAATTTGTGGCGATGGGAAGCCGGGATAAAGATGAGGTCATTATCGGAATTATGGATCGGAATGTCATACACAATGTTCGGGATCAGTGGCAATTCTACCGGGATAGGCGGCCTGAAACGTACGTGAACCTCTCAGCTCAACTCTAAAAGAAAGAAAAAGGAAGCGGCGATCGCTTCCTTTTTTGATGGAAAAATATTTTTTGAATAATAAGAAATTGAGAAGAAAAGAAATTTGTGTTATAGTTTTTTCAGATTTTCATAATGATATAGTGGGAGCTTGTTCGAGGGATATACATCATCTTCCGCATGAAAAGAGATACAGATAGGTAGGAAGAGAATGTGAGGTGTTCTTACTCTGATACGAAGGAGGAGAACAGGGAATGGTAGAGCACGTAGTTGTCTATAGGGGAATTTGTTTGTCGGAAGCTATAGAAGTGGTCGGAAGCCAGAAGTACCTCGCTGCGGAAGAGAGAAAGTTTTGGAATGATATCGAGATTAAGGCGGTATTCGGATCGGGTGTGTATCTTGTGAGCGATTATACGGTCGCTGCGGAATATGCCTATTGCCATGCAGAAGCGAATCATGATAAAGGAAGCGTGATTCGCCAGTTGTTATACTTACAGAATCCGCTTCAGCTTGACGGACGTTTTGGTGAGAAGGAGATACGCAGTCTAGCATTAGCGTGGAAATATCCACATGGAATACCGGACGAAGAAGCTGTGGAAATAGCGAGCGTTGGGTTAAGCCGCTGGGCTGGAAGTAGGATTCAGGAATACGTGACACAGCTTGGCCATGACGGGATTGTCTATCACATTGACGACACATTAACGTATTATATCGCCTATAAGCCGGATGAACAGATTAGTGCAGTTCAATTGGATTTTGTGTATGATATCAAAGATATTCAGTCCGCTACATTTACCGATTTACGGAATCAGTATCAAGCGCATATGAAAGAGATGCCCTTTCAGGAATAAAAGAACCTCCCGGCCGCATGCGCGCCTGGGAGGTTCTTTGTGTTTGCTATTTTATCGCTGTTTTCACGTCAGGTGCGGCGGGAGGGGCAGGTGTATCATCCGAGAACACAGTAATGGCTTCATATTCTTCTTTCGTTAGTATACTCTTATCGTTTTTCATGAGATACATATAGGCAAAAATTGAAATAAACAAGCCGAATGTCCAGGCATTTTCCCACATAAAGCGAAGGGAAGGAATAAATACACCTAAGAGAGGGATCGCCACGCCGATTAGAAGTGCATACACACCGTTCATATTAAAACCAGACGTATAATTGTAGCGGCCATCAGGCATATATAACTCTTTCAATGCCATGCGCCTGCGCCGGACGATCCAGTAATCAGCAATAGCGATTCCATCAATAGGGCCGAGCAGCGCTCCATATGTTCCCAGCCAGCCGAAAATGTAGTTCCCGAAGTTCGACATGATATACCAGGGTTGCATAAGAAGAGCGAATAACCCGGTAATCACTGCACCCATGGCAAAAGTGATTCGTCGCGGATATAGATTTTCAACGGCACGCGCGGGTGCGACAACATTCGCCCCAACATTAATAGTAATGGAAGAGATAACGATAACGATCGTTCCTAAAAAGATAATAAATGGAGGAAACTTGGCAAGAAGAAGTACCGGATCCCAGAGCGCTTCGCCAAAAATAACAAGCGTGGCAGATGTAACGGCAATGCCGATAAAGGAAAACAAACCCATCGTAAGCGGGAGTGAGAAGCTCTGGGCAACCACCTGTGCCTTTTGGGTTTTGGCATAACGGCAGAAATCGGGGATATTTAATGCCATCGTAGCCCAAAAAGCGATCACGCCGGTTAGGGAAGGGAAAAAGTACGTAAGGAACTCGCCGGTGGAGGTAAACTTGGAAGGTGCAGAAAGCATCGGTCCCCACCCGCCAGCCGAAGTAAATGCCCAGATCAGAAGAATGACCGCGGAGACAGCCAGTATAGGAGCTGCGATAATGCTGAGTAATTTGATTGCTTCCGGTCCTCTATAAGCCACACCGACATTAAGTAACCAGAATAGTGCAAATACAATAGCGGTATGGAAAGGAATGCTTTGCCAGGAGGAGAAGGAAGCAGATAATAACGTATCGATGGCCCCGGCCCCGATCCATGTATTAATACCAAACCAGCCGGCGCCTACAATGGCTCGAGCCATTGCCGGAATATGCGCGCCTTTTGAGCCGAACCAGAGCCTAGCAAATACAGGATATGGAATCCCGAATTTAGTTCCGGCATGAGAATTAAGCAGGATAGGGATGAGCACGATAACATTACCAAGGAAAATGGTGAGGATTGCTTGATACCAGTTCATACCCAGACTAATCATACCGCTTGCCATCGTATACGTAGGAATACAAAGGCACATGCCGACCCATAAGGCTGCAAAGTTAATCCCTTTCCATGAATGCTCCTCTTTTGTTGTAGGGCGCAGATCCTCGTTCCATAGCGGACTGTCTTTCATTTGCTGCGAGACGTGTGGATCAAGTGTTACGATACCGTTTGTTTCAATTTGCGTCTTCATAACTCTCCTCCTTTGTGGAAATAAGAACATACACCGAAATGAAAAAACAGGAGAGAATATCCGAGATAATAAGTTGTTGTGTTCCTCCTTTCTATTTTTTTAGATATTAAAAATAAAGAAATATATTTTTAGTTGCTAAAAATATATTCTTCAAATTTGATTATAAGTACTCGTCTACATACGGTCAATTAAATATTTTGAAAATTTAAATAAAAATAAAGAATGGAAGCTGCGTATACTTGTGCAAGATTACGTGTGCCAAGTGATCGTTACTACTCGTTTTATAAAAGACTATACACTCCGTCCAGTTGATCCGGAGATTATTAGACAAAGTGTATAATGAAAATTTTCTGAATTATTATTAATATTAAATATAGCAATCAAAAAAGGGGTGAAGGCGTTAATGAATATAAAACAAGTGGAAATCGCCTTGCTTAAAAACTTCATTAATGGAAGTTGGGTGGATGCTCAAACGGATCGGTTCGAAGAAGTAATAAATCCTGCCACAGGTGAGGTTATTGCCAAAACGCCTCTTTCTTCCTATGAAGATGTTGCGCGGGCGGTAATGGCGGCTGAACATGCGTGTACTGAATGGAAGGAGACGACCGTTAGCGAAAGAAGTAAGCTCATGTTTGCTTTTCATGCCATTTTACTTGAGCATCAGGAAGAACTTGCAGAATTGATTACAAGAGAAAACGGAAAAACGTACCATGAGGCTTATGCGGAATTGTTGCGGGGGTTTGAGTCAGTTGAATTTGCCTGTGGACTTCCTACGTTGATGATGGGAGATACACTATCGAACGTATCTCGGGGCATTGATACTCACATGGTTCGTTTTCCGCTTGGCGTGGTTGCAGGTATTACCCCATTCAATTTTCCGGGCATGCTTCCGCTCTGGATGTTTCCATTAGCAATTGCCTGCGGAAATACATTCGTACTAAAACCATCAGAGAAGACGCCGCTAAGCGCGATCCGCGTCGTAGAACTTGCTCAAAAGGCAGGTGTACCACCAGGTGTTCTCAACCTTGTACACGGTGCTCATGATGCCGTGAATGCGCTGCTTGAGCATCCAGGTATTAAGGCTGTTTCCTTTATTGGCTCTCAGCCTGTTGCAGAATACATTTACAAGACTGCTTCTAAGCATGGCAAGCGTGTACAAGCGCTGGCGGGTGCAAAAAACCATCACCTTGTTATGCCGGATGCGGATCTGGATAAGACAGCGGAGATTCTTGTAAGTTCTGCCTTTGGCTGTGCAGGTGAGCGCTGCCTGGCCGCTAGCGTAGTGGTAGCACATGAGGTGATTGCAGATGAATTAGCACAGAAACTCGTTGCCTATTCAGATCGGCTGAAGGTAGGACCCGGATCTGATCGGAACAATGAGATGGGACCGGTGATCCGCAAGAGCCAGTTGGAGAGAGCACACAGCTACATTCACCAAGGAGAGGAGAGCGGAGCGCAGCTCATTCGTGATGGACGTGAAGAAGGAGTGAACATCGGGCAAGGCTATTTTCTTGGACCGACGATATTCGATTATGCCAAGACGGATATGAGCATCATCCAAGATGAAATCTTTGCGCCGGTGCTTAGTATGGTGCGGGTTCAAAGCTTTGATGAGGGCATCAAGACAATCAGCGAATCGCGCTTTGGTAACGGGGCGTGTGTCTATACGAACAGTGGGGCTTATGCCAGGGAATTCGTACAACGGGTCGAGGCCGGTATGGTTGGAGTGAACATCGGTTTGCCAGCTCCCATGAGCTTCCTCCCGTTCTCTGGATGGAAAAACTCCTTTTATGGCGATTTGCATGCGAACGGAAAAGACGGAATAGAATTTTATACAAGAAAAAAAGTAGTAACAACCCGTTGGTATAAAGGAAATGAGGAATCCATCGGTCAGAAACGGGATTTTGTAAAGTAAATCATATGTCGATATAGGAAGGCGGGGGAAGAGGATTGGCGACTCTGCATCTGAATATAAGCAGCGAACGATTGGAAAAGCGGATTGCTGAATTAGCAAAGATTGGACAGATTGAAGAAACAGGTGTGTGTCGGCTCGCTCTGTCCAAAGAAGACAAGCAAGCTGTAGAGACAGTAAAACAATGGATGAGCGAAGCTGGGATGAGTGCACGTATTGATCATTTTGGTAACCTGATCGGACGATTGGAGGGAAAGAATCCAAAGGCTCCCGTATTAATGATCGGTTCGCATATTGACTCACAGCCATATGGCGGTCGCTTTGATGGAACAATTGGGGTATTGGGTGGCATAGAGGTAGTACAGACAATGAAGGAAAACGGGATTGTTCCCGAGGTTCCCATTGAGGTAGCGGCATTTTGTGATGAGGAAGGATGCCGTTTTAATAAAGGTCTGTTCGGTGTCCGGGGCATTCTTGGCAAGTTGGAGGCAGGGGAGCTAGGGCGCAAGGATAAAAATGGGGTCACAAGAAAGCAGGCGTTACTTGATTTCGGTTGTGATCCTGCCAGATTCCATGAATCAGAGTATGAAGCGGGTGCCATTCGTTCCTATTTGGAACTTCATATCGAACAGGGACCGATACTTGAAGCGATGGATCGGCCTGTAGGTATCGTGACAGGCATTTCAGGACCACTTTGGCTTACGGTAGAAATGGTCGGCTTTGCTGGGCATGCAGGCTCAGTACCGATGACAATGCGACAAGATGCGCTGCTTGGCGCAGCGAAGGTCGTCGTTAAGCTCAATGAGATCGCCGCGCGCTATCCCAAGAATCCAACGGTAGGGACGGTTGGAAGCCTTCAGGTATTTCCGGATTCGCGAAATATTATACCGGAGCGAGTCGTATTTACAGTAGACTTGCGTGACATTGACATTCAACGTCGGCACGCATATGAAAAAGAACTGCGCCAAGAGATAGAGGAGATCGCTGCTGAACACGGTTTGGCCTACACGATACAGGAGGATACGAATAGCGAACCGAGGTATTGCGCTGAGCCGATTATGGAAAAAATGCGCGAAGCCTGCAAGGAAATGGGCATGGAGGCGCCGGAATTAATGAGTGGACCGTTTCATGATGCGCTTGCTATGTCGTATGTTTGTGATTATGGAATGATTTTTGTACGGTGCAAGGATGGGATCAGCCATAATCCAAAAGAATTTTCCACCTATGAAGATATCGCCCTAGGAACCGAAGTGCTGTATAAGACAGCCCTAAAAATAAGTTCTGCCTCTACGTAGGCTAGCATGATTCGATGAACAAAGCACCGCCGATGCAAATATGCCGGCGGTTTTTTATTGGTTAAATTAGAACCAATTTGTAAAAAAGACCAATATTCGCTGTGGTCATAGTGCGGCCATCTGATATAAAATAGACACGTTGTGGATTTAGCTCGGTCAGTGGTGTTCTTCTTCCACACCCACTGATAGAAGTGTTACTTTATTGCAGTGAAAGGATGGTACAGCCGTGGAGGTATGGTTCACCAAAGAAATCGTCGCAGGCATCTTTGGACTTCTCTTGCTTCTATTTCTCATCTTGTTTATTTGGAACATTGTCCTTAGCGTGAAGTTCGGACGGTTAAAGAAACGCTTTCGACGCATGGCGCAGGGAACATCGAAAGATAATCTGGAGCAGATGCTTGAGAAGTTGTTCGACCGAATGGAAGCGCTCGAAGCATCTCAGCATGGGGTAGAAGCTTTAGCGGATACGATGAGGCAGAAAGTAAGGGAGCAAAAAGGGCGGGTGAGTATACTTCGTTTCTCGGCCTTTGAAAATGAAGGCAGCGATTTAAGCTTCTCAGTCGCATTTGTAGACGAGAATGGAGACGGTGTAGTCATGACAAGCATTTATGGCCGTCATGAATCCCGTGTATACGCCAAACCTGTAGAGAATGGAACGTCAGTATATGCTCTTTCTGACGAAGAGAAACAGGTGCTTGAGAATGCATTAAAAAATGACATACATAACGAATAAAAAAGTATTGCATATTTGGCGTATTCATGTTACTTTAGTTTTCGTTAAGAAAATTCACTTGAGATTTATGTGTGATTAGGAACCAGGATTCACTTAAAGGGTTGGGATTGTATATCCCTCACTCGCCCCCGTGGTGAATGACGTAGGTCCTAGCGATGTTTACAATTACTCATCCTAGGAAGGGGGAGCTGGAAGATGGAATATTCAACTTTCGGCAGACATGTAGCGATTGACGTATGGGGAGTTGACTTTGATCGCCTGAATAGTGCGGAATTTCTGAAGAATCATATGGTAGAAGCGGCGGAAGCATGCGGAGCAACAGTGCTGTCAGTACAAGCGCAGCAATTCGAGCCGCAGGGTGCCACAGTTCTTGTGATGCTCTCAGAAAGCCATATCTCCATCCACACGTATCCAGAGCGCGGCTTTGCTGCCTTGGACTGCTACACATGCGGAGAAACGGTGGATCCACAGGTTGCCATTGACTATATGGTTTCAGTGCTTGCGCCGGAGAAGTATTATGTAAAGAAATTAATTCGCGGTGTCGGTGAGATGGAAGTTGTAACACCAGAAGTGAACCGCAATTATGTTCATGTGTGAACAATATGAAGAAGGAGAGGCCCTATGCCTCTCCTTTTGCTATTTCTGCGGTTGTTTTTTTCTGTCAATCTGTTTAATATGAGAGCATATATGAGTTTTACACAGGTAGGGGACAGGCAATGTATATAAAATTTTTTCTGATTTTTTTATTAACGGCTGTAACATATGAGTTGGGTTTTGCGCAACCGCTTCCGATTCTTAAGAAGGTTTTGGTATATGTTCTGCTGTTTATCGGTACATTTCCGTTAGCGATTCTTAATGCTATGGGATTGCCGATGATTCCGGCTTTGTGTGTAGCTGTTGTTGTGCTATTGTTCGCGCGTTTGCGACGCAAAGACGTCAAGTCGATGCGGGAGAAAGAACAAAGGGGATGAGCGCATGCTGTGGTTAACACCGGTACAGATGACCGAAGACGGTTGGATGCTGGGGAAGGCACGAGCAGCCTATGCAGAAGCGGATCTTCAGCCTATATCGTCTGTACTGCGTGAGATTCATCCGCGCCTGCTTCCTACAGTGAAAGCGGCCATTCTCCCGGATGAGCCGGAGGAGGAAGGGGCTGTAGCGTGCGGTACGGCAGCTGATTTTGATCTGTCTGTGCAAGGAGATATTGTATTTGATGGTAGGCTGTGGCAGTTGTCTCACTGCGGTGAGAGTTTTTTTCAGATGCTGCTGCCGCACGAGGAGGTCAAGGCGCTGTTCGCATCCGCTCCTAAGGTTAAAGTGGAAGCAATGGACCTGATAAGAAATTGGGTGGACAGTGGGTTGTATGCCGTCATCATAAAAGAATAAATGCGAGAGGTGGAAATATTGACGAAGCAATTTGAGAACGCACTGTTTGATTACCTGCAGATTAAGATTGTGTCTGATGCTCGACCGGAAGACAGTGCAGCAAAGAAAACAAGCGAATTTTTTTATTCCATTCTCGAAGAGGATTTTAAGTTAGAGGATGTAGAGTTTGTAAAAGACGAAACGATGTATCGTGTCAAATATACGGCGGATGGCAAGACGAAAACACAGTTCTATGATATCGACGCGCTCGAACAGCTGCTGTCCGCTATCGAAGCGGAGCCGCGCTACGGCCAGTAAGTGATATGGGGATAGGTAAGGTACGGAGGGCGCAGCTTCTCCGTACCTTTATTCTTATCGGCTTTAACTATGGACGAATAAGGAGCGTTTTGATGAAAGTACGGGACTACATGACTGCAAATCCGATTGTTCTATATAAAGAGGAGGCCATTAGCCGCGCTGCTTCCCTTCTATTAGACAATCGAATCGATGGATTGCCTGTCGTAGATGAAGCGTATAAGTTGATTGGCTTAGTAACGAAATCTCACGTATTCCGCGCGTTAAAAAACCATCTTCCAGAAGAGACGGCTGTAGGTACGCTAATGGAGACTCGGCTTGTGACATTGTACGATGATCAGCAGATCTACGAGGATTGGGATGAGGAGCTTGATGCGGGACGTCTTCCGGTTATCGACCGCTCGGGAACGCTTGTTGGAATTTTAACGCGGACAGATATTTTGCGTGCATTTGAGCATCAGACGCGAAAAACGATCTCGCAGTTGGATGCCATTCTGCAGTCCACCTACCATGGCATTGTAGCGATTGATCTGACTGGGCATGTCATGTCTATTAATCAGGCCGCAGAACGTCTTCTTGGCATTTCGCCAAACGATGTCATTCGCACCTCGATTGATGAACTTATCTCTGATCATGCCTTACTGGAACTTTTGCTTTCTTTGGAGAAGAAGCGGATGGTGCGGCTAGATTATGGCGGTCGTAAGCTATTGATTAACCATACTCCGATCGTAACGGATGAAGGCAAAAAAATCGGTATGGCAAGCGTCATGCAGGATATTACGGAACTTGAAGGGATTTCGCAGGAGTTAACCGCTGTCCAGAAGCTAAATCGAGAGCTTGATACGATCATTGAGTCTTCACATGATGGAATTGTTGTGGTGGATCGAAACGGAGTCATCCGGCATTTCAATCAAGCATTTAGCCGAATGACAGGTGTGCCGGCACAGGAGGCAATTGGTACGCTTGAAGAAGAGCTTGAGCGCAAGGGTGTTATCTCTCAGGCTGTCAGCAAGCTGGTATTAGAGAAGAAACAGCGTGTAAGCGTCATTCAGCATGTGGTGAATGGACGTGTACTGCTGTCGACGGGTACGCCGATTTTAGACGATGAAACAGGACAGATTCTTCATATTGTTATGAACTGCCGCGACTTAAGCCAGCTCAACCAGGTGAAAGGGGAGCTTGAAGAAGCGAAGCAGCTCTCTGAGCGTTATCACTCAGAATTAGAAGTGCTGCGTGCTCAACAGATGGAGATTGAAGGCGTCATTGCAGAAAGTGAAGAGATGCGCAATATCTTGCAAATGTGTATGCGTATTGCTCCGGTTGATACATCCATTCTGATTCTTGGGGAATCAGGGGTTGGAAAAGGAGTATTGGCCAAGCTGATTCATCAGCGAAGTGACCGGGCGCGGGGGCCGTTTATCTCCATTAACTGTGGAGCCATTCCGGGTAATTTGCTTGAATCCGAGCTGTTTGGTTATGCGCCGGGCGCTTTTACAGGAGCGCAGCAGAAAGGAAAACCGGGCTTGATCGAGCTTGCAGATGGGGGAACGTTATTTCTTGATGAGATAGGAGAACTCCCGCTTGACCTGCAGGTAAAGCTGCTAACGGTGCTCCAGGAGAAGCTTGTAACCCGCATCGGAGATATAAAGGAGCGGAGCGTTGATTTCCGCCTTGTCGCTGCGACAAATGCCAATCTCCTTGCCAGAGTGCAGGCAGGTACTTTCCGAGAAGACTTGTATTATCGCATTAATGTTGTACCGATTGAGGTGCCGCCGCTGCGCAGACGCAGGGAAGACTTATTTCCGATGATTCGCTATTTCCTTGAAAAGTTCAATGGAAAGCATCAGGTAGGCAAGCGTATTTCTTACGAAGCGTTGGAGCTGATGCAGACATATTCTTGGCCGGGAAATGTGCGTGAGCTAGAAAACATCATCGAGCGTTTGATTGTGACGACGGTAGATCCGGTTATTGATGTTCGTCATCTGCCGAGGACGATGCTGGGTGGACAGGTTCCATCGGTGGCTTTTCCGGCTGAAAACATGCAGCATCATGTAGGTAATGGCGTAGCTGCGATAGAAGAGAGGAAGTCTTCTGTGCCGCTTACACGAGCACAGGAAGAAGAACAGCTCCTTAGGCTGTATGAGCAGTATCAAAGCACCCGCAAAGTAGCACAAATCCTTGGGATTCACCAATCCACGGTTGTACGCCGGCTAAAAAAGTATGAGCAGAAAAAATAAACCGATGCATGTTTGATGCGTGATGCGTATATGATGCGTTTTAGATGCAAAAAGCGATGCGAATGCATCGCTTTTTTATATGATAAAGAGTAACGATCAGAATTTTCCTTGTTAAATAACTTGGCACGAAGCTTGCATTAGTAAATAAGCGGAGAGAATGAACTGATGAACTATCGCAAGCTTCCGGCGGGAGAGGCCGGATAAAGAGAAATCATACAACATAAAAAAAGATATATATAAGATAAATAAAGCAGGAAAAACCTGCACTAGAGTGGAGAGCAACCTAAATGAGCGGCTATTTTTTGTTCTTGCGATAGTTCATTCCCATTCCATCCGTTCCTTTGTTCTGCTGCATCTCCATGTTTTGCATATTGGTAGTTGAGGATATGCTTTTATTCGTTGTACAATAAGAATATCCTCAGATGTAAGGAGGTTTTGCTTATGGCAGAAGTTGTAGCACAATCTCTGAGCCAGGAGCTGCTGGCACTACTACAAGATGAGAGGTTTGCGATGCTGTCTTCGGTGAGCAAGGCATCAGGCGGGCCGTATGTCAGTGCGATCTCTTGGGTGTATGCACCGAATGTTTCTACTATCATGTTCGCTGTAAACAGCAAATCAGTTATTGTCGAGAACATCCAGCACAACAGCCATGTTGTGCTTAATGTGTTTGCGACGGGCTCTTTTTACTCCATTAGCGGACACGCGCACATCAAAGCCGAGCGGATGGAGCATGTACCATTGAAATTAACATTGATTGAAATGATGATTGAAGAAGTACGTGATGTGATGTTTTATGGCTCACGTATTGCAATTGAACCGCATTATGAGAAAACATACGATGCGCGTGCTGCGCAAAAGCTGGATAATCAAGTAATGCAAGCGCTTAAAAATGCCTAGTCGGATGACCAGGCATTTTTTTGTTTTTTGGAATGAAGTTTTTACTGGCCTTGCTTCGTAGGAGTCTGTGCAGGCGGTTGATTGCGTCTTGGTTCTGGATGTGGTGCTTGCGGAACCAGTCGGCCTGCGATGTCAGCTAATTCTTCTGCAAATCCAGAAACGGGTCGGCCGCGGCGAATGTCTTCATTCATTTCCCGAAGACGCTGTACAATATCAGGATCAGCGGTAACGAGAGCACGAGCTCCCTGCGGGTCTTCTCGCAGCGCTTCCGCAACAGAGTATTTAATCGTGCCGACGCGAGCGCGGTCAAGCTTGGCATCAACATTAATTCCTACGATGGCAACTTTCCCAAAGACAATAGCGGTAGCTCCTTGAACGCGAGGAATGTCTGAGGCAAGAGAAGCCAGTCGATCCGCCGTTGCTTTTGGGTTTTGTGGCTTGCCAGGTTCGGGTGCGGTTTGTTGTACTCGCTGGGTTTCGGTTTTATTAGTTGGCTGACCTGATTTGGCCGCATTGTTCTGCCCGCATCCGGAGACGATAAGAATAGCAAGCAGCAGTATAGAGCGCTTCTTCATTTTGTTCCATCCTTTCTGGCATTAACTGCAGTTCTTTATGCGTAGTGTGGCGCAAAAAGGAAGGAGGCATACATGATTTTTCCTTCTAGAATATTTTTTGTAACATACACTAACAACAAACCTCCATAAACCATAAAGTAAAGTAAAGCGAATATATTGCTGAACATTTCTTATCTGTTCTTTTATAAGCAGAAAGCTTTCGGCAATCGCATTCTGGCGTTTGCTAGTAGGATAAGCATCTATATATATTGCCCGGGAGGCGAGACATTGAAAAAAATCTATGTCTTAGATACGAATGTACTGCTACAGGATCCGCTGGCGATTTTTTCATTTCAAGATAATGATATAGTGCTGCCAGCTGTTGTGCTTGAAGAAGTGGATTCAAAAAAACGCTTAATGGATGAAATCGGCAGAAATGCCAGACATACGGCTCGCTTGCTTGATGGACTGCGGGCGAAAGGACATCTTCATAATGGGGTTGAACTTGAAAGTGGCGGGCATCTGCGGGTCGAATTGAATCATCGGTCATTTTCCCGCATGCACGAGCTATTCCATGATATGACCAACGATAACCGGATTCTTGCTGTCGCAATGAATCTTTATACAGAAGAGCAGCAGAAAGAATCGCCGCGCGCCGTGATTCTCGTATCGAAGGATGCGCTGTTGCGCGTGAAGGCGGATGCGCTCGGTCTTCCGGTGGAGGATTTTTTGTCTGACCGTGTGGTGCATGAGTTCTCCAGCCTCTACCAGGGTTATACAACCATACAGGTTCCAGTGAACGCGATTCAACAGTTTTATGGCACCGGATTTCTTGATTTGACGCATGTACTGCCTCACCATACATTTTTGCCGAATGAGTTTCTTATTCTAAAAGACGAGCTGGGCTCATCTTCATCTGCGATTGGGCGCATTAGTGGAGATGGAAAGCAACTCCTTCCACTCGTATTCGGCGATGAGATCATCTGGGGTGTAAAAGCGCGCAATGCGCAGCAAAAAATGGCGATGGAGCTTCTGTTGAACAAAGACATTCCTCTTGTTACGCTGACCGGTAAGGCAGGGACAGGGAAGACACTGCTCTCATTAGCGGCCGGGCTGATGCAGACAGAGGATGAGCGTGCTTATAAGAAGTTGCTGGTGGCGCGTCCGATTGTACCGCTTGGTAAAGACATTGGGTATCTGCCCGGTGAGAAGGAAGAGAAGCTGCGTCCGTGGATGCAGCCAATTTATGATAATCTGGAATATTTATTTAATACGAAGCAGTCTAAGGACTTGGATAAAATTCTGGCCGGGCTAGGAAGCATTCAAGTCGAAGCATTGACCTATATTCGCGGACGCAGCATTCCTGAGCAATTCATTATTATTGATGAGGCGCAGAACTTGACGAAACACGAGGTAAAGACGATCTTAACGCGGGTCGGTGAGAATAGTAAAATTATTCTAATGGGCGATCCGCAGCAAATCGACCATCCGTATCTTGATGAGGTAAACAACGGGTTAACCTATGTGGTCGAAATGTTCAAAAATGAAAAAATGTCAGGCCATATTACGCTTAAGAAGGGGGAACGTTCTTCACTTGCGCAGCTGGCCGCCGACTTATTATAAGGGAAGGTACATGAAGCTTCGCCTCGCTGTAGGTGAAGCTTTCGCTTTTCCTTTTTATAAAGAGTAGACTAGAATAGGAGATGGAAGAAAAAGAGGTTCCATATGAAATTTGATAAAAGATTTGGAGGGTTTATTGTTGCGTATTCATTCTTTTCCTTTGGGTCCATTACAGACGAATTGTTATATTGTAGCCAATGAGCAAACGAACGAAGCGATTATTATTGATGCAGGCATACAGCCAGGAGAGCTGCTGGATAAGGCGGCGGATTATCATATCCAAGGCATTCTCTTAACGCATGCGCATTTTGACCATATGGGTGGATTGGAGCAGGTTCGCAAAAAAACCGGAGCACCTGTATATATTCATGCGAGCGAGCAAGAGTGGCTGACCAATCCCGACCTGAATGGGTCTTCACGCTGGCCGATGATTGGCGGGGCGATGACGAGTGCGCAGGCAGAGCATGAAGTACAAGAGGGGGATGTGCTTTCGCTTGCCGGGCTGCGTATTGAAGTGCTTGAGACGCCAGGACATACGCCGGGTGGAGTGTCGTTTTTTATTGAAGGAGAATTATTCAGTGGCGATACGTTGTTTGCTCACTCAATCGGACGCACAGATCTGCCGGGTGGCAACTATGAACAGCTTATTACAAGTATCCGGAAGAAGCTGATGCCGCTGCCGGAAGAAACGCGTGTATATCCGGGGCATGGACCGGATACAACCATTGGTTTTGAGAAACTGCATAATCCGTTTATTGCAGAAACGCTGCGGTAATACTAAGGTTGTCACATATTTTTCACAGCCTGGCAATTTATAGGTCACACGCTGTGTTAAAACATTGCTAAACTAAGGGATAGAATGGAAGTCTAGTAGGGTATGGGGATTTTACTTTCAAGAAAAGGGATGATGAATCAATGCTATTTGGATTATCCATTGGAACATGGATGCTCATCACGATTATGATTTGTTTCTCCGGTTCAGCACTGCTTATCTGGTATGCAGCTAAAGAAAGCGGACAATTTGATGACGTAGAAGGTGTCAAATACCGTATGCTTGAAGAAGAGTCTGCGGTTGATGTGCCGATTGATGCCAAAAGATAAAAAGAAAGCATACTCGTCAGGAGTATGCTTTTTTTATCATTTCATATAGATGGATTCGGTGTACAATAGAATGAAAAAGACTGGATGAAGCTAGTATGAGGTGGTTATGGTGAGCAATAAGTTTTCCCGGAAACAGGCAGAACGGCATATTCGTCTGCTTCGTCTATTGAATGAGATGAATATTTATATAGCCGAGGCAACAGAACTTGAAGCCGCCCTTGCATTTGCTGGTCAGGTAATTGAACGCGCATGTGGTGCAGGCATCTGTGTTTCCCTTATAGAAGAGGAGGAGCAAAACCTGCAAGTATGGCTGGATACGGACCGGGAAGAAAGCAGATACTGCTATATACTTGCCCCCCATACGGCAGAGAAGCGAGCGCTAGAAGAGAGAGCGCTTCAGTTGCTGTATCCGAAAAGGGAGCAGACTCACTTCACCTTTCTTCCGCTGCAGAATTATGGAATGGTTTGTCTGCTGCCCATCTGCTATAAGGGAGAGCGACAGGGGATTTTACATGTATATCATCAAAAGGAAATCGAATTGGATTCTTACCTGCTTGAGTTTTTGGAAGGGGTAGCTATTCGCCTTGGAATAGCAGTGCGCAATTGGCAGCAACAGCAGGACTTACAATACCAGCGTCGTAAATTTCAGTTTCTGTTTGATATGATGGAGAGAGCAGTCGATGTAG
This sequence comes from Aneurinibacillus sp. REN35, assembly GCF_041379945.2. Lineage (NCBI taxonomy): Bacteria > Bacillati > Bacillota > Bacilli > Caryophanales > Paenibacillaceae > Aneurinibacillus > Aneurinibacillus baijiui. The sequence continues at coordinate 221,996 of NZ_JBFTXJ020000004.1, read as the reverse complement.
ACAGAGGACTTCATGACGTACTTGACCTTGTACAATACGAGATTGCAGGGACATTTGCTTGTTCGCGTGTCTTGATTGGTCTTGTGGATGAACAGGGGAAAAAGATTGTGCTTGCAAACATAAATGGAGAGAACGAAGCGGAGTGGGCGGCCTTCTTAACTCTTCCGCCGACTCCTGGCTGTGATCGCAGACATGAGGAGGCATTCCGAACGGGGATGCCGGTTGTAGTACAGAATGCAAGGCAGGATGAGCGTTGTGGGGATGCTGCACGTTTGCTTGCCTTATATAGCGGAGTCACGGTCCCTATTATGTATAAGGATAAACCTCTTGGTATCATTTATGCTGATAACAGTGATTATCGGCGCTTTACCGATATGCAGCTTCAATTTTTAATTGCAATTGCCCGGCAGTTAGGCACAATCATTACGAACGTGCAGCAGTATGAGCATATTAAGACGCTGGCGATAACTGACGGGTTAACCGGACTGCATACGAGGCAATATTTCGCAGAGCGGTATGCGGAAGAATATGCACGAGCAGTGCGTTACAACAGTCCATTATGTCTTATCATGATTGATATTGATGATTTTAAAAAAATCAATGATACATACGGGCATATTACCGGGGATCAAGTATTAGAAGCGGTGGCTTTAATGCTTCAGAACCAGGTTCGAGCATATGATATTGTGGCCCGTTATGGAGGAGAAGAGTTGATCCTGCTCCTGCCGCGTACGCGCTTAGAGGATGCGTTTCATATTGCCGAACGCATTCAGCGCTCCTTTCACTCTCTTGCCTTTCCATTCAAGATTACGGCAAGCATTGGGCTTGCTTCGTATCCTCAACATGCCAACGATAAGGAAGAACTTCTTATGCGGGTAGATGACGCGATGTACCGTGCTAAGCATCAAGGTAAGGATCAGATTAAGATTGCCCATGCTTTGACTGAGTAATCGAGCTAGTAGCTGCTGTACGTAAAAAATTTCTGTGGGCGGCTTCTTTGTTTGTGTGTAAATTAAATGCAGCCTCCTTTTCTGAATAGTAGTACCTTGTTAGCTATCAGAAAATAGTAAAACACCACCTTGGGGTAAAGGTGGTGTTTAGGGGGAGGATTAGAATTAGAGTTAAACTAATAGGGTGGGGCAATGCCCCTGGGTTTTACATATGGGATGTTACTTACATAATAAATCTATCTTTTAACTGTGTCAATGGTGTTAAAGAAAAAATTTTTCATTCAACAATCCATACTGGGATGCAGATGGAGAAAAAAGAGAGGAAGAAGCAATGTGGATGTCACTTACGCCATTCAACAGGCGATTCGGGAAGCGTCCCAAAAGAGAATTACATTTCATGATTATATGGCCTATGCACTGTATGCAAAAGAAGGCGGATATTACGAACAAAAAAAGCAGAAAATCGGCAAAGAGGGGGATTTTTACACAAACGCTTCCGTTGGATCGGTGTATGGAGAAGTAGTAGCTGACGTATTGTGTGAGATGCTGGGCAAACTATCTCACCACACTCCTATGCTTGTGGAGATGGGAGGCGGTACAGGGCAGTTAGGCGCTCAGATTCTGCACCGTTTACAGAAAAAAGGATGGCTGGAGGAGTTGGGTCTTCCCTGTACATACATCATGATTGAAGCTAGTGAGTACCATCGTAGCATACAGCAGGCGGTGCTTGCTTCGTTTCAAGATAGTGTCAAACTTGAATGGTATGAGAGCATTGACGAAGCGAAGAAGGCATATCCCGAGCTGTACGGTGTGCTGTTCTCTAATGAATTGCCAGACGCCTTTCCTGTACACCTGATTGAATATTGGGAGGGGAGATGGCAGGAGGTGTATGTAGCCGAGTCCGAGACTGACGGGGCGCATGCTTCGTTTGTGGAGCGCTTAGGTCCACTCTCTGATCCGGGATTATCTGAGTATATAAAAAAAGAGTCCATTCCACCGATTGAGGGATATCGGACCGAGGTGAATCTGAACAGTCTGAGGTGGTTGAGAGAGGCAGGGCAGTGGCTGAAGGAAGGATATGTACTAACCATCGACTATGGCTATGAACGCAATGCATTATATGCGCCTTCAAGGCAGCGAGGGACACTATTGTGCTATCGGAATCATCAGATGAGCGAGAATCCATATGAGGCTCCCGGTGAAACGGATATCACTTCCCATGTTAATTTTTCGGCGCTTATGGATTTAGGAGATCAGATCGATCTTACATTGCTCGGATTTTATACGCAGCAGGAGTTTTTGATGCAGGCAGGTATATTGGAGTATCTTGTGCCGCATGAAGGTGGAGACCCGTTCCGCAATGAGTCTGCAAAGCGGAATCGTGCCGTTCGTCAGCTCATCATGCCAGAAGGAATGGGACGGACATTTAAAGTATTGCTCCAAGGCAAGCAGGTAGATGCAGATCTGACATGCTGCAAGTCTTGGAAACCATCTATGTAAATAAAAGAAACGGAGCGGAAAATTCCGCTCCGTTTTGTTTGTAATTAGAGATATGAGGACACTGTGTTTACAACTGCGCTTGCATGATCGCCGTCTAGGTTCGTCGGATACTCGCCGAAGAATGCATAAAACATGAATCCAGTAAATGCCAACAGCAGATACGTCATAAAAATCATCATGTATGTTCTTTCCGAGAGATCGACAAAGCTTAAAGCGAGGAACATGCCCGTTTGAGCAAAGAATAATAATGCCATGCTTTGAAGTCCACCCCATAACCCCATTAGCGCAATAACCAGGCAAAAAAATGCCAATACGCGGTACATGCGTGCCATCTCTAATTCCCTCCTTTTACTGCTGTTATTAGATAAATGTGTCAATCATTCTTATTATAATAGAGCTGCCAAGTACTGTAAATGTCTAGGTTTGTCCAATATATGACACATCAAGATAAGCGCAAGAGCGTATAGTCGCATGACTTGCATCCTGCAAGCATGGAGTTCTCTTCAATTAAAGAGATGTCTTCGCCAAAATACGTTTCGAAGATACCAAGCAACAGTGCATGGTGCATCCGGCAGATACTTTCCGGATTTTTGACTGCTGATTCTTTGAATGTGCAGTTATATACACGGAAGCGAAGATTTTGCTCATCAAGAAGTTCGATTTCTGGATTCAGCCCTTGCGCAAGTACCAAGCGGTGGATCGAATTGATTTTTTCCTCCGGCTTCATCTCGGAGATGCCGGTACGTTCTCTTTCGATGGCCTGCCGTGCCGCTTCATGCCCGAATCTTCTTCCCATATCGTAAAGCGCTTTCTGTCCCATATCGCCTAAAGAAAGAAGCGTCTCAATAGCGATAGTAGCTAATAATTGATAATCCCGAGGCGGAAATTGAAGGCTGATAACCTGGTCGGATAATGAATACAAACGGCTGGGACGACCGCCTTTTCCTGTTTTCTCAGAGGTGGAATCTAGAAGATTCACATCTTCAAGTTTTGTCAGGTGAAGACGTGCGACATTTGGATGAATATCGAACTGTTCGGCCATTTCCTGCACGGTAACTGAGCTGTGTTTTGACACGATGTATTGGTAAATGGAAAAGCGGGTCGGGTCAGCGAGCACGCTCGTTAGTTTTAAAGTTTCATTTTCCACTGGTAGTCCCCCTCAAAATTCTTCTATCTGGAGTTAATTATAGTACAAATAAAGGAAAGGGTAAATGAAACTTTTGTAAACACTATTGACATAGAATAAAGCACAATAATATAATTAAGTTGATTTAGAAGATAGGGATTTTAAATTTATCTCACTTTAGTTTTTTTATAAGCTATATATTAGTTATTAATCTTAGCGGGATTAGTTGACAAGGAGATGACCGGGGATGAGTGATCACCATCTGACATTCTATACTTATCCAAGCTGCACCTCTTGCCGTAAAGCGAAAGCGTTCTTAAAAGAAAAAGGCATCGAGTATGATGAGCGCCATCTGTTCAAAAACCCTCCTTCATCTGAAGAATTGTTAGAAATTATAAAAATGACTAACAACGGAACGGACGACATCCTCTCAACACGCAGCCGTAAGTTTAAAGAGCTAGATAAGGATATTGAAGATATGAGCGTCTCTGAACTATTGGAGATGGTGAGCGAAGAGCCGAGATTACTTCGCCGTCCAATTATTTTTGACGGGGAGAATCTGATTATTGGCTATAATCGCAGTGCAATGCAAGATTTACTAGCATAATATTACATCAAACTACTGTGAGTAAAGGCCGACGGAATTTCCGTCGGCCTTTTATGCTACAATAAGAGCTGGAGGAGATGACGTTGCAACCACATAAAATTATGCTTGTAGACGGCATGAGTCTGCTGTTTCGCGGCTACTATGCACTGGTGAATCGTGGACCGATGTATGCGAAGAATGGTTATCCGACAAATGCGGTTTATGGATTCATGCAATATTTTTTTGATGCGATCGGCACTTTTGCCCCTACCCATATCATCTGCTGTTGGGATATGGGAGCGAAGACGTTTCGCAATGAGAAGTTCCCCGCATATAAAGCGAATCGGGGAGAGGCACCGGATGATTTACTGCCGCAGTTTGAATTAGTCAAGGACATGGTAGCATCTCTTGGTGTGCCGAATATAGGTGTTGCGGGCTATGAGGCGGATGATGTGATCGGTTCGCTAAGCCATGTCTTTGCTAAAGAAGCGCAGGTAATTATCCTTACAGGCGATCATGATGCACTGCAATTAATCGAAGAGAATGTCCATGTCGCCATCATGAAAAAAGGGCTCTCCAATTATAAAGTATATACCCTCGATGTTCTGCATGCGGAAAAGGGATTAAGCCCTATTCAAATGGTGGACGTCAAAGGACTGATGGGTGATGCATCCGACAATTATCCGGGTGTTAAAGGCATTGGGGAGAAGACGGCGATTAAGCTCATCAGCGAGTACGAGACGATTGAGAACTTACTAGTCAATATAGATAAGCTATCTCCAAGCTTGCGTAAGAAGATTACAGAAGGAATTGATATGCTTCATCTATCTCGTGAATTGGCCACCATAAAAAAAGAAGTGGAGTGCGGCATCCTGCTTGACGATTGCGTATGGTGTATCGATATGGAACGGGCGCAGAAGAAGTTTGCCGAGTATGAGATTCATCGCCTGCTCAACCGGCTGACTGAATATACGACAAATACATAAACGATAGAGGAGAGAGAGCATGAATACGATTTTGGTAGACAAACAGGATGGAATCGCTGTAATTACACTAAACCGCCCGGCTGTCCGGAATGCCATCAGTTTTGAAATGGTAGAAGAGTTGGATGAATGCCTTGATACGCTTGCAGCCGATGAAAGTGTAAAGGTTATTGTCTTTACAGGAGCAGGAGATAAAGCATTCGTATCCGGCGGAGACCTAGATCAGTTTCTGTCTGTACGTACGAAGGATAAGTCCTACCCGATGCTTATGCGCGTGGGTCGCCTGCTTAGCAAGATCGACCGCTACCCGAAGCCGACGATTGCAATGATTAACGGAGCTGCGATCGGAGGCGGATGTGAGTTTGCAGCCGCTTGTCGTTTTCGTATGGCGAGCGATCAAGCGAAGATGGGGTTTGTCCAGATTGGGATGCATATCATTACCGGCTGGGGAAGCGGCACGCGCTTGATGGAGAAGATTGGTACGAACAATGCGCTTACACTGCTGTTAACGGGCGATCTGTTCGATGCCGCATCAGGTAAGGAGATCGGTTTTATTGATCGTGTATATACTCATGATACGCTGCGCAGTGAAGTAATGGCATTTGCGGCTAAAATTGCAGATAAGCCGCTCGCTGGCATTGAAGCATATATGAAAGTGGCTAAAATGGTTGATTCCGGTCTTGCGCGAGAAGTCTGCATTGAAGAAGAAATCGATTTGTGCTCTTCGCTTTGGGGCTCTGATGCCCACTATGGCGTGGTTCAGAAGTTTTTGCAGAAAAAATAGACGACCCTCTAATTTCTCCGTTTAAATCTTTTAGCCGTTGGACATACTATTTTACTAGAAAATCATTCTATGAAATCTAGCAAGTGCATAAAAATAGTGGTAACAAGGCAATTGCGAAATAAACGGAGGGATTCGAATATGACGGCTACACGCCAAGATGCATGGTCGGCGGATGATGATCTGTTGCTGGCCGAAGTAACGCTGCGTCACATTCGCGAAGGCAGCACGCAATTATGCGCATTTGAAGAAGTGGGCGAGAAGCTTAGCAGAACAGCCGCAGCATGCGGTTTTCGTTGGAATAGTGCGGTGCGTAAGCGGTATGAGGATGCGATTCAGATTGCGAAGGCGCACCGCCAGGAGCGGAAAAAAGCGAAGCGAAAGCTAAAAAGTACGGCTCCTCTTACATTGGTGGAGGAGAGAAGTCTAGCAGACCAAGCTTCTGAGATTACAGAAGAGGTTATCGGTACATCGCGGGAGAGAGAATTGCAGGAAGAACTTTCGCTTGATACGGTTATCCGCTTTTTGCGCGGGCAGAAGGATACGTTTAAGCGTGTCAAGCAGCTAGAGAGAGAGGCGGAAGAAAGTCGTGCGGAGCTAGAGGTGCTGCGTGCGGAGAATGAGAGCCTCAGAGAAGAACTCTCTTTGATGAAATCGGACTATCAAATCGTCAATGACGATTATAAAGCGCTCATTCAAATTATGGACCGCGCGCGTAAGATGGCATTTCTCGGCAACGAAGAAGAAGTTGATATGAAGCATCGTTTCAAAATGGATGCGAATGGCAACCTTGAACGTGTAGATTTTAGATAAGACAATCGTACAAAGACAGAATAGAGGCGAATTGCGGATGCCATCTATTCTGTCTTTTTTTGTGCAGGTGAATTAAAAAAATTTCGAAAGTAAAAAGGGATTTGCAGACGTGTGTAGAAAACAACATACAGTGACTTATTTTTACATATTGCGCATGAGAGGGTGAACAAATGGAGATTAACACGGTTCTTATTGCGAATCGGGGGGAAATCGCCCGTCGAATCATACGAACATGCAAAGCGAAAGGAATCCGCACGATTGCCGTCCACTCGGAAGCGGATGCCTCCATGCCTTTTGTGCGGGAAGCGGATGTGGCACAACTTATTGGGCCGCCACCGGTTGCACAAAGCTATTTGAATATGGAAGCGATCCTTGCAGCTGCTAAAGAACATGGAGCTGATGCCATTCATCCGGGATACGGGCTGCTGTCTGAGAACGGTCGTTTTGCTAGACGCTGTGCGGAAGAGGGCATTGTTTTCATCGGTCCAAAACCAGAAGTGATGGAGGATATGGGAGATAAAATCCGCGCCCGCAGCAAGATGATAGCGGCAGGCGTGCCGGTGGTTCCTGGATATAATGGGAATATACCGGATGCGGATGAAGCGTGCCGCATTGCAGGTGAAATCGGCTATCCCGTTATGCTCAAAGCGAGCGCAGGTGGCGGCGGCATTGGTATGCAGGTATGCCAAAGTGATGAAGACGTAAGAAAAGCGTTTCAATCCGCTAAAGGACGTGCAAAAGCGTATTTTGGCAACGATGATATGTTTATTGAGAAATATATTGACAGTCCGCACCATATTGAAGTGCAGATTGCCGGAGATGAGCACGGGACGATTGTACATTTATTTGAGCGGGAATGCTCTGTACAGCGCCGCCATCAGAAGGTCATTGAGGAAAGCCCATCACCGTTTCTCGATCAGACTACACGGAAGAGAATTTGTGAGGCTGCGGTACAGGCGGCCCAAGCGGTGGCATATACAGGAGTAGGTACGGTCGAATTTATCATGGATGGAGAGAAGGAGTTTTTCTTCTTGGAGATGAATACGCGTCTGCAGGTAGAACACCCTGTCACTGAAGTGGTAACAGGCTTTGACCTTGTAGAGATGCAGCTCTCAATCGCTGAAGGGAAAGCGCTATCATTTGCCCAGGAGGATGTAGAACAGCGGGGGCATGCGATTGAACTTCGTATTTATGCGGAAGACCCGGTAACATTCATGCCGTCACCTGGTACGATTTCGCGCTATGAGCAGCCTGTGGGTACAGGTATTCGTGTCGATGATGCGGTTGAATCCGGCTTGGCAATTACTCCTTTTTATGATCCGATGATCGGCAAGCTCATCGTAAGCGGTGAGACGCGTGAAGCGGCAATGGACAGAGCGAAGGAAGCGGTTGCAGCCTATGTGATTGAAGGAATTAAGACGAACCTACCTATGCTTGATGAAGTATTGCATAATGAGGTGTTCCAATCCGGTATTTATACGACACAATTCATTCAGCAGATGAAGAGATTAACTAACAAATAGGAGGAACTTTAAGATGAAACAGATCGTAGCGAATATGGCAGGTACAGTAATCAACGTATTAGTGGGTCAAGGCGAAGAGGTACAGGCAGGTGCCGATGTAGTAATGTTAGAATCCATGAAGATGGAAGTGCCGGTTACAGCCGAAGCAGCAGGTAAAGTAGCGGCAGTAAAAGTAAATGTCGGCGATTTTGTGAATGAAGGAGACGTATTAATCGAGCTTGAAGGGTAAGGAGGGTGAGAGAATGGCCGATCAGGTTACCCTTTTTGAAGTTGGTCCGCGTGATGGACTCCAAAATGAAAAAGATATCATTGATACTTCCGTTAAAATCGAACTGATTGAGCGATTAGTCAGTTCGGGACTTCGCAAAATTGAAGCAACTTCTTTTGTGAACCCGAAGTGGATTCCGCAGCTTGCCGATGCGGCTGACGTATTGAATCGCATTCAGAGAGAACCTGGCGTAGTATACAGTGCGCTCGTGCCAAATATAAGAGGATTGGAACGGGCAAAAAAAGCAGAAATTCAAGAGATTGCAGTATTCATGTCTTCAAGCGAAGCGCACAATAAAAGCAACATCAACAAAACGATTGCGGAGACGTATCCCGTACTTCGCGAAGTTGTCGAAGCGGGTATGGCAGCGGGCATGCGGGTGCGCGGCTATGTTTCTACGGCATTCGGTTGCCCATATGAAGGTGATGTGTCCCTTGCATCGGTAGCTCGTGTTACGGAAGGGCTGCTGCATATGGGTGTGTATGAAGTTTCCATCGGTGATACCATCGGAGTAGGAACCCCAGGACAGGTGAAAGAGCGGTTTGTTTCTCTGATTGAGCAATTTGGAGCGGAACGTTTGGCCGGTCATTTTCATGACACGCGTGGTACCGGGCTTGCCAACGTATATGCAGCGTTTGAAGCGGGCATTCGAACGTTCGATAGCTCCATTGGCGGCTTGGGCGGATGTCCGTATGCTCCTGGAGCCTCCGGAAATATATCTACTGAAGATGTAGTATACATGCTGCACGGTATGGGAGTTGAGACCGGCGTTAACTTAGAGAAGCTGGTTGAGACCGGTGCTTTTATTGAACGAGTATTACAGCGCACGCTGCCTTCGCGGGTGCTTGCAGCGATGAAAAATACAGGCAAGGAAGGGGAATGCGGTAATGAGCAATACACAGCAGGCCAATAAAACACTTGAAGAGACGCTTCACGAACGGATTGAGCAGATTCACCGCGGCGGCGCGGATAAATATCATGCAAAGAATAAAGAACAAAACAAGCTGTTCGTGCGTGATCGACTTCAACTGCTGTTCGATGACGAATTCCAGCTTGAAGATGGATTGTTTGCTAATTTTATGGCAGGTGATCTGCCTGCAGATGGGGTCGTAACTGCCATCGGTAAAGTAAACGGCCAGACTGTATGCGTAATGGCCAATGATTCAACCGTAAAGGCGGGTTCTTGGGGAGCGCGTACTGTAGAGAAAATTATTCGGATTCAAGAAACGGCTGAAAAGCTGCGCGTACCGATGATTTATCTGGTAGATTCCGCAGGTGCGCGCATCACAGATCAAATAGAGATGTTTCCGGGCCGACGTGGTGCGGGACGTATTTTCTACAATCAAGTGAAAATGTCGGGTATGGTACCGCAGGTATGCGTGTTGTTCGGCCCATCCGCAGCCGGTGGGGCGTATATTCCGGCGTTTTGCGACATCGTCATTATGGTAGAGGGCAATGCGAGCATGTATCTGGGTTCTCCGCGCATGGCCGAGATGGTTATTGGGGAGAAGGTAACGCTTGAAGAAATGGGCGGCGCCCGCATGCACTGCTCTGTAAGCGGCTGCGGTGATGTGCTGGCTGCCTCAGAACAGGAAGCGATTGCATCAGCACGTCAGTATCTCTCGTATTTCCCAGCCAATTTCAGTGAGAAACCCCCGGTGCGTGAAGCAAAAGCACCAAAGGCAGAAGTGCGCAGCGTAGAAGAAATTGTTCCTACGAATCAGAATGCGCCATTTAATATGCATGAGCTTATTGATTCGATTGTAGATGAAGGCTCGTTTTTTGAGATGAAGAAACTGTTTGCAGCCGAGCTTGTAACCGGATTTGCCCGCATGGATGGGAAGCCGGTAGGGATTATCGCAAACCAACCGCGTGTTAAAGGCGGAGTGCTTTTCGTAGATTCGGCTGACAAATCGGCTCGCTTTATCACATTATGTGATGCCTACGGGATTCCTGTACTGTTCCTTGCCGATGTCCCAGGTTTTATGATTGGAACAAAAGTAGAGCGAGCTGGCATTATTCGACATGGCGCTAAAATGATCTCGGCAATGTCTGAAGCGACAGTACCTAAGATCTCCGTGATTGTACGTAAAGCATATGGTGCGGGTCTTTATGCAATGGCAGGCCCTGCGTTTGAGCCGGATTGCTGCTTGGCACTGCCTACCGCACAGATCGCTGTAATGGGACCGGAAGCAGCAGTTAATGCTGTATACAGCAACAAAATCAATGCGATTGAAGATCCAAAAGAACGTCAGGAATTCATTATGGAGAAGCGTAAAGAATATCAGGAGGACATTGATATCTATCGTCTGGCTTCTGAGCTTATTATTGATGGCATTGTAGAAGGGAATAATCTGCGTCAGGAGTTGATTGGCCGTCTGAAGGCATATGAGAGCAAACATCTGACCTTCTCGCATCGCAAGCATCCTGTCTATCCTGTATAGAATGTTACAGATGCAGCTTGCTCCTTGATTGGCGTTTCCGAATGAACGCGAATGTGCTATGATGAGACATAATTGATAGCGATTGAGGAGTAGGGATATGAGTCATTCCTTTCAGCAGCGCATTCTGGCAGCTGCGCACAAAATTTTTACGGATAAAGGATACCGCCAGGCGGATATGCGCTCCATTGCTAAGGAGGCCGGTATTGCCGTAGGTACGATTTATAATTATTATCCAAATAAGGCTGTGCTGTATCAGGCAATTCTAACCGGACAATGGGATGAACTAGAACAGCAGATCTTTCAAGTGACACAGGATGTGAAGCAGTCGATGGTTGAGAAGTTGTGTTTCATTACTGACCATCTTCTTGTCTTTGTAGCACATCATTCAAGCTTTTGGCTTGAGATTGTTGAAGATCCACAGCGGGATGTAGAAATGCGTGATGAAGGTCAGCGAGCACAGATGCGGGCGCATGAGCAGTTGAAGAAGCATCTGCGCAACGTATTCTCCGAATGTACAGCAGATACTGCTCGAGTTGAGCGTCATGTTCTTACGTATATGGCATCAGTGACGCATATCGGCATTTTCTTTCCGGATCAGCCGGAAGAGAACCGACAGTATGTGACGGAGCTGGTGGAGCATATGGTTATTTCATCGCCAGTCCGTAAAACATAGTTGTAAAGGAATGAAGATAGGATAGATGAGAAGCGTGCTTCTCATCTATTTTTTTCTCTTTTCACGTTTCTTTTCAATTTCGTGCCGCAAGTACGAAGATCGACTTATGCGTTATATCTTGTGCTATACTTATTTTAAATAAGAAAAGAAAGGATGAACCATGTGCAGCTAGAACAGCTACAATTGCCGTTCGACCAAACGATTGTACGTGATTACATACATAACTACGAGAAGGTGAGCGCGTTCTATCCGTATGCGCCATATAAGCAGGAAAGCTTTGAGAAACGACTTAGCTGGCTTTCAGCTCATCCGATTTCACATCGAGACAAGCTTGCGGACGGGTTGCATGCATTTAACAAAGAGGTAGGCAATCATACTTGTGCGCTGGATAATATCGAAAAGCTGCGTCAGCCCGATACGTATGTCGTCGTATCCGGACAGCAGGCCGGTGTGCTGACAGGCCCGTTGTATACGATTCATAAGGCCATTACCACGCTTCGTCTAGCCGCTGAACAGGAAGAAAAGCTGGGTAAAGCAGTGATCCCAGTTTTCTGGATTGCAGGAGAAGACCACGATTATGAAGAAGTGAATCATACGTATGTCCAGACACGAGACGCTGAAGTAAGAAAAGTAAAACTTGGGCAGGAGTCGGTAAATCGGACATCGATTTCACATCTTCAAATTACTCCTACAGCAATGCTTGAGCTGATTGATGCATATTTTTTAGAGCAAATTGAGACTGAATTTTCCGGGGCGATTAAAGAAAAGCTATATCGGTTCACAGAACAGGCGAAGACACTAACCGATTTTTTTGCCCGAACTATGGCCTGGCTGTTCGGTGAACACGGACTTGTTTTGATTGATGCGGCTCTGCCGTTCGTGCGTAAGCTAGAGGCGCCTGTATTTACATCTATAATTGAGAAGAACGAGCAATTAAGTCAGGCAGTTGCTATGCAGGGAGAAAAACTGGCATCCCTTGGCTATCACCGACAGGTGGAGACAGATATACAGAACGCGCAATTCTTTTTGTATCGCAACGGGGAGCGAACGGGTGTCACTCGGCTTTTAGACGGAAGGTTTGAAACGAAGGACGGAAGCGAAACCTATACGACGGAAGAACTGCTGCGTCTAATAGAAGACGACCCTGAACAATTCAGCGCCAATGTGGTGACACGACCGCTCATGCAGGAACATCTTCTACCTACCCTCGCTTTTGTTGGCGGGCCTGGGGAAGTTGCGTACTGGGGCATGTATGCGGAAGCGTTCCGGTGCATGGAATATGAGATGCCGCCGATCCTGCCTCGGCTATCGTTTAGTCTGTTGGAAGGTGCCGTGCAGAAAAATATGCGAAAGCATGAGTTAAGTGCAGCCGATGTATTGCTGCGTCTTGCAGAGAAGCGGGAGCAGTTCTTACATGCTCAGGATACACATAATTTTGAAGGCAAATTTGAGGCTGTCCGAAAACAGATGGAGAAGCTGTATGAACCGCTCATTCAAGAAGCTGGTGAAGTCGAACGCGGCCTGCAGAAATTAGGCGACAAAAACCTGGAGAAAATTCTTGAACAAGTCACGTATTATGAGCAAAAAACGCAGGCTGCATTCGTCAAACAGCACGAGGCGTCGCTTAGACAGTTCGATCGGATTGCAATATCGCTCTTTCCATTGGACAAACCGCAGGAACGAGTTTACAATATATTTGGCTATCTTAACAAATACGGCATGGATTGGTTCAGGGAATTCGTATCATATCCGTATGATATTGTGCCTGAGCACTATGCGGTATCCATCGATTAAAGACGGGGAGCTGAGATTTTGAATACAACGGAAAAAAGCATCGTGCGTGACATGAGTCTTGCGCCGAATGGACATCTCAAAATTGACTGGGTTAAAGAACATATGCCGGTGTTAAACCGCATTCGTGAACAATTTGAAAAGGAGCAGCCGTTTAAAGGCTTAAAAGTCGCTATTTCTCTTCACTTAGAAGCAAAAACAGCGTATCTTGCAAAGGTTGTAAAAGCTGGCGGCGCTGATGTAACCATTACAGGAAGCAACCCGCTTTCAACACAAGATGATGTAGCAGCGGCTCTTGTAGAAGACGGCATCACTGTATTTGCTAAGTACAATCCGGATCCGGTAGAGTACAAAGAGCATATGATCAAAACGCTTGAAACAAAACCAGACCTTATCATTGATGACGGTGGGGATCTTGTTACGATTCTACATTCAGAGCGCCCGGACCTGCTTTCTCAAGTGCGTGGCGGATGTGAAGAGACGACAACAGGAGTAATCCGCAACCGTGCGCTGGAGAAATCCGGCGAGCTGAAGTTCCCAATGATTGCTGTAAACGATGCATACTGCAAATATTTGTTTGACAATCGGTATGGTACCGGCCAATCCGTATGGGATGGCATTAACCGTACAACCAACCTTGTTGTAGCTGGTAAAACAGTTGTTGTTGTCGGCTATGGATGGTGCGGACGTGGTGTTGCGCTTCGTGCGAAGGGCTTGGGTGCTAAAGTAATTGTAACAGAAATCGATGGCATTAAAGCAATTGAAGCCTATATGGATGGATTTGAAGTTATGCCGATGGCTGAAGCGGCTAAGCATGGAGATTATTTCGTAACGGTAACAGGTAATCGCGATGTGATTCGCGGTGAACATATGGATTTGATGAAAGACGGCGCCATCCTCTCCAATGCTGGACACTTCGATATTGAAATCAACAAGCCAGAACTTGAGGAATTATCTACTTCGAAGCGAGTTGTGCGTAAAGACATCGAAGAGTATGTGCTTAAAAACGGCCGCAAGATTTATTTGCTGGCAGAAGGGCGTCTCGTTAATCTGGCTGCAGGTGATGGTCACCCGGCAGAAATTATGGATATGACATTTGCGTTGCAAGCCATCTCGCTCGCATATGTTAATGAAAAATATAACGAAATCGGACCGCGCGTTCTCAACGTACCGTATGAGCTTGATGAGCGTGTAGCACGTCTAAAACTTGAAGCTCTGGGTCTTGGACTGGACGTTTTGACCGAGGAACAGAAGTCTTACTTAGAGAGCTGGAAAGAAGAATAGGCTAAAAAGCATAATGTCGAATGGGTTTGTGCGCCCATTCGACATTTTTTTTATGCATTTAGCGCTATTTCCACAAAACTTCCTAATTTTTTATAGAAGGATTTCGTTTTATAAGCTAGAATACGTATGTGGTATAAAGTGGGGCAAAGTGGAGGAGATGGCAAATAGGTAGGTGAGATAGCGTGTTTATGGGCGAGTTCGAGCATACGCTCGATGATAAAGGAAGGTTAACCATTCCTTCAAAGTTTCGAGAAGAGCTCGGCGAACGCTTCGTCATAACGCGTGGTCTAGACCAATGCTTGTTTGTGTATCCAATGGAAGAATGGAGCGTGCTGACTGGCAAGTTGAAAGCTCTTCCCTTTACCAAGGCCGATGCTCGTGCATTTACCCGTCTGTTTTTCTCAGGTGCAACCGAATGCACTTTGGACAAGCAGGGCAGAGTAAATATACCGGCTGCCCTTCGCAAGCATGGACAGATTGAGAAAGAATGCGTCGTCATTGGCGTATCTAGCCGGATAGAGATCTGGAGTCAACCGCTCTGGGAGCAATACACGTCCGCGTCCGGTGATTACTTTAATGAGATTGCAGAACGAATTGTTGATTTTGATTTGTAGAGGATGCAAGGGGGAAAATGGATGTTCCATCACATCACGGTGCTGCACCAGGAAGCAGTGGACGGCTTGGCGATTAAGCCGGGCGGAATTTATGTGGATTGTACACTTGGAGGTGCCGGCCACAGCTCATTAATCGCATCCAGGCTGAGTGAAGGAGGGCGGCTGATCGCTATCGATCAAGATGATGTCGCGCTTGCCAATGCTAAAGAACGCCTGGCGCCGTATATGGAACATGTGACGCTTGTAAAAAGCAACTTCCGTCATGTAGGACAGGTGCTCGAAGAATTACATATTTCGCAAGTTGACGGAGTGCTGTTTGATTTAGGCGTATCATCACCTCAATTGGATGAGGCGGAGCGTGGATTTAGTTATAATGCGGATGCACCGCTTGATATGCGGATGGATCGTACACAGACGCTTACCGCACATGAAATTGTAAATGAATGGCCGGAGAGCGAACTTGCCGCGATTTTTTTTGAATATGGCGAAGAGAAATTTGCTCGTCGCATTGCCAAAGAAATTGTAGCAGAACGCAAGAAGCAATCGATCACTACAACAGGTGAACTGGTCGAACTTATTAAGCGGGGCATCCCGGCTGCCGCAAGGCGTACGGGTCCGCATCCGGCAAAACGCACATTTCAAGCCATTCGTATCGCGGTGAATGATGAATTGAACGCCTTCAAAGAAGCGCTAGAGTCAAGCATTGCAATGCTTGGCGTTGGCGGCAGGGTGAGCGTCATTACTTTTCATTCTCTAGAAGATAGAATTTGTAAGCAAACGTACCAAGAGTATAGCAAAGGGTGTATATGCCCGCCGGATTTCCCGCAGTGTGCCTGCGGCAATAAGCCGGTACTGAAAGTAATGACACGCAAGCCGATTGTGCCTGGTGAGACGGAATTGAATGAAAACCGCAGATCTCGTTCTGCGAAGCTACGAATTGCAGAGAAGCTAGAAACTTGATCAGAAGGAGGGGATGAACGTTTTGCGGCCATACAATCAGGGAAGCTTAGCTACACAAATTGAACGGAAGCCGGTACCAAAGCGAAAGGTACCACAGAAAAAACGCGTAACCGTCCGTTATGGCATTAGCGCAGGAGAGAAGATGCTCTATTTCTTCGTCGTCATCGCACTCGTCGTTGTAGCTACGTTTATCATTGCTCGTTATGCGAAAATCTCTGATTACAACTATCAGATTCTCGAAACGAAACAGGAAGTCAAACAAATCTCAGAGCAGAACGGGGAATTACACGCCAAAATTGATGAATTGAGCAAGCCGGAGCGGATTCGCAGCATTGCCGAACAAATGGGACTAACCAAGCTTGATGACACAGTTCGTGTATTTAAGGGCGGCACAGCCTCGAATTAGGGGGATGCGGGATGAGGAAAAAAATTAACCTGCGCACGTTACTTATGGGGGGGCTGTTTACGCTCTCCTTTTTTGCGCTTATTTTACGCGCATTTTGGATTCAATACGTAGATAGTGCTGAGATTATGGTTAAAGCCAAGGACACGTGGGAAAGAAGCAACGCGATCAATCCAAAGCGCGGCGATATTGTTGATCGCAACGGACAGCTGCTGGCTTATCATGGCAAAGCGTATACGGTCATTGCCAGATTGAAGCCGTACTCAAATGATACGAAAAATGAAAACTATGTAAAAAATCCGCAAGAGACAGCAGCCAAGTTGGCGCCTCTGCTCAACATGTCTCAAGAAAAGATTCTAGAGCGCTTAACTAAGGATACGAAGCAAGTAGAACTGCGTCCGGGCGGTTGGAAAATCCCGAAGGAAACCGCTGATAAAGTACAAGAGCTTAAACTTCCGGGAATCGGGTTGTATGAAGAATCACGTCGTTATTATCCCTACGGCGCATTTGCTTCCCACGCCATCGGCTACACGAATTTAGAAGGCGAGGCAAGGATGGGGATTGAACGCATGCTTGACGATCAGCTTAAAGGTGAGAAAGGAAGCTTTACATTTAAAGCGGATCGCCGAGGAAATCTACTGCCCGATGGAATTGAATCCTATAAGCCTGCTAAAGATGGCAATAAGGTGGTATTAACTATTGACCATCAAATTCAGAACTATATTGAAGATGCGCTCAATCAGGCGACAGCAAAGTATAAGATGGAGGGTGTCAGCGTTGTCGTAGCTGATCCGTACACAGGACAGATTCTTGGGATGGGCAACCGGCCGACATTTAATCCAAATGCGCCGACCGATATCAAAAACTTCTTTAATCCGGTGATCGGTGCGAACTTTGAACCGGGCTCTACATTTAAGATTGCCACGCTCGCTGCGGCCATTGAGGAGAAACAGTTTAATCCAAATGCCACGTACATGTCCGGTACATACAACAAGATCAAAGGCAGCAAGCCGATCCGCGACCATAACCAGGGGCGCGGCTGGGGTACTATCACATACAAAGAAGGTGTGAAGCGTTCGAGTAACGTAGCGTTCGTACACATGGGGTACGAGGGGCTTGGCAAAGAGAAGCTATTCAGCTACTTAACCAAGTTTGGTTTCGGACAGAAGACAGGCATTGACCTGCCCGGAGAAGCGCGCGGTTCGTTCAGCCCGAACCGCAAGTACTATCCCCGTGACGTAGCATCGATCACCTTTGGACAAGGTGTATCGGTGACGGCGATTCAGCAGGTGGCGGCTGTTGGTGCGGTGGCGAACGGCGGCAAGCTGATGAAGCCGTATATTGTAAAAGAGATTCGTGATGCAAAAACAGATCAGGTGCTTAAAGAGAACAAGCCAGAAATGGTTCGTCGTGTAATTTCAGAAGATACAGCGAAGCAGACGCGTGATCTTCTTGGAGCGGTCGTTAATGAAAAAAACGGAACTGGGCAGCCGTTTGCTCTGCCAGGTTATCAAGTAGCGGGCAAGACGGGTACCGCTCAAGTAGCAGAGAACGGCAGGTATGTGGCCGGACGCTATATTAATTCCTTCATCGGCTTTGCTCCAAAAGACAATCCGAAGCTGTTGATTTATGTTGTGGTGAACCAGCCGCACATTGATACTCCGTCTGCCGGCGGTAAAATTATTGCAGCCCCGATTTTCAAGTCGGTCATGGAACGCAGTCTGCATTACTTCAAGATGTCACCGGATAAAGTAGACGGCAAGACTGTAGAAGTCACGACAGATGAATCAACCGTCATGCCGGAGTTAGGTGGAGAGACGGTCGAAGCAGGTAAACAGATGCTCTCGCAGGCGGGTCTTAAAGTACAAGTGCTTGGCCATGGCAAAACGGTAGTCGGCCAATATCCGGCGGCGCAGGCTGAGATGACGAAAGGCTCGACCGTATATATGCTCACATCCAAAGACGGGATAAAAATGCCGGACTTAAGCGGAAAAACACTGCGTGAAGTGATGGAGTTAGCTTCATTGGTAGATATTCCGGCACCAACGGTAACTGGGGAAGGATATGTGCAAAAGCAGAGTATCCAGCCGGGTACTGTATTGAAAAAAGGCGATAAACTTGCGGTCACGCTTGCGCCAAAGTCAGAGGCGCCACCTGCCAATTCAAAGCAAGAAACAGAGCAGAAAAAAGAGAAATAAGCATGAAGCATTGGCAGTGAACGAAGCAAAGCCTGTTCTATCTTTTTCGTTCATCGAATAGGGTTATTTGTGAGAATATATTGCGTGCGGACGGAGATTCTGCGTCCCGCGTGCCTATTCGGTGAGGAGGAGAAGGGAATTGCGTGTATCCGGAGTTACCGTCCGACGACGTATCTTCATTGCGATGTTATTAGGATTTCTGTTGTTTCTACTGTTGATTACACGCCTTGGATATGTACAGTTGTGGAATGGACCGTGGCTTAGGGAACAGGCTGAGGACTTATGGACGCGCAACATACCATTTGAAGCAAAGCGCGGTCAAATTCTTGATCGAAACGGAGAAGTGCTGGCATATAATATCAGTGTCCCATCTGTGTTAGCCATTCCCGCCCAAATCAAAGATAAGCCAACTACAGCACGTACGCTTGCGCCGATTTTAAAAGTCGAGGAGCAGAAGATTCTTAAGGAGATCAGTAAGCGTGAGCTAATGGTACGCGTACCAGGAGGTCGCAGAGTTTCTCCAGAAATAGCTAAAAAAATACAATCGCTGCGCCTTCCAGGCGTTCAATTGGCTGAAGACAGCCAGCGCTATTACCCGAACGGCTCTCTCGTCTCACATATTCTTGGATTTACAGGAATAGATAATCAAGGTCTAACCGGAATTGAGAGAGTATACGATACGGAACTTAAAGGAAAGAAGGGCTATATTTCGTTTGGTGCCAACGCCGCCGGACAGAAAATGCCTGGAATTGCAGATCGGTTTATTGCACCGACAGATGGTAAGGACCTGCACCTGACGATTGATGCGAGCATTCAACGAATTATCGAGCGTGAACTTGATCAGGCGATGGCTGTATATCAGCCTGATGATGCCATTGCCATTGCCGTTTCTCCAAAGACAGGTGAAGTATTAGGTATGGCCAGCCGCCCGAATTTTGATCCCGGAAATTATAAAGACTATCCGGTAGAGACGTATAATCGAAATCTGCCAATTTGGAAGACATATGAACCGGGTTCAACATTTAAGATTATTACGCTTGCGGCTGCTCTTGAAGATAAAAAAGTAAATTTGAATAACGATACATTTAATGACCCAGGCTCCATCAAGGTAGCGGGTGCAACACTGCGCTGTTGGAAACGGGGCGGACATGGACATCAGACATTTCTTGAAGGCGTACAGAATTCATGCAACCCGGGGTTTGTTCTATTAGGACAGCGTTTAGGTAAAGAGCGCCTCTTTCATTACATTAATGAATTTGGTTTTGGCAAACGGACGGGCATTGACCTGTTAGGAGAAGAAAATGGTGTGTTATTTCGTCTCAACCGGGTAGGGCCTGTCGAGCTTGCCACCACTTCATTTGGCCAGGGGGTTTCTGTAACACCGATTCAGCAGATTCAGGCTGTTAGTGCAGCGATTAACGGCGGCACACTAATGAAGCCGTATCTTGCTAAATCATGGCATGATTCGAAAACAGGCCAACTTATTAAGGAAAATAAGCCGACAGCCGTTCGACGCGTCATTTCCCCGGAAACTTCTGCTGAAGTAAGGCGTGCTCTTGAGAGCGTTGTCGCAAACGGCACAGGACGCAACGCCTATATTGACGGTTACCGTGTAGGCGGCAAGACGGGGACGGCTCAGATTGTTGAGAATGGTGTGTATTCCAAAAGCAAGCATATTGTATCATTTATTGGCTTTGCGCCCGCAGATGATCCGCAGATTCTTGTATACACAGCAATCAATAATCCAAAGGGTATTCAGTTTGGTGGCCTGGTTGCAGCGCCAATCGTACGCAACATTATGGAATCTTCGCTGCATTATATGAAGGTACCTGTACGTACGCAGCAGATGGAGAAAAAGTATCAATATCCGGACAAAAAAATTGTGCAGGTTCCGAACCTTATCGGCATGGAACGCAAAGAGATTACAAGTGCATACTATGATTTTCCGCTTGATATTGCAGGAAGCGGCAGCAAAGTGTCATACCAATCCCCTACACCGGGTACAAGGGTGGAGGAAGGAGTGACAATTCGTGTCTACCTGGGTGACAAATAAAACAAAGAGCATTAAAATAAATGCGTTACGATTCATGCATAGTGATGAAGCGGACGAACCGCGTGAGAGAAAGAAGGAGAAAGATTTATGCAACTAGAAGAGTTAGTGGCTCCTCTTGCCTTGCAAAAAGTGGCGGGGGATAAGAAAACGGAAATTACGGGCATCGAGATTGATTCTCGACTTGTAAAACCGGGTGATTTATTTATTTGTTTACCTGGTTTTACAGTTGACGGACATAACTTTGTAGCAAAAGCCGTTTCACAGGGGGCGGTGGCTGTTTTGGCACAGCGCCCTGTGGAGACGGATGTTCCCGTTATATATGTCCCTGATACCAGACGGGCAATGGCTGTACTGGCTGACCGTTTCTTTGGGCAGCCTACACACCAGCTTCATGTAATTGGAGTGACAGGTACAAACGGTAAAACAACGACCACACATCTGATTGAACGCATCCTAGGAGAAGCAGGTCATCCGACAGGCATTATTGGCACGATCGAGATGCGGATGGGAAAAGATGTACGTGAAGTGAAGAATACTACACCAGAAGCGCTTGATTTGCATCGTTCTTTTCGGTGGATGAAAGATATGGGTGCAGAATACGCGGCGATTGAAGTATCATCCCACGCGCTTGATATGGGACGGGTCCGCGGCGTACGTTTTGTTACAGGCGTGTTTACCAATCTAACGCAGGATCATCTCGATTACCATGAAACGATGGAGAAATATCAACAGGCGAAAGGCCTCTTGTTTTCCCAGCTTGGCAATGAGTATGATAGGGAACGGATGAAATATGCTGTATTGAACGCAGATGATCCAGCAAGCGAAGCATTTGCCCGCATAACACCGGCACAGGTTATTACATATGGTATTCATCAGGAAGCGGATGTTCGCGCCAGAAACATTGCCATTACAGCTTTTGGAACGACGTTTACTCTTGAAACATTTGTTGGAAGTATAGACGTAACTCTGCGTATGATCGGGAATTTTAACGTATACAATGTCCTTGCAGCGGCTTCGGCCTGCCTTGTTGAAGGTATATCGCTTGAGCAGATGAAGCATACGCTAGAAAAAATCGAAGGCGTACGCGGTAGGTTTGAGCGTGTGGATGCCGGACAGGATTATACTGTCATTGTCGATTACGCGCATACACCAGATAGTTTAGAGAATGTGTTGAAGACAATTCGTGAATTTGCCGAAGCAAAGGTCTATTGTATTGTAGGCTGCGGGGGCGATCGAGACCGGACCAAGCGGCCGATCATGGCTTCGATTGCTGCACGGTATGCGGATGTGGCCGTCATTACATCAGATAATCCTCGTTCTGAGGAGCCTCAGGCAATTATTGATGAGATGATTGCAGGTCTTGTTGCAGACAATGTAGGCGAGGAGCGTTACACTGCCTATGTGGATCGACGGGAAGCAATTCGTGAAACCATTCACAGGGCGAATCCGAAGGATGTTGTACTCATTGCCGGAAAGGGTCATGAGACATATCAAATTTTAAAAGATAAAACGATTCACTTTGATGATAAAGAAGAGGCATATCAAGCCATACTAGAAAAGAAAAAATAGGATGAGGAGATCATAGAAAGGAGGGCGTACAATGCTTGTACGAGTTTTATTTTTTTCCATCGCCGCAGCTTTTTTAATCGCTGTGCTTCTTGCTCCGCTCTTCATTCCTATTCTGAGACGTTTGAAGTTTGGTCAGGCGATTCGTGAAGAAGGCCCGAAAGGACATCAGAAAAAAGCAGGAACACCGACAATGGGCGGAATTATTATCTTATTGGCATTAACTTTTACCGTCATTAAGTTTGCCAACCAGTCGGTTGAGATATTTCTGTTATTGTTTATTACGTTGGGCTATGGCTTAATTGGGTTTTTAGACGATTTCATTAAAATTGCCATGAAGCGCAATCTAGGCTTAACCGCCAAACAAAAATTATTCGGTCAGCTCGTAATCGGCGCTGTATTCTATTATGTACTAGTACGTAACGGATATGATACGACGGTCTCTATTCCCGGGACAGGAATGGGAGTAGATCTGGGATGGCTATATCTGCCGCTTGTTCTTATTATGACCATTGGAGCGTCTAATGCGGTGAATTTGACGGATGGATTAGACGGTCTTCTTGCAGGAACGAGTGCAATTGCATTCAGCGCGTATGCGGTTATTGCCTGGATGGCAAGCCAGATGAATATCGCTATTTTCTCTGCTGCTGTGGTAGGAGCCGTGTTAGGATTTCTTGTGTTTAATGCACATCCGGCCAAGGTGTTCATGGGAGATACAGGATCGCTTGCGCTGGGTGGAGCGATTGCAGGGATTGCGATTCTTACGAAGACGGAAATTCTACTTGTGTTGATTGGCGGCGTATTCGTTATGGAAGCTCTGTCTGTTATTATTCAAGTATTATCATACAAGACGCGTAAAAAGCGGGTATTCCGCATGAGCCCGCTGCACCATCATTATGAGTTGGGCGGCTGGTCTGAATGGCGTGTGGTTGTTACCTTCTGGTTTGCCGGATTGGTCTGTGCAAGCTTAGGCATATATATTGGGGTGTTAAACTGATGGCTATAGAAAAAGGGAAAAAACTATATGATGGAAAACAGGCGGTAGTAATCGGCCTGGCAAAGAGCGGCGCAGCTGTGGCCCGTGTGTTGAAAGCATGCGGTGCCACTGTTACGGTTAATGACCAAAAGCCGGAGAGTGAGTGTGAAGGTGCTGATGCTCTTCGTGCCGAAGGGATTGCAGTAATTTGCGGTGGACACCCGAAAGATATTATCCATCCAGGTATTCATATCGTAGTAAAGAATCCGGGAATTCCATATACAGCACCACCGATTCAAACAGCTCTGTCTCTAGGCATTCCGGTTATTACGGAAGTAGAGGTAGCCTATGAAGTGAGCGATGCACCGATTGTGGGCATTACCGGCTCAAACGGTAAGACGACAACAACTACGCTGATAGGACACATGCTTGAGGAAGGTGGACTAGCTCCCATCGTGGCGGGCAATATAGGAACACCGCTCTGTGAGCAGGCGCTTTGGGCGCGAGCGGATCAGGTATTGGTAGCTGAGCTGAGCAGTTTTCAATTAAAGGGGACAAAGAACTTTCGTCCGACGATTGCATGCCTGCTTAACGTATATGATGCCCATCTTGACTATCATAAGACAAAAGACGATTACATACATAGCAAAGCAAAGTTATTTGCCAATCAAGAAGAAGCGGATACAGCGATATTGAATTATGACAATGATATCTGCCGGAGCTTGGCTGAAGAGATTGCTTCCACCATTCTTTGGTTCAGCACAAAAGAAGAGGTAGAGCATGGCGCTTTCGTAAGGGAAGGCACTATTATATTTAAGCGTCCGATGGTAGGGAGACTGGCAGAAGCGTTGGCTACCGCACCGGAGGAGGAAGCTGTTATTCGTATAGATGAACTGGCTTTGCCAGGAGCGCATAATTTGGAGAATGTCTTAGCTGCCATCTGTGCTGCAAGAGCAGCGGGAGCAGATATGGAAGCGCTGGGCCACGTGCTGCGCTCGTTTGCTGGTGTGGAGCACCGCCTCGAATTCGTGGCAGAAATCGATGGGGTTAAGTACTACAATGATTCGAAGGCGACCAATCCCGAAGCTGCCAGCCGAGCGCTTACGTCATTTACGTCACCAGTTGTTTGGATTGGCGGCGGACTTGACCGCGGCATTGATTTCAAAGAGTTAGTCCCGCTGCTTGAACAGCATGTGAAAGCGGTCGTTGTATATGGACAAACAGCGGAAAAATTGTTGGACCGGGCGGCAGATGCGGGGATTATTCAAGCAAAGCGCGTCGATACTGTTATTGATGCGGTTGCTTGCGCTCACTCGGTCGCTCAAGAAGGTGATATTGTACTGCTCTCACCGGCGTGTGCTAGTTGGGACATGTACAAATCGTTCGAAGAGCGGGGGGTCTTGTTTAAGCAATCCGTGCATAAGCTTAAAACAAGCCCGTAACCGCTGTTTGAAGGTTTAATCAAAATCAGGTGATTGAACGGACAGGCAGCAAGGTGCGGCAAATTCTGCGCTGTAAGAGGTGTTCTGCGTGACAAAGGCCCGTTCAACTCCTGATTTTCTTATTATTGTCGTAACGTTCGTGCTGCTGGCTGTAGGTGTCGTGATGGTATACAGTTCAAGTGCTGTAGTCGCCGCTCAGAAAGGTGATCCGTTCTTCTTCACCAAACGTCAGCTAATTTTTGCTGTGTTAGGCATTGTGGCGATGTTTATGACCATGAACATCGATTATTGGGTATGGAAAAGGTGGGCGAAGCCTGGACTTATTTTTTGCTTTTTTCTGCTTGTGATTGTTCTCATCATAGGTAAAGAAGTCAATGGAGCAAAAAGCTGGCTTGGAATTGGCGCATTCGGAATTCAACCCGCAGAGTTTATGAAGCTTGGAATGTCTGCTTTTCTGGCTAGGTGGTTATCGGAAAATCAAAAAGATATTGGGTCATTTACCAAAGGGCTAATCCCCACACTTGGTATTGTGTGTCTGGCGTTTGGTTTGATCATGCTTCAGCCTGATCTAGGAACAGGTACCGTGCTGCTGGGTACTTCTGTGCTGATGATTTTCATTGCGGGAATGCGGCTTGCGCATCTGTTCGGTCTGGCTCTTTTGGGTGTGGCAGGCTTTGTTGGATTAATATTGGTTGCGCCTTATCGAATGGATCGGATCACGGCCTTTGTTGATCCGTGGTCAGATCCGCTGGGTACGGGATACCAGTTGATTCAATCGCTTTATGCGATCGGACCAGGTGGGTTAATGGGACTGGGTATTGGGATGAGTCGACAGAAATTCTTATACCTTCCTGAGCCGTATAATGACTTCATTTTTTCGATTTTAGCTGAGGAGCTTGGGTTTATTGGCGGCGTGACGGTTCTTCTTTTATTTTTGTTGCTTTTGTGGCGAGGCATGCGCGTTGCCATTACTGCCCCGGATCTATTCGGCAGTCTGCTTGCTACGGGAATTATTGGGATGCTGGCAATTCAGGTTGTTATTAATGTCGGCGTTGTAACTGGCATGTTTCCGGTTACGGGTATTACACTGCCATTCTTAAGCTACGGCGGCTCCTCGCTGACGCTTATGCTTACAGGAATTGGCGTTCTCTTAAACATTTCACGTTATTCGAGAGCATAGAAATTAGGAGAAGCAGGACGCATTGCGTTCTGCTCCCTTGCTGTGTTATATGTTAAACTTTATTTAGTATAAGGAGCCCGGTTTGTATGAATATCGTAATTAGCGGCGGCGGTACGGGTGGACACATCTATCCGGCGCTTGCTCTTATTAAAGAAATCAAACGACAAGAGCCTGACTCTCGCGTGCTATATATTGGTACAGAAAAGGGGCTAGAAGCCGATCTTGTACCAAAGGAAGGTATTGCGTTTGAATCGGTATATATTACCGGTTTTAAACGAAGCCTTTCTTTTGATAATGTGAAGACTATTGCTAGATTTCTAAAAGCGACCAGCCGGGCCAAGCGATTGATCCGAGATTTTCAGCCGGACGTTGTCGTAGGCACCGGCGGATACGTATGTGGTCCGGTTGTATATGCGGCAAGCTCGCTAGGTATTCCCACGCTTGTTCATGAGCAGAATGTGATTCCGGGTCTGACCAATAAGTTTTTATCCCGCTATACAAGTCGGGTGGCCGTCACATTTTCTGGTTCCGCCTCTTATTTCCCCAAAGAAAAAACCGTAGTAACAGGAAATCCGCGCGCGACAGAAGTTGCGTTAGCAGACGGTGTGGCAGGGCTTGCATCATTAAAGGTACCGGCAAATAAAAAATATGTGCTTATCGTAGGAGGCAGTCGAGGAGCACGAGCCATTAATGAAGCGGTTATTGAGATGGTTTCTGAACTCTCGAAGCATACAGCCTATCATTTTATTTATGTAACAGGAGAGGTGCACTACGATAAAACGATGGAAGCGATACGTGAAAAAGGCACCATGCCAGACAATCTCACGGTGCGACCGTTCATCTACAATATGCCGGAAGTGTTGGCTGGTATCGATCTTATCGTAAATCGCGCCGGTGCATCCTTTCTTGCCGAGATTACTGCGCTCGGCCTGCCGTCTATTTTAATTCCTTCTCCGTATGTGACCAACAATCATCAGGAGAAGAATGCAAGATGGCTTGAGGAGCAAGGGGCGGCTCGTGTGATTTTAGAGCCGCAGCTTACAGGGACATCGCTGCTTGGCGAGATTGATGCCGTATTGAGGGATGAGAAGCGAATTCAGACGATGCAGGATGCAGCAAAGAAGCTCGGACAGCCGGATGCGGCAACACGTGTCTATGAAGAATTAAAAACGATTACCCACGACTGACTGTAACACAGTAGGCGGGGCGAGCATACATTATCCTAGGCGCGTGACCATAGAAGCGACGCGTACTGGGCAGGGATTCATAGAGGAGGTTCTATATATGCAGAAGCTGATTGCAGAGCTAAAAGAAGCCAATATCGGAGCAGTGCTTGTTAATGAACCGCTGGCTAATCACACAACATGGAAGATTGGCGGGCCGGCAGACATTCTCATTGAACCGACTGATAAATTGGCGCTAGCTCACAGTATGAAGCTTGTTCATAAGCATGGGGTGCCCTGGCAGGTGCTGGGCAGAGGCTCGAACATGCTTGTGCGGGATGGAGGAATCCGCGGCGTTTTGTTTAAACTGGCTGATGGATTTGATCACCTTACCTTCAACGGGGAAGAGGTACAGGTGGGTGCTGGCTATTCGTTTATACGATTAGCGGTAATGGCCGGGAAAGAGGGATTGACCGGGCTTGAATTCGCAGGCGGTATTCCAGGTACAGTAGGTGGCGCAGTTTATATGAATGCAGGTGCGCACAGCTCTGATGTTTCACGCATTCTTACATCGGCTGAAGTGTTACTCGAAAACGGAGAGTTGGTACACCTATCTTCTGAAGACCTTAGATTTGGCTATCGTACGTCCATATTGCAGAAGGAGCAAAGAGGGATTGTAGTAAGTGCGGTATTTACGCTAAAACCTGGTGACCGCAAGGAGATTGCTCGCCATATGGCTGCGTATAAAGACCGGCGGCGTCAGACACAGCCATTGTCTATGCCGTGTGCAGGAAGCGTATTCCGCAACCCTCCAGGTGATCATGCAGGACGTCTTATCGAAAGCGCGGGACTTAAAGGGCTTACGGTGGGCGGTGCCCAAATCTCAGAGAAGCATGCCAATTTCATCGTGAATCGTGGGAATGCGACAGCTCAAGATGTCCTCGACCTTATGGAAAAAGTGATGAAGATCATTCATGAACAATACCATGTTCAGCTTGTTCCAGAAGTATTGGTGGTGGGCGAGGGGTAAACGGAGGTGAAATCTTGGAGTCATTCGTGATTGAGGGAGGAACCCCGCTTTCAGGTGAGCTGCGCATTCAAGGCGCAAAAAACGCGGCACTTCCCATTTTGGCGGCTACCGTGCTTACCGGGGGAGCCTATACCATCTACGATGTACCCCGTCTCTCTGATATTGATGTCATGCTCAAAATCCTCACGGAGCTTGGAGCCACATGTTCGCACGAGGGAACAACGGTACATGTGGATACAACGGCGCTGTCCGCTACAACGGTGCCGGAGGATTTAATGGGCCAGATGCGTTCTTCTATTTTTCTGATGGGACCGCTGCTTGCGCGCTTTGGTGAAGTGACGTTGACCCGTCCGGGCGGTTGTGCAATCGGAGAGAGGCGCATAAATCTGCATTTTAAAGGTTTGGAATCACTTGGTGCGACAATAACAATGCAAGATGGGGGCATTCGCTGTACAGCCAAGCAGCTTACTGGCGGCATGATTTTTTTGGATTACCCGAGTGTGGGAGCCACAGAGAATATCATGCTGGCGGCTGTATTAGCTGACGGAGAGACCATTCTGTCCAATGCGGCCCGTGAGCCGGAGATTGTTGATTTGCAGAATTTCCTTAACTGTTTGGGGGCCAAGGTACGCGGAGCTGGAACGGATCGAATTATTATACAGGGGGTTACGTCTCTTACCGCAGCGGAGTATCAAGTCATCCCTGATCGGATCGTTACGGGTACGATGATGCTAGCAGCAGCGATCACTCAGGGAAACGTTACACTGCGAAATGTCAATCCGATGCATATGGTTGCTTTATTAGATGTTGTTAAGCAATGTGGTGTTGAAATCGACCATGGGCGTGATATAATTACGATAAGGGCAGACGGCCCAATTCGTGCTATTGACCGCATTATGACGGCTCCCTATCCGGGATTTCCGACGGATATGCAGTCACAGATGATGGCTTTTCTTTCGCTTGCAGAAGGTTGTAGCATTATGAAAGAGACAGTATTTGACGGAAGATTCAGGCATGTGAACGAGTTATGCCGATTGGGCGCTGATGTGTATGTGGATTTAAACACCGCTTTTATTCGCGGGGTACCGCATCTGTCTGGCGCGGTAGTAGAAGCGACTGATTTACGAGCGGGTGCTGCATTAATTATTGCCGGCCTTGCTGCGGAAGGAGAGACGAGAGTGATGCAGGCGTGCCATATCGATCGGGGATATGACCGGATTGAAGAGCAGCTTGCAAGTTTGGGCGCACGTATTCGAAGAGTACAGTAGCGCACACTACTTTCCATTAAGCATAAGTTTGTGCAGGTGAAGCGGCATATGAGAGTATGCCGCTTTTGTAAGTTTATAGGTTGTATAAGCGGAGGAATGCGGAATGGCCAATATAGAGAAAATCCCGCGTTTACGGAAAGAGGACCGGAAGAAGAAGACGAATCGGCAACTGTTGTTGCTCATGCTGTTGTTTTTTATCATTTTGCTAGTGGTGCTATTCTTTCAATCATCCATTAGCAGAGTACAGGACATTTCTGTAACAGGGGCGAAGCTTGTGCCTGCTGAAGAGATTATTACACAATCCCGACTTACCTTTGATATGCAGTATTTGTTTGTCAATAAAGCGAAGGTAGAGGAGTCTATTATCACTGCTCTCCCAGCTATTGAGCGCGTGGACGTACGCAAGACATTTCCGGGTAAAGTCGAACTCGCAGTCAAGGAGCGCCCACGTGTGGCATTATGGATGAATAGTCAGGGTGCTCTTTATCCGGTTACGGACAAAGGCGGAATTCTAAAGCAGTATCCGTCTGGTGATGGTTCAGTGGACAAGCCGATTATCCGGCGCTGGGAGATTGATCAACTGCTGCCTAAATTCGCTGCGCAGTTGGATAAGGTAGATCCGGGCAT
Organism: Aneurinibacillus sp. REN35; assembly: GCF_041379945.2. Taxonomy (NCBI): domain Bacteria; kingdom Bacillati; phylum Bacillota; class Bacilli; order Caryophanales; family Paenibacillaceae; genus Aneurinibacillus; species Aneurinibacillus baijiui. The sequence goes on along the minus strand of NZ_JBFTXJ020000004.1, from coordinate 191,794 downwards.
TCGTCAGCAAATTTCTGAGATTAGGCATGAACCAGCCGCCAACAATCCTGAAAGACTTGTCTTGTTTATGAAAGATGGATTTGAAGTACATACAACCATCCAGAATTTTGCCGATAACATGGCATGGTATCCGTCATTTGTTCAGAGTTTGAAACAGGAAGGAAAGACAGAAGGGATCATCAACTTATCAGAGGTGAAATGGTTTGCGCCGTATAAGCAGCAGCCGGCAAACAATGAAAAACAATCTTAAGGTTCGAAAAATCCATGTGTATTTAACGCTTGTGTTGTTGGTATTTGGGTTTATTGTTGCTTATTCGATGCAGTTGACGATGGAAGGGTCAGGGAATATTCCTTCCGCCATAGATGACAGCGAATGGGAAAAGAAAGTAAAGCTAAATGATAAGCTGATCGATGAGAAGGAAACGAATGAGAAGCTGGAAAAACAGCTAGCAACATTGCGGATGGAAGTCAATAAAAAAGAAAAGGAATTGTCTGAGCGTCAAGCCGTGTCGAAGCAGGTAATCGGTGAATTAGAAGAGCTTCGGATGAAGGCAGGATTGATTCCTGTGGTTGGTACAGGCGTTACTGTGACGCTAGAGGATAGCAAGACCGCTCGTTCATTTGATGATGTGGCTGAAGGAATTGTGCATGATCAGAACATACGTGATGTAGTTAATGAACTGTTCGCTTCCGGAGCAGAGGGCGTCTCTGTTAATGGGCAGCGGCTTGTGGGAGGGTCAAGCGTTCGCTGTGTTGGTCCAACTGTTATTGTTAATGATACGAAGCTTGCGCCACCATTCGTTATTCAGGCGATTGGCGATAAAGAAACCCTTCTATCGGCCTTGCGTTTGCCTGGCGGTGTGATTGATATATTAAAACAGCGGACCCTAGAAATCTCTATTAAAGGTTCTGATCAGATTGAGTTGCCAGCGTATGTTGGGGAAACACAGACAAAGGTAGGCAGCAGCCTGCGGAAGATTTATGGATAGACGTAGTGAGGATGCGATACGAAGATGAAAAATAATCGGCAGGTCCCATTCATAATAACCGCCATAAGCATTATCATTGGGTTCATGTTGACGCTCCAATTTCGTTCCAATCAGCCAGCTGTTGCCACGGAACGGAAGGATATGTTTCAACTGCGGCAAAATGTGCAAAAAGAAATGGAGCGTCATCAGACATTGCTGAATGATATATCCAAGCACGAGAAATTATTAAGTGAATATGAGACATCGATCAATGAAGGTGGAGGGCCATCCGTCATTCAAGAAGAGCTAACACGTATCAAAAAGGAAAACGGATTTGCTGAAGTAACAGGTCCGGGGATTATTATCATGATCGAAGACGATCCGTCTGCACCCGGACAGGATAAACTGCAATCGCCTGTAATTGATCAGGATTTAACCGATCTGACGAGCCTTCTATTTGCCAATGGCGCCAAAGCCATCTCGATTAATGGCAACCGTTTGATTGTCAACAGCTCAATTCGCATTGTGGGTGAAGGCATTCAAGTAGATACAACCCCCATTGAGATGCCGTATATCGTAAAAGCAATTGGTGAGCCACAAAGTCTTGAAGCGGCTTTGCGGTTACCGGGTTCTGATCGAGAATCAATGGAGGATTGGTTCCATTTTTTGAATAAGAAATTTTCAATCCAGAAGTCGGAAGGCGTCACTGTGCCTGCTCATCAGGGGACAGGAAGAGTGAAGTATATGAAGCCTCTGGAGCAAAAAGGAGCGTCGTAAGCGGATGTGGCTACCTGTCATTGGGTTGATTATCGGTGTAATTCTTGGCTTTTCTTTTGAATTTCGTGTTCCTGAACAATACAGCAGCTATCTTTCCATTGCTGTACTGGCTGCCTTAGACACAATTTTTGGGGGCTTGCGGGCGCATTTAGAGAACCACTTTGACATTAAAGTGTTTATGTCAGGATTCTTCTTTAATACGCTGTTAGCTGCAGGACTTGCATTTCTTGGTGTTTATATGGGTGTCGATTTATATTTGGCGGCGATCTTCGCGTTTGGTGTTCGCCTATTTAACAACATCGCTGTCATGCGCCGTATCCTTATCGGACGTTGGTTCCCGGATAAAGAAGAAAAAACGCTGATGTAGCGCATATTTTTTATAAATTTTCTTGGTGAAAAAAAGGGAAATACCGCATGACGTGGAAGTTAATAAAGTAGATCATTTTTCGTGCTGTATTACAAAATAAAACAAAGAGGAGGTGCCAAACTTGAACAACAGTGAATATATAGTCAGCTTAGATATTGGTACATCCAAAGTCAGAGTGATCATTGGAGAGATTAACAGCGGAACCATCAACGTTATTGGGGTCGGTACAGCGGATTCGCAAGGAATTAAGAAGGGCGCTATCGTTGATATTGATGAAACAGTGCAATCGATTCGGCAAGCTGTAGAAAAAGCGGAGCGGATGGTTGACCTGCCAATTCGCCATGTGATAGTAGGGATTTCTGGTAATCACATCCAGCTTCAATCAAGCCATGGAGTTGTTGCTGTATCCAGCGAGAATCGGGAAATTGCAGATGAAGATATCGAGCGCGTTATGAAAGCCGCACAGGTCATTGCCATTCCCCCAGAGAGAGAGATTATCGACGTGGTTCCCGTTCAATATATTGTTGATGGCCTAGGAGAGATTAGCGATCCGAGAGGTATGATGGGCGTTCGTCTCGAAATGGAAGGTACAATCATTACAGGAGCCAAGACTGTCATACATAATTTAGCGCGCTGCATAGAACGGGCAGGTCTGTCTATTGTTGGGATGTATCTTATGCCGCTTGCATCCAGTGAAATTGCATTGACGAAGGATGAAAAAAACTTAGGTGTAGTGCTTGTTGATATTGGCGCCGGCTCCACCACGGTGTCTGTTTTTGAGATGGGCACGTTGAGCGCGTTTTCTGTGCTGCCGATTGGTGGCGATTATATTACGAATGATATCGCAATCGGACTTCGGACAACTACGGAAGAAGCAAAGCAGATTCAATTAAACAGCGGCTGTGCATTAGTTGAAGAAGCAAGTGAAGATGAGCATTTCTTGGTTAAGCGAATCGGAAGCGATGTGGAGAAGGAATTTACCCAGGTTGAATTAGCCAATATCATTGAGCCCCGTGCGGCAGAAATCTTTAATTTGATAGAAGATGAGCTTCACCTTCTCGGTTATGATACAGATATTCCGAACGGCTTTGTTCTAACTGGAGGCGTTGCTAATATCCCTGGTCTGCTGGAGTTAGGGCGTTTTGAATTGCAGGCGCCTGTGCGGATTGCCATACCTGATTATATCGGTGTGCGTGATCCGGCATATACGACAGGAGTCGGTTTAATTAAGTATGCTTCCAAGTATTATATGAACCAAATGCCGCAGCAGGCAGAAGCAAAACAACCTCAACCAAAGAGTAACCGAAAACCGAATAACTCTGCACCAAAGGCAGCTAAAGCGCCAAAGGAGCAGGGCGGCGTCATCAAAAAGGTCAAAGAATGGTTTAGCGAATTTATTTAGACTGTTTGCATGATAAGTGAGGGGGACTTAAATACATGTTGGAATTCGACTTGGAAATGGATACATTAGCGCAGATAAAGGTGATCGGTGTAGGTGGCGGCGGAAGTAACGCTGTAAACCGCATGATTGAGGGCGGGATTCAAGGTGTAGAATTTATCGCTGTCAACACGGACTATCAAGCGCTGAATTTGTCAAAAGCACAGCATAAGCTGCAGATTGGTGCGAAGCTGACACGCGGATTAGGTGCAGGTGCAAATCCTGACGTAGGTAAGAAGGCAGCGGAAGAGAGCCGTGAACATATTGAGCAGGCTCTTCGCGGTGCTGATCTTGTTTTTGTTACTGCCGGTATGGGTGGTGGAACGGGAACTGGTGCAGCCCCTGTTATTGCGGAAATTGCAAAGGAAATCGGAGCGTTAACAGTCGGCGTAGTAACCCGCCCATTCACATTTGAAGGACGTAAGCGTCAACTGCAGGCTGAGCAAGGAATCTGCGCTTTAAAGGAGAAAGTTGATACGCTCATCGTTATTCCAAACGATCGACTATTAGAAATCGTTGATAAGAATACTCCAATGCTTGAAGCGTTCCGTGAAGCAGATAATGTGCTTCGCCAAGGTGTGCAAGGTATCTCTGACCTCATTGCGGTACCTGGCCTTATCAACTTGGATTTTGCTGACGTGAAGACAATCATGACGGAGCGAGGCTCGGCATTGATGGGAATTGGGATTGCTACAGGTGAAAGCCGGGCAGCAGAAGCAGCCAAAAAAGCAATCTGCTCTCCATTGCTTGAGACGTCTATTGATGGTGCACGCGGTGTACTGATGAATATTACAGGCGGCACGAACCTAAGTCTCTATGAAGTAAACGAAGCCGCTGACATCGTGGCTTCTGCCTCAGATGAGGAAGTAAATATGATTTTCGGTGCTGTCATTAATGAGAATCTAAAGGATGAAATTGTCGTTACAGTAATCGCGACAGGATTCGAGGAATCACAACAACAAGCGGCGCGTCGTCCACAGATGGATGCGGGACGTGAGAAACAAGCAGGCTCTCCGAATGTTCGACCGATACGTCGTGCTCAAGTAGATGCAGAGCGGGAGATGGACGAGCCACAACTTCCGACATCCCGTCCAGAACCACGTCCAGCCTCTACAAATAATGGACTTGACAGCCTAGATATTCCGACATTCCTACGTAACCGCAGACGTAAAAAATAATGAATGATAAAGGTCCTGAGCTAATTGCTCAGGGCTTTTTTTATGCAAAACGCTCACTATTAATTATAGAACTTACGTTCGTGATAAGCAAGCGCTTTTCAAATCCCTGCTTATTTTCATTGCCTTCCTACTGTCATATCCTGTCTAAATTTCCTCTCATATTTTGTCTTAATTTTTCATACGATTTAAGGACACTCCCATCTTTTTCTATGTGATAATAAGAGCACGGAAAAATAGAGAAAGGAGATCGAGAGCGGATGTGACGATGTATGCCGATGTTGTGTTTCTCATAAATGCCGTCATTGATTATATGCTGTTGTTCTTAACAGGACACATATGCCGACAGCCGTTACGGAAACGAAGGCTCATCCTTGCTTCAGCAGTTGGGGCTACATATACTGTTTTTCTATTTTTTCCGTCCTTATCTTTCGCGTTTACTTTATTGGCGAAGCTATTATTCTCTTGTTTTATGATTGTACTTGCGTTTCCCTGGACAAGAATATGGAATCTTATTCGGCTCCTGGGGGTCTTTTATGCCGTGTCTTTTTTTATTGGGGGAGGCTTACTTGCTGCCCATACGCTGCTTGGGGATAGAAGTGAAGTTGTTAATGGCATCGTGGTTACCCACACAGGAGCGTCGGCTGCGAGTCCGACTCTTTTGTTTTTGCTTATTGCTTTTCCGCTGATTTGGTGGTGTACGAGGCAAGGCTACTACAGCCTTAGAGCCAATCGTCAGGTAGATGTGCAGTACGTTCGATTAGAAGTCGATATTTTTGGTCAGACGGTTGCTTGTCGAGGGTTTATAGATACGGGCAATCAACTATCTGATCCGATCACACGGATTCCCGTTACGATTATGGAAATTAGCGTATGGGAAGGAATACTTCCCGCAGTGTTGCTCAACGAAGTAAAAGAAGGCATGGTGAACGGTGTCTCTGCATTTGACTTTCCGGAGTGTGAGCATCAATGGCTTGAGAGAATGCGTTTTATCCCTTATCGGACGGTATCGACTCAGGCCGGGCTTCTTGTTGCCATTCGTCCGGATAAAGTACGGATTTATACAGAAGAGCACACGTATTCCCCGAAACGAATGTTGATCGGATTGCGTGCCGCAGAGCTTTCGGCTGATGGTAGCTATCAGGCGGTTGTACATCCGAAAGCGATGGAAGAAAAACACGGACTTGCTTCATAAAAACAGGAAGGGAGAGATATGAATGATTGCAAAGCTACGCTTGATTGCCCAGTTATGGTGGTACCGCATCCTGATTCGTATGGGAGCCAAGGCGGAGGAAGTGCATTATATCGGCGGTAGTGAAGCGCTCCCGTCTCCACTAAATCGCGAGGAAGAAGAGTATTTATTGAGCCGCCTTCATACGAACGATCCGGCTATTCGCTCCGTGCTTATTGAGCGCAATCTTCGCCTTGTTGTCTATATTGCCCGCAAATTTGAGAATACGGGAATTAACATTGAAGATTTGGTGAGCATTGGAACAATCGGACTGATCAAAGCCGTCAATACGTTTGATCCGGAGAAGAAGATTAAGCTTGCCACATATGCCTCGCGCTGTATCGAAAATGAAATTTTGATGTTTTTACGTCGAAACAGCAAGGTTAAATCAGAGGTATCGTTTGATGAACCGCTCAATATCGATTGGGATGGCAATGAGCTGCTGCTCTCGGATGTGCTGGGAACAGAGAATGATATTATTTACCGCGATCTTGAAGAGCAGGTTGACAAAAAGCTCTTATATAAAGCGCTCGATAAGCTCTCCGAACGGGAGCGCGTCATCATGGAAATGCGGTTTGGCTTAAATGGAGAGGAGGAGAAGACACAAAAGGATGTAGCCGATACGCTCGGCATTTCACAATCCTATATTTCTCGCTTAGAGAAGCGCATTATTAAGCGTCTGCAAAAAGAGTTCAATAAAATGCTGTAAATCGCTAGAATTGCGTGACGATTCAAAAGCGAATGTCTCATGGAAGTGCTGCATAATTTTTCCCTTCACGGAGATACTTATCAGTAACGCTGGCTCCTTCAGGAGGGAAAAATACGTGACACGCAACAAGGTAGAAATCTGCGGAGTAGATACTTCCAAACTACCCGTGCTGACCAATGTGCAGATGCGGGAATTGTTTGTCCGGCTGCAAAGCGGGGAATACGCAGCAAGAGAGCAATTAGTAAACGGAAATTTACGCCTGGTGCTAAGTGTGATCCAGCGCTTTAACAACCGTGGGGAATATGTGGATGACTTGTTTCAAGTAGGATGTATTGGTTTAATGAAAGCAATTGACAATTTTGACTTGAGCCAGAATGTTAAGTTTTCCACATATGCTGTTCCAATGATTATCGGAGAAATCCGCAGGTATCTAAGGGATAACAATCCCATTCGTGTCTCTCGTTCGCTGCGCGACATTGCATATAAGGCACTGCAAGTACGAGACACGCTGACGAATAAGAACTCACGCGAACCGACCATAGTAGAGATTTCAGAAGAACTAAACGTACCAAAAGAAGATGTTGTATTTGCTCTTGATGCCATTCAAGATCCGGTTTCGTTATTTGAGCCGATTTATCAGGATGGGGGCGACCCTATTTTTGTAATGGATCAGATCAGTGATGAGCGAAACCGAGATAGCCAGTGGACGGAAGAGATCGCGCTTAAAGAAGCGATGCACAGATTAACGGATAGAGAAAAATTAATTTTGTCTATGCGATTCTTTGAAGGCAAGACGCAGATGGAAGTAGCGGACGAAATCGGCATCTCCCAGGCCCAGGTATCTCGGCTTGAGAAAGCAGCCATTTCTCAGATGCATAAGCACGTACAATAAAATAATGATAAAAAAGAGGCCCAAAAAATTTTGGAGCCTCTTTTTTTACGAGAATTATTTTGCGAAATACTTGTTATAGATTTCGTCATATTTTCCGCTCTCTTTTACAGCGGTTAAGCCTTTATTGAGCTTATCAAGCAGCTCTTTGTTGCCTTTATTAACAGCGATGCCGTACTGCTCCTGCTCGGCAGCTTTATCTTCGATAATATTTACGTTATCCAATTTTAATTGCTCAGTAAACTTCTTCACAACTGCATTGTCGGCTACGACTGCGTCCACACGACCGTTTTTCATATCTTCAATGGCTCCGGCAACTTCTTCATAACCTTTAAGACCACCATATCCTTTACCCAGCTTTTCTTCTACGAGGAACTGGCCGGTTGTGCCAGATTGTACACCGATTTTCTTGCCTTTAAGATCAGCAACGGTGCTTACAGCAGGCGCATCTTTCTTCATTAAAATAACTTGTTTGGCTGTGAAGTATGGTGCGGTAAATTCCATAACTTTTTTTCTGTCATCGGTCATTGTGATACCTGCAATTGCCGCATCAACAGTGCCGTCTGCAAGACCTGCCATCATGGGGTCCCATCCGGTATGCTTCACTTCTACCTCTATATTTTGCGACTCACCGATGGCTTTAATTAAGTCAACATCGAAGCCAACCGGATCGCCCGTTGGTGACATGGACTCGAATGGTGGAAATGATGCGTCGGTCCCAATTACAATCTTGTCTTTTGCTCCAGCTGCACTCTCGTCTTTTGCTCCGCATCCTACGAGCGCAAAAGCGAATAGGCAAGCGACGAGCAGCAATGAAACTATCTTTTTCATGATGTGTATAGCCCCCTGTATGTACAATTCGATTTGTTTATTCATAAACTTACGTGAATAAGTATACATGCGGTGATGCTATCTGACAAGTGTTTGAGATAGAAGAAGTACTTTTAGGACATTTCCCAAAATTAAAACATATACTATTAAGAGCGGAATACATGTGAGGTGAACAGGGTATGGTTAAGATCTCTGAATTTCAGGAAAAAGATGTGGTAAATATAATGGATGGGAAGAACCTAGGCCAAGTGACAGATTTAGAAATTAATCTGCAGGCAGGGCAGGTGGAAGCCATTGTTGTTCCGGGAAAAGGAAACGGAAAGTTCTTCGGGCTGTTTGGAGGTGGTGAAGAGATCACAATTCCATGGCGCAACATTGTAAAGATTGGTAAGGATGTCATTCTAGTACGGCTTGAGGATGTTGTGCCGCTTGTCAAAACAGAGATGAGCGAGGGTGGATATCGCCAGTAATCTTAGCATTCCTTTCTTTTCTTATAAGAAAGAGAATGGTAAGATTCTTATGAGGAGGGAGATGAATGGAGCCATTTGTTATGCAGGAGCAGGAATGTATGCTGCGCCTTGCCGATTGGGAGCGTAGATGGCCGAATCTTGCCGCCGGGTTTTCTACACGAAAGGGCGGCGTGAGCCGGGATGTGTTTGATAGCTTTAACTGTGGTCTGCACGTAGGAGATTATGCAGATCATGTCATTGAGAATAGACGAAAGCTGGCAGAGGCAAACGGTTTTTCTTATACTTCGTTTACATGTGCGGATCAAGTACACGGCAATGGGATTTGCATCGTTGACGATAGCAAGATTGGTGCGGGACGTGCGGTGCATGAGGAAGCCATTGCGCAAACGGATGGTCTGCTTACAGATAAGGCGAACGTGTTTCTTGCCTCGTTTTATGCCGATTGTGTACCGCTCCTCTTCTATGCACCAAAGCAGAGCGTGGTAGGCGTCGCTCATGCGGGATGGCGTGGAACGGTTGCGTATATCGGACCGCGCATGGTGGATAGGATGAAAGAGAGATGGGATGTTGCACCTGAGGATATTCATGTCGCGATCGGGCCTTCGATTGGCGCGTGCTGCTATGAAGTGAATGATGTGGTAGCAGATAGAGTTCGTGAAGCCGTTCAGGAGCAGGCAGCCCGTGTACTTACCCCCGCTGATGAAGCCGGTAAATATATGTTGAATTTGCAAGAAACCAATCGAATTTTGCTTGAATTAGCAGGAATTTTGCCTGAGCATATCGAAGTGAGTCATTTATGTACAAGTTGTCGGACTGATCTGTTCTACTCCCATCGAAAAGAAAATGGAAAAACAGGCCGGATGACAGCCTTTATTGCATTGAAAGAGGGGTAAAGAAAGACGTTGGCATATATTGAAGAGAATTTGCAGCAAATACAAGCAACCATTCAAGCCAGCTGTGAACGTGCGGGACGCTCAGCAGCTGACGTACACATCGTAGCAGTAACCAAATATGTGTCTCTTGAAACGACGCGTGCCGCGCTCACTGCAGGTATTAGGCATATTGGAGAGAGTCGCACACAGGATGCACTGCCGAAGTGGGAAGCTATAGGGGCCGAAGTGGCTACCTGGCATTTTATCGGTCATCTACAAACTAATAAGGTTCGTGAGATGATTGGTCGATTTACGTATGTACATTCGTTGGATCGCCTGTCTCTGGCAAAAGAGCTGAATAAGCGTGGCGAACAAAACGGAATTACTACGCATTGTATGGTGCAGGTTAATATCTCTGGTGAAGAGACAAAGCATGGCCTTGCGCCTGAGGCAGTATCGGATTTTCTTGCCGCTGTCTGTGATATGCCGCATATAGATGTGTGCGGTTTTATGACAATGGCTCCCTATGTAGAAGATCCAGAAGAAACCCGAAGCGTATTCCGCGGACTGCGAGAACTGCGTGATCGCATGCGCAGCCAGTATCCGGACCTTCCACTTAAACATTTGAGTATGGGAATGTCAAACGATTACCATATCGCTGTCGAAGAAGGAGCTACGTTCATTCGTTTGGGATCAACGCTGGTCGGTGACGAAAGAAATTGAAATTATTTAGGTAAGGAGAGCGATGAGTATGGGCGTCGTGAACAAAATCAAGGAGTTTCTCGGGCTCAGTGGAGAGGCGGTAGTATACGAGGAGGAAATTATCGACGACCGGGCGGAATATGAGGAGGAAGAAGAGTATGCAAAGCCGCGTAAAAACCGTCAGGGCAATAACGTCGTCAGTCTGCATGCCGTCAAAGACCAATCGCCCCGGGTTGTTCTAGTGGAGCCCAAATCATACGAAGAAGTTCAGGACATCGCAGACCATCTCTGTGCAAGACGCGCCGTGGTCATTAATTTGCAGCGTGTCCCGACCGAACAGGCAAAGCGGATTATCGACTTTTTAGGCGGTACGGTGTACGCTATTAGCGGAACGATTCAACGGGTCGGTCATAATGCATTTTTATGCCTGCCTGAGAATATGGAAATGCAAGGTAATATTACGGAAATGCTGTACGATAATAGAGGGTAAAGTAGTTGAGGTGAGGAAATGGCAGAGCTTTTTAATATTATTGGATTTGCGTTTAATATCTACTATTACATGATTATCATCTATATTTTGATGTCATGGGTGCCGCAGGTGCGGGAAACTTCATTCGGAGAGATGCTGGGTAGGCTGGTAGAGCCATATCTACAGATTTTCCGCCGCTTTATTCCACCGCTTGGCATGATTGATATTTCACCGATTGTTGCGCTGTTTGCACTGCATTTTGCACGGATTGGACTTTTCAGCATTTTGTCTTCGTTGGTGTAGAGAATGAGCTTGTATCAGCACTTTCGGCGTGATGAGCACCCGTTCGTCGAACGGGTGCTGGAGTGGACAGGCCGGGTTCGAGAGCGATATGAGGTAATTCGTACGGACTTTCTTGACCCTCGTCAAGCATTTATTATTCGCACCCTTGCTAGGAGAGAAGCGGGCGTGTATTTTGCTTTGGATGGGGGATATGAGGGGGCTGAGCGGATGCGCGGCATATTGTATCCAGAATATATGGAGCCTGCAAAGGGCGAATTCGGCATCAGTCTCCTTGAAGTTACGGGAAGCAATACGTTCCTTACGCTTGAACACCGCGATTATTTAGGTTCTTTGCTTGGATTGGGTATAAAGCGAGAGAAGTTTGGAGATATACTTGTCCATAAGGAAGGCGCACAACTGATCGTTGCAGAAGAAATTGGTGAGTATATACGTTTACATATGACTCAAGTGCACAGGGTTCATGTGATTGTCGAAGCAAAGCCGCTTGCTGACATTGTTGTACCTGAGCAATCTTTTCGCCCGCTTTCGTTTACTGTTCAATCGCCCCGGCTTGATGCTGTAATAGGGGATGTCTACCGCCTTTCCCGCGCAAAAGTAATGGCACCGATTCAAAACGGTCGGGCTAAGGTCAATTGGCGTGAGGTGAATGATCCATCGTTTCTGCTTGAAGAAGGGGATGTTGTTTCATTCAAAGGGTTTGGCAGGTTTAAAGTAACGGAGATTGGCGGCGAAACGAAAAAAGGGCGAACGAAAATGGAAGTAGCTGTATTTGACTGATGGCAAGAGTCGCGTGGTTTGTAAGATTTATGGGAGGTGGGCCGGTGTGTCGTTAACACCATTGGATATCCATAATAAAGAGTTCAGTCGCGTATTCCGCGGATATGATGAGGACCAAGTAAATGAATTCCTCGATCAGATTATTAAAGAGTTTGATATTATGCTAAAAGAAAAGCGTCAGCTCGAGGAGCGCGTTGCGACATTAAACGAGAAGCTCTCCCAATTTGCTAATATTGAAGAGACGCTTAAAAAATCGCTGATCATGGCACAAGAGACTGCGGATGAACTGAAAGCCAATGCGCGCAAAGAAGCACAGCTTATTATTAAAGAAGCAGAGAAGAATGCAGACCGGCTTATTAATGAAGCACTAGCAAAATCGCGCAAGCTTGTGTCAGAGATTGATGAATTGAAGCGCCGAGCTTCTGTATACCGCATGCGTTTCCGCTCTATTCTTGAGGCCCAACTCGAAATGCTTGATAACGGAGATTGGGAGAATTTCGAGAAGATCGAAGAAGACCTCGCCAAAAATATGACGGAATAACGCTGTGCCCCCTGCGTTGGTTGACGTTAGGACAAGGGCTAGTCTATACTTTGTAAGATAACCAGATTTCTTCAAAAGGGATATGCAGTAGCCTTCTCGTCCCGTTTAGATGGGTTGGGGAGGCTATTTTGTGATTAATATACTTCATACTGTGTGGGAGATGAAACAAGGATGGATTACAGTAAAACGTTGAAGTTGCCGAAAACGGATTTCCCGATGCGCGGAAATTTGCCGAATCGTGAGCCTGATATGCAGGCCTGGTGGGAAGAAAATAATATTTATGAGAAGGTACAAGCCCGGACAAAAGGGCGTCCAACGTTCATTCTGCATGATGGCCCCCCGTATGCAAACGGCGATATTCATATCGGTCATGCGCTAAATAAAGTATTGAAGGATTTCATTGTGCGCTCCAAATCAATGTCCGGTTTCGATGCGCCGTATGTACCGGGTTGGGATACGCATGGCCTGCCGATCGAGCATGCTATTATCAAAAATGAAAAAATCGATCGCCACAAAGTAGGTATTGTCGAATTTCGTGAGCGTTGTGCCGAATATGCATACAAATATGTTGATAAGCAAAGGGAACAATTTAAGCGACTAGGAGTGCGCGGCGATTGGGATCATCCTTATATTACATTAAAGCCGGAATACGAAGCACGCCAGATCAAGATTTTTGGTGAAATGGCTAAAAAAGGGTACATCTATAAAGGTCTGAAGGCTGTATACTGGTCTCCATCTTCCGAAACGGCGCTTGCCGAAGCGGAGATCGAATACAAGGATAAGCGTTCTGCCTCCATCTATGTAGGATTTCCTGTTGTAGAGAGCAACGGCACGCTTGCAGAAGGCGATAAAGTTGTAATCTGGACAACAACGCCGTGGACGATTCCAGCAAACCTGGCGATCGCCATCCAACCAGAATTTGAATATTCTCTTGTTAAAGTTGGAGATGAGCGCTTTCTTGTGGCGTCTGGGCTGCTTGAGAATGTGGCGCAGACGATCGGATGGGAGAATTACGAGGTCGTCGCTACGTACAAGGGTGCGGAACTTGAAGGTGTCGTATGTCGTCATCCGTTCTATGACCGCACCTCGCCGCTGCTGCCTGGCGAACATGTAACGCTCGATGCCGGTACAGGCTGCGTTCATACTGCACCAGGCCATGGGGAAGATGACTTCTACCTTGGACAGAAGTATGGCCTTGACGTTCTGTGTCCTGTAGATGGCAAAGGTGTCATGACGAAGGAAGCGCCTGGTTTTGAAGGTGTGTTCTATGAAGATGCCAACAAAATGGTCACAGAAAAACTAAAAGAAGTGGGCGCTTTGCTGCATATGAATTTCATTACCCACTCCTACCCACACGATTGGCGCTCCAAACAGCCGATTATCTTCCGTGCGACAGAGCAATGGTTTGCATCCATTGACGGTTTCCGTGAAGATATGCTCAAAGCGATCAAAGATGTGAAATGGACGCCGCATTGGGGCGAACAGCGTCTGCATAACATGATTGCAGACCGTGGAGACTGGTGTATTTCCCGTCAGCGTGTATGGGGTGTGCCAATTCCGATTTTCTATTGCTTAGAATGCAATGAACCGCTCATCAATGATGAGACAATTAATCATATCTCTGAGCTGTTCCGTCAAGAAGGCTCTTCTGTCTGGTTTGCAAAGGATGCGGATGAGTTGGTGCCGGAAGGTGTGTCTTGCCCGCGTTGCGATGGGAAGCATTTCCGTAAAGAAACCGATATTATGGACGTATGGTTCGACTCTGGTTCAAGCCATGAAGCCGTCCTTCGTGAACGTGAAGATCTGGCGTGGCCGGCCGATTTGTATCTTGAAGGGTCCGATCAATATCGCGGCTGGTTCAACTCTTCGCTTTCGACTGCGGTAGCCGTATACGGTCAGGCACCGTATAAAGCCGTGCTCAGCCATGGCTTTACGCTTGACGGAGAAGGGCGCAAGATGTCCAAATCGCTTGGTAACGTTATTGTGCCGAAAAAAATTATGGACCAGCTCGGCGCTGATATTCTGCGCCTGTGGGTCGCTTCGGTTGATTACCAATCGGATGTGCGTATTTCCGATGCCATCCTGAAGCAAATTGCAGAAGCGTACCGCAAAATCCGCAATACGTTCCGCTTCCTTCTGGGGAATCTTGAAGGATTTGATCCGGCGTCTGACATGCTGCCATATGACCAGCTAGAAGAACTTGATCGCTACATGATGACAAAAAATCAGAATGTAATCGAAAAAGTACGCAAAGCATATGAAGAATACCAATTCCATACCGTATATAATACGATCCATAATTTCTGCTCTATTGAGCTGAGCTCATTCTACCTTGATATTTCAAAAGATCGTCTCTATGCGGATGCAGAAAAATCGCTGCGCCGCCGTTCAGCACAGACCGTTATGTATACTATTCTGCTTGATTTGGTTCGTCTTGTGGCGCCAATCATTCCACATACGGCAGACGAGGTATGGAAATACGTTCCGGGCGTAAGCGTGGAGAGCGCGCAGCTTACGGATATGCCGGATGCAGACGCGAAGCAAATGGACAAGGCGCTTGAGGTGAAGTGGGATCGTCTTGTTGAAATCCGTGATGAAATCCTTAAAGCTCTAGAAGAAGCGCGTCGTGATAAGGTAATTGGTCAATCGCTGGCAGCATCGGTTGCTATCTATCCGAGCGAAGCGGTAGAAGCATCGCTAAAAGAAGTGAAGGATCAGCTAAAGGAGTTATTAATCGTATCCCATGTTGAGCTGCACCCGGTTTCAACTCCAGTGCCGGATAAAGCTGTGCAACTAGAAGGCCTTGCTGTTGTTGTAACTCCGGCAGAGGGTGAAAAGTGTGAACGCTGCTGGATCATTACTCCGGACGTAGGACAGGACGCAGCGCATCCGACGCTGTGCACGCGTTGTGCAACCGTCGTTAAAGAGGAAGTAAACGCGTAACAGCGCGCAGAGGCAGGAGGAAGATTGTTGATTTATTATTATGTGATTGCGCTGTTTGTTTTTCTGGCCGATCGCGTATCAAAATGGCTGGTCGTCTCCAAGATGGAGCTCGGCCAGTCCATTCCCTTGTGGGAGGGTGTTTTTCATCTTACGTCTCATCGAAACAGGGGAGCGGCGTTCGGGATTTTACAGAATCAGCGTGCTTTTTTTATTGTAATCACTTTGGTAGTAATCGTCGGGATTATATGGTATTTAAGAAAGACCTATAAGGAGAGCAAGCTCGTTTCCTGGGCATTGGCACTTATTTTAGGTGGCGCGGTCGGGAATTTCTACGATCGGGTATTAACAGGAGAAGTGGTCGACTTCTTTGATTTCACACTGATCCACTTTCCTATTTTTAATATAGCGGATTCGGCGATTGTAATTGGTGTCGGTCTATTTGTAATTGACGGCGTAAGAGACTTACTGATGAACGGACGGGATCGAAACGATGAATAACGAAGAACGCTATGAGCGACATGATTGGACTGTGGAGCCTGAAGATGCGGGAGCGCGCGTGGATAAGTTTCTTGCTGGCGTGCAGGAAGATTGGTCGCGCAGCCAACTGCAGGGTTGGATCAAAGACGGATTGCTTACCGTGAACGGCAGGGTGGTCAAAGGAAATCAACGCCTGCAAGAAGATGACGAAGTAGCGCTGACGGTACCTCCGGCGCGTGAAGTGGATATCACACCGGAGAATATTCCGCTTGATGTCGTATATGAAGATAGCGATGTCATTGTCGTGAATAAGCCGCGTGGATTGGTTGTTCATCCTGCTCCGGGTCATTATTCGGGTACGCTTGTCAATGGTCTGCTGTACCATTGTCATGATCTTTCAGGGATTAACGGCCTGCTGCGCCCCGGCATTGTCCATCGGATCGATAAGGACACATCCGGGCTGTTGATGGTTGCCAAGAATGACAAAGCACATGAATCATTAGCTAATCAGCTTAAGGATCATACGGTGAATCGCCGCTATGTAGCTCTGGTGCATGGAGTGATTCCGCATGAGAAAGGAACCATTGATGCCCCCATCGGACGTGATCCGAAGAATCGGCAGCAGATGGCTGTCGTATTTGAGCACAGCAAGCCTGCTGTATCGCACTTTGTTGTGCTTGAGCGCTTCAAAAATTATACGTTGGTGGAGCTAAAGTTGGAGACGGGACGGACTCATCAGATCCGTGTGCATATGAAATACATTGATCATCCGCTGGTAGGGGATCCGAAATACGGACCGAAGAGTTCATTTGAGATTGAGGGGCAGGCGCTGCACGCCAAGACGCTTGGTTTTATTCACCCCAAAACAGGAGAGATGCTGGAGTTTCATGCGCCGCTCCCGGCCGATATGGAAGCGATTCTAACTCAGCTTCGTCTCGAATAAAAAAAACAGAGCAAAATTTAGTATAAAAATATTGACAGCGTCCATCTTTCATGCGATACTTCATTTAATTACAAAGTAACCTTTAATTCAGTCCTGTGAGGCTGGCAAGGAATCGGACGCGTTCGGTATATGTTATGGGATCACTGCTGATCTCTATGCTTTGCTGAACCTGAGAAGCTTTCTGCGCCTTGCAGAAAGCTTTTTTTATGCCTGTCTCTTTTGTTTACAGACAAAGAATAAATACGAGGGAGGAAAGCGTGACGACAATGAGCGAGTGGAAAGAAAAAAACGTGTTACTAGACGAAGCTGCCATGCGGCGGGCCTTAACCCGCATTGCTCATGAGATTATTGAGCGCAATAAAGGTGTGGAGAACTGCATTCTGGTTGGGATTCGCACACGCGGCATTTATCTTGCCCAACGTCTGGCGGAACGCATTCAACAGATTGAAGGACAAGAGATTCCGGTAGGGGAGCTTGACATTACATTATATCGTGATGACTTAACGCCAAAGCAGGAGCAGCCTACGGTTCAGAATGGCGAGATTGGACAGGAGATCACGAACAAAAAAGTCATCCTCATCGATGATGTGCTGTTTACGGGGCGGACGGTTCGCGCCGCGCTGGATGCGCTGATGGACATTGGTCGTCCGCAGATGATTCAACTGGGAGTACTGATTGACCGTGGCCATCGCGAGCTACCGATTCGGCCCGATTATGTCGGCAAGAACGTACCGACCTCTAAGGAAGAGATGATTGTAGTGGAACTTCTAGAAGTTGATCATCGTGAATGTGTAAGAATTCTTGAGAAAAACAAATAATAAAGCATACAAAATAACCTTTAACTCAGTTCTGCGAGGCTGAAAAGGAAGGAGAAACAATCATGATGAAGAAAGATTATATTGATGTACAGGAGACGCCAGCCATTCAAAAGCTGATTCCGCTGAGTCTGCAGCACTTGTTTGCCATGTTTGGAGCTACAGTGCTGGTACCGCTTTTGACGGGGCTTGATGTATCGGTAGCCTTGCTGACAAGCGGGATCGGAACACTCTTGTTCCTGCTGATTACAAAAGGCAAGCTGCCGAACTATCTCGGATCTTCCTTTGCCTTCATTGGTCCGATCATTACGGTAAGCGCAAGCCACGGTGTCGGAGCTGCCATGCTCGGCTGCTTCATATCCGGCCTGGTGTACCTATTGGTAGCGCTGATTGTTAAAGTGGCCGGGGTTAACTGGTTGAACCGCCTGCTCCCGCCTGTCGTTATCGCCTCCATCATTGTTGTCATCGGACTGAGCCTGTCAGGTGTCGCTGTCGGCTGGGCGCTCAATGATCCGCTGAGTGATGCGGCCAAGCCAGCCTACTCGCTCGGTGCGGTAGAAGTGGCATTCGTCACGCTGGCAATGACAGTGATTGCCAACATGTTCTTCCGCGGCTTCCTGTCCGTACTTCCGGTATTGACAGGTATGATTGTTGGATACATCTATACGTACATTCGCCATCCGGAATGGATTGACTTTGCAAGCATAGCAAAAGCACCGTGGTTCATTACCCCAAGCATGTGGATAAATGAGCACTTTATAACAGGACAAGTACTAGAGGCTTTCACATCTCCGGCTGCATGGATGGCCGCGTTAATTATCGCTCCGGTCGCATTTGTTACGCTGGCTGAGCATATCGGTCACCTGCTGGTTACATCCAATATTATGAATCGCGACCTGATGCGTGATCCAGGTCTGCACCGCTCCATAGCGGGAGACGGTGTGGCGGTACTCTTCGCTTCATTCCTGGGTGGACCGCCAAGCACAACCTACGGTGAGAACATGGGCGTGCTCGCGATGACAAAAGTCTACAGCCGTATGGTCATTGCAGGTGCAGCCTGCTTCGCCATCCTGTTCGCCTTTGTCGGTAAAATCGGCGCGTTTCTAATGACGATTCCAAAGCCGGTGCTAGGCGGCGTCACGATCGTGCTGTTCGGTATCATCGCTGTTCAGGGAATGCGGATGTATGTGGAGCACAATATCGACTTTTCTCATAAGCGAAATATGGTGGTTGCAGCCATTGTGCTGGTAACTGGGATCGGAGGATTCAAATTGGACTTCCACGAGGTAACATTCAGCAACTTCATCGCCAATCTAACCATCGACAACATTGCGATGGCCACCTTCTTAGGTATCCTGCTGCATGCGCTGCTGCCAAATAAGGATGTCGCTTTCGGACAGGTAAAAAAAACTGAACAACTGCATGAACAAGCATCATAATCATCCTTTAAAACAGTCCTGTGAGTCTGGTAAGGGTGCCGCGATGTATGTGATAGAGGAGAAAAGGTAGCCTTCGTCCGGATAGATGTCCAGACGAGCTTGCAAGAGAGGCTCCTTGTTTTCTGAGCATATATAGAAGGCTTCTTACCGGACTTACGAATGGTAAGAAGCCTTTTTTGATGCAAAGTAAACCAAGATATCATTTACATAGGAGGAGAAACAATGGGAACAATTTTGCGGAACGGAAACATACTGGTAGATGGAGAGTTGGTCAAAAGGGATATCCTGATTGAAGAAAATGTGATTCAAGCTATCGCTGAAGGCCTGAATTCGGAAGGTCATAAGGTGGTGGATGTGACAGGGAAGCTGATCACACCTGGATTCATCGATATGCATGTGCATCTTCGCGAGCCTGGATTCGAAGCAAAAGAAACCATTGCAACTGGCACGGCCTCTGCTGCGCGCGGCGGTTTTACCACGGTAGCCTGCATGCCGAATACGCGTCCGGTGATTGATACGCCTGATACGGTACAGCACATTCTGCGCAAGGCAGAAGAAGAAGGAAGTGCACGAGTACTGCCGATCGGAGCAATTACGGTGCGCGAACTCGGCCGTGAATTAACCGATATGGCCGCGCTCAAAGAGGCCGGTGTAATGGCAGTATCGGATGATGGAGTAGGCATTCAGACAAGCCAGATGATGAAAGACGCCATGAAGATGGCCACTGACCTCGGTCTGCCTGTTATCGCGCATTGTGAAGATGACAGCCTGGCGGAAGGCGGCTGCGTACATGAAGGTGTGTTTAGTGAGAAGCACGGGCTTAAAGGCATTCCATCGGAAGCTGAATCGATCCATGTAGGTCGGGATATTCTGCTCGCGGAAGCCACCGGAGCACACTATCATGTATGCCACATCAGCACAGTTGAATCGGTACGCCTGGTTCGAGAAGCAAAGCAGCGCGGGGCGTGTGTAACCGCAGAGGTGTGTCCACACCATCTGCTGTTGTGTGATGAAGACATTCCGGGATTGGATGCTAATTATAAAATGAATCCGCCACTTAGATCCCGCCGCGACCGTGATGCATTAATCGAAGGATTAAAAGACGGCACAATCGATATGATTGTAACGGATCATGCTCCACATACAGAGGAAGAAAAGCAGCGCAGCATGGAGCTTGCACCATTCGGTATCGTTGGACTTGAGACAGCTTTCCCGCTTTTGTATACAAAGCTGGTGCTGCCGGGCATCTTCACACTACAGGAGATCGTTGACCGGATGACGAAAACGCCGGCGGAGGTTTTCCACCTGCCGTGGGGAACGCTTGCTGAAGGAGCGGCGGCTGATATCGCGGTCATCGACATCGAAACAGAAAAAGAGGTAGACCCGACCGCATTTGCAAGCAAGGGACGCAATACGCCGTTTACTGGCTGGAAGTTAAAAGGCTGGCCGGTACTGACTATGCTAGAAGGCCGCATCGTATGGCAGAGTGAAGAGATGAACAGCGAAGGAGCGAAACAATAATGACAAAACAAGCGAGACTGATCCTCGAAGACGGAACGGTATTTATCGGAACTTCGTTCGGAGCCGAACAAGAATCACTGGGCGAAGTCGTTTTTAATACAGGGATTACAGGTTATCAGGAAGTGCTGTCTGATCCATCCTACTGCGGCCAGATTGTAACCATGACATATCCGATGATCGGCAACTACGGCATCAGCCGTGATGATTTTGAATCCATGCGGCCGTTCGTCCATGGCTTTGTCGTCCGTGAACACTGCGAAGTGCCGAGCAACTGGCGCAGCGAACAGACAATTGACGGCATGCTGAAGGAGTACGGCATTCCAGGCATCGCCGAAGTGGATACGCGCAAGCTTACTCGGATCATTCGGCAGCACGGTACGCTTAAAGGCGTGATTACAACATCTGACGAACCCGTACAAGCTTTGCTTGAGAAATTGAACGTACCGCTGATGGAAGATCAGGTTGCTCGTGTCTCTACAAAGAATCTATTTCCGGTGCCGGGACGCGGTCCGCGTATTGTTCTGGTGGACTTCGGTGCAAAATACGGCATACTGCGCGAGCTAACGAATCGCGGCTGCGATGTCATCGTCGCTCCATACAATGTCACGGCGGAAGAAATTCGCCGCATTCGCCCGGATGGCATTCTGCTCTCCAACGGACCAGGGGACCCGAAAAGCGTACCGGAGGCCATTCATATGATTCAGGACATTTTGGGTGAATATCCGCTGTTCGGCATCTGTTTAGGTCACCAATTGTTTGCTCTGGCGTGTGGAGCGGATACAGAAAAATTAAAATTCGGCCATCGAGGCGGAAACCATCCGGTAAAGGAGCTTGCTACCGGACGCACTCATATTACATCACAGAACCACGGTTACACGGTTAACACTGAATCGGTTAAGAATACCGAGCTTGAGATTAGCCATATTGCCCTTAATGACGGTACGGTAGAAGGTCTTGCCCATAAGAGTCATCCAGCATTTTCTGTACAATATCATCCGGAAGCCGCACCGGGACCATATGACTCGAATTACTTATTCGACCGCTTCTTAGATCAGGTAGCTACATTCGTAAAGGGGGAAAAGGCGCATGCCACGACTCGATAACATCAAGAAAATTCTAGTGATTGGATCAGGTCCGATCGTCATTGGACAAGCCGCAGAATTCGATTATGCAGGCACGCAAGCATGTCAGGCGTTAAAAGAAGAAGGATTTGAAGTCATCCTTGTCAACAGCAACCCAGCTACGATTATGACGGATACGAATATGGCGGATAAAGTCTATATCGAACCGCTAACCAAGGAATTCGTTGCCCGCATCATTCGTCAGGAGAAGCCGGACGGTCTGTTGGCAACGCTTGGCGGTCAAACTGGTCTGAATCTTGCCATTGAGCTTGACGAAGCAGGGATTCTTAAAGAAGAAAACGTAGTGCTGCTCGGTACGGATTTAGAAGCGATCAAAAAAGCGGAAGACAGGGAGCTGTTCCGCTCGCTGATGAATGAGATCGGTGAGCCGGTACCGGCAAGCGACATTATCCATACGATCGAGGAGGCGCTGGCGTTTGCCGAGCAGATCGGCTATCCGATTATCGTTCGCCCAGCCTACACATTGGGTGGAACCGGCGGTGGTATCGTCACGAACGAAGAGGAGCTGCGCGAGGTTGTCGCCAGCGGCTTAAAGTACAGTCCAATTACACAATGTCTTGTCGAAAAGAGTATTGCCGGCTACAAAGAGATTGAGTATGAAGTGATGCGGGATGCGGCTGACAATGCGATCGTAGTCTGCAACATGGAGAACATTGATCCGGTCGGCATTCATACGGGCGATAGTATCGTTGTCGCTCCAAGCCAGACAATGTCTGACCGTGAGTATCAGATGCTGCGCTCGGCTTCCCTTAAGATTATCCGTGCGCTTGATATCCAGGGCGGCTGCAACGTTCAGCTTGCTCTCGACCCGGACAGCTTCCAATACTACATCATTGAGGTAAATCCGCGCGTTAGCCGTTCATCTGCTCTGGCATCTAAGGCCACAGGCTATCCGATTGCAAAAATGGCGGCAAAAATTGCCGTGGGCTACACGCTCGATGAACTGAAAAATCCGGTAACGCAGCAGACATATGCCTGCTTTGAACCGACGCTTGATTATATCGTAACCAAGATTCCCCGCTGGCCATTTGACAAGTTCATCTCCGCTAACCGCAAGCTGGGTACACAGATGAAAGCAACCGGTGAAGTGATGGCAATTGGCCGTACATTGGAGGAGTCACTGCATAAAGCGGTTCGCTCGCTTGAAATTGGATTGCACAGCCTCGATCTGCCGGAAGCAAAGGAACTGAGCCAAGAGGAATTGGAGCGTCGGTTGGTAAAAGCTGATGATGAACGCCTCTTCCTGGTGATGGAGGCGCTGCGCCGCGGCATGACAGAGGAACGCATTCATGCATTGACCAAGATCGATTATTTCTTCTTAGCGAAGTTCATAAATATTGTCCGCTTTGAACAGGGATTAGCAGAAGCAGTCACTTCCCGCAAGCTGGATGCGAATATGCTGCGCCGTGCTAAACGGATGGGCTTTACAGACCGCCGCATCGCAGAGGTAACAGGCATTGATCAAGCGGCCATTGAGGAGCAGCGAAGAGAAGCAGGCCTTATCCCAGTGTATAAGATGGTTGACACATGCGCTGCTGAGTTCGAAGCTGCGACTCCATATTATTATTCAACATACGAAGATGAGGATGAGCGGGAAGAGACAGGAAAGCCGCGCGTCATTGTGCTTGGCTCAGGACCGATCCGCATTGGACAGGGTATCGAATTCGATTATTCCACGGTGCATGCGGTATGGGCATTGAAGGAAATGGGATACGAAGCGGTCATTATCAACAACAACCCGGAAACGGTATCAACTGATTTCAGCACATCGGACCGCCTATACTTTGAGCCGCTCTATATTGAAGACGTGCTTCATATCATCGAAAAAGAAAAGCCGGAAGGTGTAATCGTTCAGTTCGGTGGGCAAACGGCGATCAATCTGGCGGCTGATCTGGAGAAAGCCGGCGTAAAAATACTCGGTACAGATCTTGCCAACATTGATGCGGCGGAAGATAGAGAAAAATTCGAAAAGCTGCTGCGCACGCTCGATATCGCACAGCCGCCGGGCAAGACGGTCACATCGGTGGAAGCGGCGATTGAAGCGGCAAAGGAACTTGGTTATCCGGTGCTTGTCCGTCCATCATATGTACTGGGTGGACGCGCCATGGAGATCGTATACAACGAGCAGGAGCTTTTGACCTACATGCGTGAAGCGGTGAAGATTAATCCGGAACATCCGGTGCTTGTCGATACGTACTTAATGGGAGCTGAAGTGGAAGTAGACGGTATTAGCGACGGTACTAACGTTCTCATCCCAGGCATTATGGAGCATATTGAGCGGGCTGGGGTTCACTCCGGAGACTCGATTGCCGTATATCCGGCCCAGACGATTTCACAGGCGCTGAAGGATGAGTTGATCGACATGACCACACAAATCGCACGCGGTCTGAATATAAAAGGTTTGCTGAACATTCAGTTCGTCATTCATAAAAATAAACCATACGTGCTGGAAGTAAATCCGCGCTCTTCCCGTACGGTTCCGTTTTTAAGCAAGATTACGAGTCTGCCGATGGCCAATATCGCAACCAAAGTTATTCTCGGCCAGACCATTCCAGAGCTTGGCTACACACCGGGATACCATCCGGAGGTAGATCATGTATCGGTAAAAGTTCCGGTATTCTCCTTCGCTAAGCTGCGCCGCGTGGATACGACGCTCGGACCGGAAATGAAATCAACCGGCGAAGTAATGGGCCGGGACAAAAATTTAGCTAAAGCGCTCTTCAAAGGTCTGATTGCATCCGGCATGAGCATCCCGACGCACGGCTCACTTCTGGTGACCGTAGCGGATAAAGATAAGGAAGAATCGATCGACATCATTAAAGGATTCCACCAGCTTGGCTTTAAACTATTGGCGACAGAGGGAACGGCCCGCTATCTACAGGAGGCAGGCATGAGTGTGACCTGCGTACGCAAGGTGAATGAAGCCTCTCCGAATATGCTTGATCTGATCCGTAAGGGAGAAGCAAGCTTTGTGCTGAATACGCTGACCAAGGGCAAAACACCGGAGAGGGACGGCTTCCGTATCCGACGCGAATCGGCAGAGAATGGTGTTGTCTGCTTAACATCGCTGGATACGGCTCGCGCATTACTCGGCGTGCTTGAGGCAATTTCCTTTGGAGCAGAGTCAATGCCGCAGTTCCAAGCGCCAAAGGAGGCGTATGTGCATGGATAAAGGCATGCTGCGTGTCATATCCAATGAACAAATCGCTGAGAAGATTTTCCGTTTAGAAGTAGAAGGAGAACTGGTGGGCTGCATGACGCAGCCCGGCCAGTTCGTCCATGTCAAGTGCGGTACAGGCATCGATCCGCTGCTGCGTCGTCCGATCAGTATTTGCGATGTGGATGGTGTTCATAACCGCTTGACGATGATCTATCGGGCAGAAGGACATGGCACACGTGTACTAAGTGAGTATGTGCCGGGACAGCCGCTTGATATTCTCGGACCGCTTGGCGAAGGTTTTCCTATAGAAGAGCGAAGAGAAGGCGAGCATGCGCTGCTTGTTGGCGGCGGTATCGGTGTCCCTCCACTATATTATCTTGGCAAGGAATTGAAAAAACGAGGGGTACGAGTTACATTTGTGATCGGATTCGGCACGGCTTCACAAGTATTTCTTACGCAAGAGCTGGCCGAACTTGGTGACGTTCATGTTGTTACAATGGACGGAACACAGGGAGTAAAGGGATTGGTGACTGATGTGCTAACCGAAGCATACGGTCTGTCAGCAGCAGAGTGGGATGTGCTGTATTCCTGCGGCCCGTTGGCGATGCTTCGTGCGCTGCAGGATACATATCAGAAAGCCGGCAAAGAAGGTTATATCTCGCTTGAGCAGCGGATGGGCTGTGGGATTGGCGCCTGCCTTGCCTGTGTCTGCCCGGTACAAGAACCAGGTGAAGGAAAGAAATACCGGAAGATTTGTTCGGATGGGCCGGTATTCCGATTCGGGGAGGTGCAGCTCGTATGACAACATCCATCACAAATCGTCTCGCGGTCAACATCGCGGGCATCCAGATGAAAAATCCAATCATGCCGGCATCCGGCTGTTTCGGATTTGGACGCGAATATGCGCAGTTTTATGACTTGAATCAACTCGGTGCAGTTGCGGTAAAGGCCACCACAGTAGAAGAACGACAAGGGAATGCGACGCCTCGTGTTGCAGAAACACCAGGAGGTATGCTCAATGCGATTGGTTTGCAAAATCCCGGACTTGAGGATGTAATGACACACGAGCTTCCGTGGCTCGAGCGGTTCGCGGAACTGCCTGTCATCGTCAATGTAGCAGGCACGGTAACGGAAGACTATGTACAGGTCGCGAAGAGAGTGGGACAGGCCTCAAATGTAGCGGGCATTGAGCTTAATATTTCCTGCCCAAACGTGAAATGCGGCGGCATTACATTCGGTACCGACCCGGAGATTGCAGCACAGCTTACAGCAGAGATTAAGAAGGTTGCGACCGTTCCGGTGTTTGTGAAGCTTTCACCGAATGTAACCGATGTGGTCGCCATTGCTAAAGCGGTGGAGGCAGCAGGGGCAGACGGACTCAGTATGATTAATACGCTTCTTGGTATGCGGATTGATTTGAAAACGCGCCGTCCGGTGCTTGCTAATGGATCGGGTGGTCTATCCGGCCCGGCCATTAAACCGGTCGCCATTCGCATGATTTATGAGGTAAGCCAGCAGGTCAATATTCCGATTATCGGTATGGGCGGCATTCAATCAGCGGATGATGTAATCGAATTTTTCATGGCCGGTGCTTCAGCGGTAGCGGTCGGAACAGCCAATTTTGTTGATCCGCTTATATGTCCTTCTATTATTGAAGAATTGGAAGCGAAGCTTGACCAATACGGCGTTCATACCATTAGCGAATTGACAGGAGCGGGGTGGAGACGATGAGCAGAATGAATAAGAGAATCATGGTCGCCCTCGACTTTTCGAATACTGTAGAGGCAAATCAATGTATCGATCTATTGGAAGGAACGGGTGTATATGTCAAAATCGGCATGCAGCTTTACTATGCGACCGGTCCTGACTATGTACGTCAGATAAAAGAGAAGGGCTACTCGGTCTTTCTTGATATAAAAGTACATGATATTCCGAATACAGCCAAGGGTGCAATGCAAAGCGTAGCTGGACTCGGTGTGGATATGGTGAATGTCCATGCGGCGGGTGGCTTGAAGATGATGGAGGGGGCTCGTGAAGGATTAGAGAGCGGCACACCGGCAGGCGGGACGCGTCCGCTGCTCATCGGAGTCACACAGCTTACCAGCACGACCCAAGATATGCTGAACGCCGAGCTTGGAATTTCCGGCACTGTAGAGGAGTGTGTGGTTCGCTATGCACAGCTTGTACAGAAGGCTGGACTCGATGGTGTAGTTGCCTCGCCGAAGGAAGTACCGCTTATTAAAGAAGCGTGCGGCTCTGACTTTTTGACGGTAACGCCTGGCATCCGTCCGCTTAGCACGGACATGGGCGATCAGCATCGTGTAACTACACCAGAGGCGGCGTTTGGTTTGGGATCAGATTATATTGTAATCGGTCGGGCAATTACCCAGGCGCAGAATCCAAAACAGGCGCTGCAAGATATTTTGGAAGGAGTGAAGCAATATGCCAACTAATATAGATACCGCGCGACAAGTGGCGGAAAAATTGCTTGAAATTGATGCGGTGGCGCTGCGGCCAGACGAACCGTTTACATGGACATCAGGCATTAAAAGCCCTATTTATTGCGATAACCGGATGACCATGTCCTATCCGGAGGTGCGCCGTCTTATTTATCGCTCATTTGCAGCACTTATTCAAGAACAATACGGTGAGACTCAGGTCATTGCCGGTACGGCAACCGCAGGCATTCCCCATGCAGCTTGGGTAGCGGAAGAGTTGAATTTGCCAATGGCGTATGTGCGCTCTAAGCCAAAAGGACACGGCAAAGGAAATCAGATCGAAGGTCGATTGGATAAAGGCGCTAAGGTCATTGTGATTGAAGATTTAATATCGACCGGCGGAAGTTCCATCGAAGCGGCTCGTGCCGTACAGGAGGCGGGAGGGGAAGTGCTTGCAGTGCTTGCTATTTTCTCATACCAATTTCCTGCGGCCGAGGAGGCATTTGCAGAAGCAGGATTCCCGTTCGCCACACTGAGCAATTATACGACACTCCTAGAAGTTGCCCAAGCGAAAGGAACCATTCGTGCAGAGCAAATCGAGGCATTAAAGGCTTGGCGTAAGCAGCCTCAGGCATATCAAGGATAAATCTACAGATAGGATTAGCACTGAAGAAAAGTGGAGATACTATGCAAAAGCGTGGTATCTCCACTTTTCTTTTATCTATTTTGAGTCAGGTTTTAGAATAGCGAGAAGTGGTAAATAATACGTATAGAAAGTAGGTATGGGCGATTTCGAACAAGAAAGTAAGATGCAAGCTAGATAGATACTTTCTCATACCAGCCTGTCAAAAATACTGAAGTAACACAGCAGAGAGGGCGGATCTATGAGATGGATAAAAGAGAGTGGGATACTTTATATACATCACATCAGAACTGGAAAGAATTTGTCTGTGAACTTATAGAAAAGAAAGAAATTCAGGATGAGAGTACCATTCATCGCATCCAGAATGAGATACAGGAAATCGATCAACTTCTAGCAAAGTTAGAAGATGATTGGAAGCGTTAAGGTGAATACAGACAAATAAAAAAGTGGACCTCCAATGTTATGGAAGTCCACTTTTTTGTTGTTGGTTCATCGGATCGCTGTAGGCAGGAACGATGCGGTAGCGTGCCAGAAGATGATATGCCTTCTGAGCCACACGAGGAAAGTAGCGGATTTCCTGTACATCAATCCCTTTTAGCCAGAACAGAGCGATTCCGTATCCCGCGAGACTGCATGCGGCAATGATGGCCGACTCGATACCAAAGAAAAGAAAAGCTGGCATCGAGAAAAACGGCTGTACCTTAAAGCCGATCCATACGATTCCTAATCCAATGGCGCAGAGAAGAAGAGCGGAAAGCAGGAAGCCGCGCCATTTCTCACCAAGAATCACAGGCTGAGTATAGCGGTTAATCGCTCGCAGGTTCAGTGCCATAATGACGATGAAGCAAAGCGATGTTGCCGTAATAATACCATAGATACCGAACAGCGGTGCCAGCGCGTAGTTACCGCCCCATTTGACCAGAATTCCTATTGCCACATGGCGCATAGGAAGGTCGGTGCGTCCTAAGCCCTGCAGAATACCGGAAGAGGTCATCATCAGGATCTGAAAGATGGTTCCAAAGCACAGGAACGCAATAATCCAGGCTGCTTTGGTGTACGTATCTGCGGTATTGCTGAACAAGAAGCCATTGACCGGATAGGCTGCCACGGTCAGATACAGTGCGATCGGAACACCGGTAATTAAGGCAAGCCGCAGCGCCATCGAGCTCATGCGCTGGACTTCCTGTTCGTCACGGCGGGAATGAGCCGAAGAAACGACAGGAATAATCGAAGAGCTGAGCGCAATGGCAAGGATGATCGGCAGTCCAGCAAGCGATTGAGCGCTACCACCGAGAATACCGAGTGTATCCATCGCTTCCTTATACGTATGAAGCTGCTCCGTGAAAAAACGCAGCGGCACGCTTGGAATATTGGTTACGTTCCCTTCTTCGGTTTTAGCATATTCAAAAGGCCCGAACGATTTGTTGTCAAGCTTGACTTCTGTGCCAAGCGTAAGCGTAGCTTTCACCGTGCCACGCTCATAAAACACGCGCTTCTTATCTGCATCCCAGGTTAGCTTAGCCCCCATTGCAGCACTTACTGTCTCAAGCGGTACCATGGTTGTTTTATTGTTATGCAGGTACGGGGCGACAGGCAGGATTATTTCCTTATCGCCCACCGTCGCTTCCTTGTTATTTACTGCAAATGAAATTCGTTCATCCTGCGGTGTCAACAACCGCAGTGAAGTGGACGAATCGATAAAGTAGATCAGTGGTACGGCCAACGCCGACAGCGTAATTGGCAGGGAGAGCCGAATCATTTTGCTATAGATCTGCCGGTATGTTAGCTTCGCATAGTTCGTTTGGGAAGCAAGCAATCGTTTTTGTTCCCCGCGTCGTTTCTTATAGAAGTAGATCATCACTCCGCAGGCGGCGATGCTTCCTGTCACAGCACCGAACGAGGCGCCGGCCACGGCTACGTCCTTATTGTAGCCTAGGTATAACAGCAGCAATGGCAGCGCGACAGCCGTTGCTACACGCAGGATCTGCTCCATAATCTGCGACAGTCCCGTGGGTTGCATAAACTGTAGTCCTTGAAAATAACCGCGCATAATCGCAATCAGCGGAAAGAGAAGCATGGCGGGTGCAATCGCACGAATCGCCAATTCCGCTTGTGGCGCAAGCGCATATTCTGCATAGTACGGAGCAATCACGATCATAAAGACAAACATGATGAGTCCGGTAACCAGTGCAAAATTGCGTGCGGCTTTATATGTCTGATGAGCCTCATGATACTTGCCGATAGCGGTATACTCCGAGATTTGCTTACTTAATGCACTCGGTACGCCGAGTGTGGCGATGATGAGCAGCATGCTGTAAATATTGTACGAGATAGTATACAACGTCATCCCGTCGTTGCCCATAATATGCTGCAGCGGCACGCGCTGCCCAACGCCGAGCACACGTGAGATAACGGCGGCAAGCGTTAAGATGAGCGTGCCTTTCAAAAATGAGTTTTTTGACATCCTTCATTCCTCAAGACGTTGTGGTTTTAGTTTTTGCAAGCGCACGAACGGTTTCATCGTCCGGCGTGATGAATAGCGTTTTCTGCTGTTCATAAATAACAAAGCCGGGCTTTGCGCCTTTCGGCTTTTTAACATGGCGCACAAGCGTGTAGTCAACAGGCACCTGACTGGAGCCGCGGGCTTTGCTGTGGTAAGCAGCTAGTGTGGCCGCTTCACCAAGCGTAGCATCGCCGAAGCTTTCACCCCGGATGACGACATGCGATCCCGGGATGTCCTTTGTATGCAACCACGTATCATCTGCATGGGCCAGCCGATTCGTTAAGTAGTCGTTTTGTTTGTTGTTTTTGCCAACATAAATGGCGACACCTTCGCTTGACGTATAGCGTTCAAGCACAGGGTTCTTTGGTTTTCCTTTTTTCATTTTGCCTGCTCGTGCGCGGAGATAGCCTTGCTCAGTGAGTTCTTCGCGAATTTCCTCGATGTCTGCAAGTCCGGCTGCTTCAATCTGCTGCAGGATTCCATCAAGATAGCGCACTTCTTCTTCCGCAGCGGCAATTTGACTGTCTACAACAGCTAGACTGTTCTTAGCCTTCGTATATTTTTTGAAATACGCCTGCGCATTTTCAGCCGGTCCAAGTGCCGGATCGAGTGAAATCGTCATAAGAGGGGCCTCTTCCTCGTAGTAGTTTATCACGTTTGCTTCTGTTTGGCCTCTGGTAATTTGATAGATATTTGCCGTAATCAGTTCGCCATAGATTTGATATTGGCGTGCACCTTCTGCTTTTTGTTTTGTCTCGCGCAATTTCTCAATTTTTTTCTCGTTTTTATTGCGCTCGTTACTAACCAATCGCAAGAGATCGTGCATGCGTTGCTTTACAGCATCGCGCTCCGCTTTCCCGTGATAGAATGCCTCAAGACATTCACTTATCGTCGGGAATGTTTCTGTATCGACACTAGCTGTGTGAGTGAGAGGCACGGCAGAAAAATATTCTTTTGTTTCCGTGCGCACAATAGTAGGCGTGTAATCATGCGTTTGTACAGGCTGTATAACAGACGCAAATGCAGCCCATAGCGCATCGAGCGTCGGCAATCCGGCTCGATGTACAATCTCCTCAGCAATCAGCGGGCTTATTCCGGCGAACGAGGCGACAAGCTGTTTTGCGATTTTACCTTCATTTAAGCGAATACGCCGGACGAAGTCGTCTTTGGTTGCTGTTAGCGGATTAAGCTTATCCTGAGGCGGAGGAGCCAGATAAGGCCGTCCTGGCAGCACTGTCCGATAACGGCTGACTGCAGGCGTAACATGATGCAATCCATCATGTATCATGCCGCTTATAGGATCTATAAGAATCAGATTGCTGTGCCGTCCCATAATCTCAAGTACGATCCGCTTTGTTCGATCATCGCCGAGCTCATCTCTTCCTCGAATATCGATGTGGATGATCCGCTCCATATCTACTTGAGTGATGCGGTCAATGATGGCCCCTTCGCAATATTTGCGGAGCAGCATACAGAACATCGGTGCTGTTAGCGGATTCTGATAGCTTGCTTTCGTTATATGTATCCGCGGAAAACTTAAGCTTGCTGAAAGAAGCAGGCGCATATTGCCGTTCCGCGTCCGAATTTGCATCACAATATCGGTATCTGTTGGTTGGTGAATTTTCATAATGCGCCCGGTCGCAAGCAGCTTGTCTAGTTCATGCGTTACCGCGCGTGTCACGATTCCGTCGAATGCCATAAGCATCTCCTTTCCGCGTATCTGTATCGATAGCCAATGTATAGATTATACTATAAACTTTCTTGTTGTCTCCTTTGTGCGTGTTTGCCGCAGATAAAAACTTAATTTTTTTGGATTATAAATGGTGGTAGCGTAGGCCGCTTTTATTCATCGGTGTGTTTGTGATACAATGAGTGCAAGCAGCACGCAGTGAATATACTAAAAAGACCGCCCGGTGCTGGTAACACCAAGACGGTCATGCACAATAGACGCTCCGATCCGGGGCGGCTCAAGGTTCATAAATAGACCTCTCCTTATGCTTCCAGGCTCAAGGGAGGTCTATTTCCGTTTTGTGGCGATAGCGACAATAGCTATAATTACGCTCAGAAAACCTACGATGAAAAGTCCAAACGTAAGCATCTGCATGGTAGCTTCATGTGCTGTCAGAGGCATCACCCCCTTTCTATGTGGGAGTGAGCCGACCACCCTTGAGGAGCCGTATCTGCTTGTGCAATAAAAAAATTATATCATATCTGCCGTGCGCCCGACTGAGAAGGGCGTCTTTTTTTGTTTCTCCGCTTCCTTTTTTGGCTAAATAACATCTGTAGGGAGCGTATTCACTTTTCTTCTTTGCAGCCGATATCTTAATAAGAAGCAAAGACACGTACTACACTTTTTGCTCCGGGAACAAGTGCATAAAGAAAACAGATCGCTAGCATTTTTTATGGCTTGTCAGAATACATTTAAGGTGAAGATACGCTCGGAGCAAAGGAGGCACCTGTATGAATGGGCAGCATTATTGGTTTAGCTATTCGGAAGACGAGCTTGCACACATTTTAAAAACGGATACAAAACATGGATTAACTCAAGAAGAGGCAGCACAGCGGCTCGCAGCACTCGGGCCTAATATGCTGGCAGAAAAGCAGAAGATCTCGCCGCTCGCCTTGTTTTTAGGGCAGTTTAAAGATTTTATGGTGCTCGTTCTGCTTGCGGCGACGCTGATCTCGGGATTTCTCGGGGAGTATGTAGACGCCATTGCCATTATTACGATTGTGATTATTAATGGTATTCTTGGATTTCTACAGGAGTTTAGGGCAGAACGCTCACTAACGGCATTGAAAGAATTGACCGCACCGATGGCGTATTGCATCCGTGGTGGACAGCTTATGCACATTCCTGCCAAAGAGCTTGTTCCCGGCGATATTATTTATCTAGAAGGCGGCGACCGGATTCCGGCGGATGTCCGCTTTCTCTCCGCCAATGGAGTCCAGGTGGAAGAATCTACGCTGACAGGGGAGTCGGTGCCGGTTGAGAAGAACAGTACGGTGCTCGCCCACGGGCAGATTCCGCTTGGCGATCAGGTGAATATGGGGTTTATGGGCACGATGCTCACCGCAGGAACCGGGTATGCTGTTGTATTAACGACTGGAATGATGACGGAGATGGGCAAAATTGCCGATCTATTGCAGACGACGGAGACGCTGGCAACACCGCTGCAGAATAAGCTTGAACAATTAGGCAAGATTCTTATTGTTGTAGCGCTTGCCCTGACCGGCTTGGTGGTGGCGGCCGGGATTTTTCATGGGCAGGAAATGTACGAAATGTTTCTCGCAGGAGTAAGCCTTGCGGTTGCAGCGATTCCGGAGGGGCTGCCAGCCATTGTTACTGTAGCGCTGGCGCTTGGCGTACAGCGTATGATCAAGCGGCGGGCTATTGTTCGTAAGCTGCCGTCCGTGGAAACGCTAGGCAGTGCGAGTGTAATCTGTTCTGACAAAACAGGTACGCTGACACAAAATAAAATGGCTGTTACACATGTATGGCTTGATGATTCCATCGTTGAAATCAGCGGCATGGGATATGAGCCGGAAGGGGAGTTCATTGCGGCGAACCGCTCTATTCGCGCTCAGGCGCATGGGCCGTTGTATAAACTGCTGCAGCTTGGTGTACTGTGCAACAATGCGCACCTAGAGCAACAGCGTGGTGAGAAAAAGGGCATGTTCAAAAAAGCGGATGAACAATGGATAGTAAACGGAGATCCGACAGAAGGAGCGCTGCTTGTCGCCGGAGGCAAAGCTGGGATTACGCGTAACATTCTGGGCGAAACATGGACGAGGATTAAGGAATTTCCGTTTGATTCGACACGCAAGATGATGTCCATTGTTGCGCAGGATCGGTACGGGAAGCGAATGTTGGTGACCAAGGGCGCGCCGGATGTACTGCTCAGCCGCTGCACACATATTATGTGGAAGGGGCATGTGACACAGCTGACCCCGACGCTGCGCAGGCAAATTGTCTTTGCGAATGAATCGCTTGCTAAACAAGCATTGCGGGTGCTTGCCGTAGCATACCGCGAACTTCGTCCAGGCGAGCTGCCTGGCAGTGAACAGATGGCGGAAAAAGGACTTGTGCTTGTAGGGTTAGCCGGCATGATTGATCCGCCGCGCGCCGAAGCGAAGCAGGCAATTCGGCGCTGCCGGCAGGCAGGGATTAAGACGGTAATGATTACGGGTGATCACCAGACGACAGCGGAAGCTATCGCAGGCCAGCTGGGAATTGTTCCGGCAGGCGGGTTGACAGTAAATGGACAGGATTTATATAATATGTCCGATAGTGAGTTCGACTCCATCGTTGACGATGTATATGTATACGCAAGAGTATCGCCGGAGCATAAGCTCAGGATTGTGAAGGCTCTCCAGAAAAAAGGGCATGTTGTGGCGATGACAGGGGATGGTGTCAATGACGCACCTGCAATTAAAGCGGCTGATATTGGTATCGCTATGGGAATTGCAGGTACGGATGTAACAAAAGAAGCAGCATCCTTGGTGCTTGCTGACGATAATTTTGCCACGATTGAGGCGGCAATTGAGGAAGGACGAACGATTTACGATAATATTCGTAAGTTTATCCGGTATTTGCTGGCGTCCAATGTAGGCGAGATTATGGTTATGTTTTTTGCCATGCTGGCCGGATTGCCACTGCCGCTTATACCAATCCAGATTCTCTGGGTTAATCTGGTAACGGACGGATTGCCGGCTTTGGCGCTGGGAGTTGATCAACCGGAAGAAGCCACCATGAAACGTCCCCCGCGTTCACGTCATGAGAATGTGTTTGCAAGAGGGCTTGCATGGAAGATCGTTTCGCGAGGTTTGTTGATTGGTCTTGTAACACTTGCGGCCTTTTGGGTTACGTATCAAGCGAATCCGTCAGATTTGACCCGAGCGCAGACCGTGGCGTTCGTCACACTTGTCATGGCGCAATTAATTCATGTGTTTGACTGCCGCAGCGAGATTTCGATTTTTAGCCGGAATCCGATGCAGAATAAGTATTTGGTGCTTGCGGTATTGTCTTCGATACTGCTTGTGCTTCCGGTAATTTATTTGCCTGTGCTGCAGCCTATTTTTGGTACGGTGGCACTGAGTGCATATGAATGGACGTTTATCGTATTGTTGGCCGGTATTCCAACGTTTGCGACAGGAGTATTCTCATTGCTGTACGCAAAACCCGGCAAACACGGAAGGGTGAGAGAGAGTTGAATTTCACGAAGATGAATGGACTGGGCAACGATTTTATTATCGTTGCCCATTTTGAGAGTGTGCCGGATTATGCGTCTGAGATGGCGCGTGCCATGTGCGACCGGCATTTTGGCATTGGCGCGGACGGATTGGTATTTATCCTGCCGTCTTCATCTGCAGATGTGCGCATGCGAATTATAAATGCGGACGGCTCCGAAGCTGAACAATGCGGCAACGCTGTGCGCTGTGTGGCCAAGTATGCACATGACCACGGACTTGTGCAGGGTGAGGCATTGAGCATAGAGACGCTCGCTGGCATTCAGCATGTATGGCTTACCGTCGAATCAGGCAAAGCTGTGCAGGTAAAGGTAGATATGGGAGAACCGATTTTACGTGGCGAAACCATTCCGGTTGCGGTAGCAAAAGAGCAGGTCGTCGACTATCCGATTGAGACAGGTGGACAGAAGTTTGCATTTACCGGCGTCTCCATGGGAAATCCGCATGCGGTTATTTTTGTTAACGATGCACCGGGCTTTGATGTAGAGAAGTGGGGTCCGGCGCTTGAGACGCATGAGTTTTTCCCAAACAAAGCCAACATTGAATTCGTCTCGGTGGCTTCAGAGCAGGAAGTAGACATGCGCGTATGGGAGCGCGGCTGCGGACAGACCTTTGCTTGCGGAACGGGGGCCTGTGCTACTGTCGTCGCTGGTGCGCTGACCGGACGCACGGGACGTCAGGTGCTTGTTCATCTCAAAGGCGGCGATCTTATGATTGAATGGAATGAAACGGACAACCGTGTATATATGACAGGTCCCGCTGCGGAAGTATTTACGGGGCATTGGCATAAGGTATAGCGGCGGAGGTGAGGGTAACGTGGTATACAGTATGACCGGGTATGGGCATGCAGAGAACAAAGGTCAAGATGTCTCTTTTATGGTAGAGATGCGCTCTGTTAATCACCGTTTTAGCGAGGTGGCG
The DNA here is from genome assembly GCF_041379945.2 of Aneurinibacillus sp. REN35. Taxonomy (NCBI): domain Bacteria; kingdom Bacillati; phylum Bacillota; class Bacilli; order Caryophanales; family Paenibacillaceae; genus Aneurinibacillus; species Aneurinibacillus baijiui. Next base: position 155,083 of record NZ_JBFTXJ020000004.1, on the reverse strand, counting down.
ATTCGTATGCCTCGTGAGTTGGCCGCATGTGAAGATGCGGTGCGTAAGAAGGTACTCTCTTACATACGCAGAGGACGTGTGGACGTATTTATTACGGTAGAGACAGACAAGCCTGCTTCTTCGCTTCGTATCAATTGGGAGTTGGCCCGTCAATATAAAGAGGCGATGGAAGAGGCTGGCGAGCGGTTTGGAGTGACGCAGTCCATATCAGCACGGGAGCTTTTATTGCTGCCGGATGTAGCCCGAACCGGAGAAGAGAAATCTGCTTCTGATGCCTATGAAACTCCACTGCTTGCGGCTGTCGAAGAGGCGGTTGTGATGCTTGTGTCTATGCGAAAGAAAGAGGGCGAAGCTCTGTGTGCGGACGTGTTAGGACGCATTGAGGAGATGCGCCGTCAGGTGGAGCAATTGGCTGCATTTGCTCCTAAAGTAACAGAGAACTATCGGGAGCGGATTTTTGCCCGCATGCAAGAGTATATACAAGGACGTGTGGAGATTGATGAATCGCGCCTGCTTCATGAAGTGGCGCTCTTCTCCGAACGGGCCGATATTTCAGAAGAGATTACGAGGCTTAGGAGCCATTTCATTCAATTCGAGCAGATAGCCTCCGGATCGGATGCGATGGGTCGCAAGCTTGATTTTCTTGTGCAGGAATGTCATCGCGAGATCAATACGATTGGAGCCAAAGCAAATCACCTTGAAATCAGTCAAAAGGTGGTCAATTTGAAAGCTGAGCTAGAAAAAGTGAAAGAACAGGTGCAAAATATAGAATAAAGAAGTAGAATAAGAGTTAACTTTATTTATCCCGCTCAAAAACAGGGAGGCATGCACGTATGGCCATTAAATTGATTAATATCGGCTTTGGCAATATTGTTTCAGCCAATCGTATCATTTCGATCGTGAGCCCTGAATCAGCTCCGATTAAACGGATCATCCAGGAAGCGCGGGACCGTGGAATGCTGATTGATGCCACGTATGGCAGGCGTACGCGGGCGGTTATTGTAGCCGACAGCGACCATGTGATTTTGTCGGCTGTGCAGCCAGAGACAGTGGCGCACAGACTGACAAGTAAAGATGATGACTCTGACGAATAAGTAAACGGGGGATTGTATGAAGCAAGACAGAGGGTTGTTGCTTGTTTTGTCGGGACCATCCGGCGTAGGCAAAGGAACAGTATGCGCAGCGCTTCGGCCGCGCATGAAGCAGGTTGTATATTCGGTATCAGCTACTACACGCGCGCCGCGTGAAGGAGAAATAGACGGGGTGAACTATTTCTTTAAGACAAAAGAAGAGTTCCAAGATATGATTGAGAATGATCAGCTGCTAGAATGGGCAGAATATGTTGGTAATTTCTACGGTACGCCGCGCCAGTTTGTAGAAGAGACATTAGCAAGCGGCCGCGATGTAATCCTAGAGATTGAAGTGCAGGGTGCACTGCAAGTGAAGGAGAAGTTTCCTGAGGGGATTTTCCTATTTCTTGCGCCGCCGGATCTTAAAGAGCTTCGTTCCCGTATTACGGGGCGCGGCACGGAGACGGAGGAGAGTATCCGTAACAGGATGATGGTAGCAAAAGCAGAAATCGAGCTGATGGACCATTATAATTATGTAGTTGTCAACGATGAAGTGGACAAGGCATGCGATCGTATTCAGGCCATTATTTTGGCTGAGCATTTGAAAAAAGAACGACAAATCGCCAAATACCGCGATTGGATTCAGGAGGTTTTTTGACAGATGATTTATCCTTCAGTTGATGAGTTGTTGCAGCAGGTAGATAGTAAGTATACATTGGTTAGTATCGCTTCTAAGCGTGCACGTCAGATGCGTGAACAAAACAAATACTTAATTGAGAAGCCAATTTCTCATAAATTTGTCGGCACAGCGTTAGAAGAAATGCATGCAGGCAAAATCGAGTTCGAACGTAAATAGGGATGTAAAGATGAATACAAGAAAGCGCATATCGGGCCAGCGCAGGCGGAAGCGATATGCGCTTTTTTTCCATGTTTCTTAATAACGTACACGTAATGGAGGGGAGAGGTTCCGATGAAAGGAAAAACGATTGTCATTGGAGTAACCGGCGGCATTGCGATATATAAAATAGCGGATCTATGCAGCAAACTGACCCAGCAGGGAGCCGATGTATGGGTGCTGATGACAGAATCTGCGACCCGATTTGTACAGCCGATTACATTTCAAGCACTTGTGCGCAATCCGGTATTGACCGATACGTTTCAAGAACCGAATCCTGCTGTTATTTCCCATATTGACGTGGCAGACCGGGCCGATCTATTCTTGGTTGCGCCAGCTACAGCCAATGTGATCGGCAAGATGGCGGGCGGCATTGCCGACGATATTGTAACAACTGCTTATTTAGCAACGAAAGCACCTGTCTGGATTGCCCCGGCCATGAATGTGAATATGTACGGCCATCCGGCTACACAGCGCAATATGCGTCAGTTAGCAGCGTATGGATATCGGTTTATTGAACCTTCTGAAGGGTATCTTGCCTGTGGATGGATCGGTAAGGGACGTCTTGCCGAACCGGTCGATATTCTTGCAGAAATTCAGAGCTTCTTTGCAAAAGGAGCCCAAAGGGATATGGAAGGTGTACGGATGCTTGTCACAGCAGGAGCAACGCGGGAAGCGGTAGACCCGGTGCGCTTTTTTACGAATCATTCATCAGGCAAGATGGGATATGCGATTGCGGAAGCGGCTGCAAAGCGTGGTGCTCATGTAACGCTGGTAAGCGGGATGACAAATCTTACGCCTCCAGCGGATGTGGAGTATGTTCAAGTAGTATCAGCAGAAGATATGTATCAGGCTGTCATAGCTAGGTATGACAAATGCGATATTGTCGTCAAGGCTGCAGCGGTTGCCGATTATCGGCCGAAAACGACGCACAATCACAAAATGAAGAAACAGCCTGGTGATCTTGTATTGGAGTTCGAACGTACACGCGATATTTTATCGGAGCTTGGAAAGCGCAAAAGCCACCAATTCCTTGTCGGTTTTGCGGCAGAGACAGAAAATGTGGATATGAATGCTCGCGGCAAGCTGGAACGTAAAAATGCAGATATGATCGTTGCCAACAATGTAGCGCAAAGCGGTGCCGGATTTGGCGTCGATACGAATATTGTAACGATCTATACGAAAGACGGGGGAAGCCGTGAACTTCCACAGATGAACAAAACGGAGATTGCCGATCATCTGCTCAATGCGGTGCTTGCGGCCCGCGTGAAACGGGGCGTATAAGATGTATGCTCGCGTTGTCGTCGATGTGCCGGTTGCTGATACGGACCGGCCGTTTGATTACAGAATTCCTTCTTCTCTTGCGCCGTTTGTCGCTGTCGGCAGTCGGGTGTCCGTACCATTTGGTCCGCGCAAGCTGCAGGGCTTCGTAGTTGAACTTTCGGAAGTATCGGAGGTAGAGAAGACACGAGACATTCTTGATGTGCTCGATGTAGAGCCGCCGCTAACCGAAGAGATGGTATGGCTTGCGGGTCGCATGAGCGAGCGATACATGTGCACGCATTATACGGCTCTTCAATCAATGATTCCGGCTGTCCTGCGTTCAAGCTATGACAAACAGATTACCCTGACACCGGAAGGCGAAGCGTTTGTTCCTGTGCTTTTGGAGGAGAGAGTTTTTTATCAAACGATTAAGAAACGTCAGCCGGTACTCTGGAATAAAATAATGAAAGAGTTCCCGGATGCGGGAGTTTGGCTCAATGAGGGAATCAAGGAGAACCGGATTCGTATTGAGCAGGTTGTTGGTGATCGTGTTACGAAAAAAACGGTGACGGTCCTCTCACCCGCTGTGTCTGTAGAAGAGCTAGAGGCCGCTTGTAGCACGCTTGCAAAAACGGCTGTGCGTCAGAAAGAGATTCTTTCACATTTTATTCATTTCCATGGGCCGATTTCGCAGCCTGAGCTGTTGTCACTGCTGGGCATTTCGCATCAAGCGGTAAAAAGCCTTGTAGATAAGAAGCTGCTCAGTAAAGAAGAGGTCGAAGGGTATCGTGATCCGTATGCGGGGCGTACATTTACACCTGTGGCCAAGCATGCGTTTACTCCACAGCAGCAGGTCGTAATAGATGGCATTACAAAAGGCATGGAACCTGCTGTATATTTCCCGTGCCTTTTGCACGGAGTAACCGGAAGCGGCAAGACGGAGGTATATCTTGAAATTATGGAGCGTACCATTGCTAAAGGACGGGAAGCGATTCTGCTTGTACCTGAAATTGCGCTCACACCACAGATGGTGAATCGGTTTAAAGGAAGATTCGGTGCGCAGGTGGCTGTTATGCACAGCCGCCTTTCACAAGGAGAGCGCTATGATGAATGGCGTAAAATTCGACGCGGCGAAGTGAAGATTGCGATTGGTGCGCGGTCTGCGGTATTTGCTCCGTTTCAGAATCTTGGACTCATCATTATGGATGAGGAGCATGAAGGGTCATATAAGCAGGAAGAGACGCCCCGCTATCATGCTCGGACGATTGCCCAGTATCGTGGTCTGCATCATCAAGCTATTGTCATATTAGGAAGTGCTACCCCGTCTATGGAATCCTACCATGAGGCACAGAAGGGGCGCATCCAATTTTTTGAGATGAAAGACAGGGTGGGAAATCGCCCGCTACCCGAGGTTACGGTCGTGGATATGAGGGAAGAATTAAGAGACGGAAACCGTACGATGTTTAGCAAGCCCTTGATGGACGCAATCAATTTGCGGCTTGAGCGCAACGAACAGATTGTTATGTTTTTGAATCGCCGTGGCTTCTCCACATTTATTATGTGCCGCTCCTGTGGGTATGTGGCCCAGTGTCCGCACTGCGATATTTCGCTGACGTATCATAGGAGCAATCGGACGCTGCGGTGTCATTACTGCGGCTATGCCGAACGAGAACCCAAGGTATGTCCTGAGTGCGGCAGTGAGCATATCCGCTTTTTTGGCACGGGAACTCAAAAAGTGGAGGAAGAGTTGGCCCGCTATTTTCCGGGGATTCGCGTCATACGGATGGATGTGGATACGACCGGGCGGAAGGGCGCGCATGAGAAGTTGTTAGAAGCCTTTCGGGAAGGTAAGGGCGATGTGCTGCTCGGGACGCAGATGATTGCCAAAGGGTTAGACTTTCCCAATGTGACGCTTGTTGGTGTGCTGGCCGCAGATAGCATGCTGAATTTGCCGGACTTTCGTGCCGCGGAGCGAACGTTTCAACTGGTGACACAAGTGGGTGGTCGGGCAGGAAGGCATGAGAAGAAGGGGGAAGTAATCCTTCAGACATACAATACGGAACACTACAGCATTCAATACGCAAGCCGCCATGATTACGAAGCCTTCTTCGTCGAAGAGATCAAGCAGCGCTATGAGAAGAACTATCCGCCATATCATCGGCTCGTGCTGTTTACGTTTGCGCATGAGAATGTTCCCCTGCTTGTTAAGACATCGGAGAGGTTCGCAGGAAGACTGCGTGAAATCATCCCGCCAGGTGCGTATTTATTGGGGCCTGTAGCGTCACCGATTGCCCGGATTAAAGATAGATATCGATTCCAATGCATGATAAAATATAAAAACGATCCACGCGTCTTACCGGCTGTTCACCGCATGGTACAGGCGTTTGACGAAGAACGAAAGAAGACGGGAATCACACTGACAGTGGATGTGGACCCGCAAATGATGATGTGATGAGAGATGCAGAAGCGAAAGTCGTATGGTCGCTTCGTTTATGTAGGAGGAAAAAGCAGATGAGTATTCGAATGATAGTCAAACATCCAAGCCCGGTTTTGCGGGAGCGATGCAAAGAGGTTACGAAGTTCAATCCGAATCTTCACAAGCTGCTCGACGATATGGCCGAGACGATGTATGATGCAGAAGGCGTTGGATTGGCTGCCCCGCAAGTAGGCATTACGAAGCGTGTCGTTGTCATTGATGTAGGTGATGGGATCATTGAGATGATCAATCCGGAAATCATTGAGAAAAAAGGTGAGCAGTATGGTCCTGAGGGCTGCTTAAGTATCCCGGGGTTGCTGGGCGATGTGCGCCGTTCCCACTGGGTGAAGGCCAAAGCGCAGGATCGCAATGGCAACGAGATTATCGTTGAAGGTGACGAACTGCTAGCACGTGCGATTCAGCATGAGATTGATCATCTGAATGGCGTCCTGTTCATTGACCTTGCAGAGAAGACGTATTCCGGAAAAGAATAATAGAAGCATAAGACGCAGAAGGAGTGGACGCTTGTGCGAATCGTATTTATGGGCACCCCGGATTTCGCGGTGCCTTGTTTGCGGAAGTTAGTAGAAGAGAAATACAATGTGGTAGCGGTTGTAACCCAACCGGACCGTCCGAAGGGACGCAAGAAACAGCTCGCTGCTCCTCCGGTGAAGGAGGCCGCGCTGCTGCTTGGTCTGCCTGTACTGCAGCCAGAGAAGCTAAAGGTAGACGGTGTGCAGGACATTCTGGATTACAAACCGGACCTTATCGTTACGGCAGCGTTTGGTCAGATTCTTCCTAAGGAATTGATTGAATACCCAGCGTACGGCTGCATTAATGTGCATGCTTCCCTGCTGCCACAATACCGTGGCGGAGCACCGATTCATAAATCAATTATTGATGGGCAGAAAGAGACCGGAGTTACCATTATGTATATGGTTGAAAAATTAGATGCAGGCGATATGCTAAGTCAGGTCCGTGTCCCGATTGAGGATACGGATAATGTAGGGACGATGCATGACAAGTTGAGTCGTGCTGGAGCCAAGCTTTTGCTTGAGACGATTCCGAAGCTGCTTGATGGGAAAATTCAGCCCGTACCACAGGATGAAGCTGAGGTTACGTATGCATGGAATATTAAGCGGGAAGATGAGCGTCTTGATTGGACAAGATCAGCTCGTGAGCTGTTTAACCATGTACGCGGCTTATATCCATGGCCGGTTGCCTATACGGTAGTCGAAGGTGATAATCTGACTGTAAAAGTATGGGAAGCTTCTGTGCTGACCGAAGATGCAACGAATCATCAAGAGCCAGGTACAATTCTATCGGTTGCACCGGAGGGGATTGATGTGCAGACCGGTCAAGGTGTGCTGCGTCTTACGCACATTCAACCCGCTGGCAAGAAAGCCATGGCAGTGGCGGATTATGTGCGCGGAAGTTCCGCGTTTGCTCCGGGCATGCGCTTTGTGAAGGAGTCGACTCATGAGTAAACGAACACAAGTGTTGCCGACGCCAAAAACCGCCCGTGAACTTGCGGTACGGACTTTAACAGAGATCGAAGACAAGCAGGCGTACAGCAACTTAGAGCTCAAATCCTCGCTTGCGCAGGCAAAGCTTGCACGGCGGGACGCGGCTCTCGCGACAGAGCTAGTATATGGAACGATCGGGCGGCTGAATACGCTTGATTGGATGCTTGAACAATTTCTTTCCCGTCCGCTCCACAAGCTCGAAGGATGGGTGCGCAATTTGCTGCGGATTAGCTTTTACCAGCTCTCCTACCTAGATCGAATTCCTGATCGGGCGGTTGTGCATGAAGCGGTGGAGATTGCAAAAGCATGGGGGCATAAGGGCATATCGGGTATGGTTAACGGCGTGCTGCGGAGTCGAATCCGACAGCCGGAAAAGGTTGTTATTCCTGAAGGATTATCCCCGATTATGCGTATCGCTCTTACTCATTCTCATCCCGAATGGATGGTTGAGGAGTGGATTCGCTTATACGGTGAAGCGGAGACTGAGGCGATGTGTGCGGCGAATAATGCAGCCCCCGCATTGAGCCTGCGTGCTAATGCGCTGCGCGCGACTCGCGATGAGCTGATTGAGCAGATCAGAAAGCAGGTGACGGATGCGGAAGCTGAGCCGTCTGTGCTTGCTCCAGAAGGCGTCGTGGCAAGCGATATCGGAAGCATTGCGGAATTGCCTGCATACACAAGCGGCTCCTGCACGGTACAGGATGAGAGCTCAATGCTTGTAGCGCGTGCGCTTGCTCCTCAAGCTGGCACAAAGGTGCTCGATATGTGTGCCGCACCAGGTGGCAAGACGACCCATATTGCCGAGCTGATGAAGAATAAAGGTGAAATTATTGCGCTTGATGTGCATGCGCATAAGATTAAGTTAATTGAAGAAAATGCATTCCGCCTTGGTATTTCGATTATCGAAAGCCGTCAAGGAGACGCCCGCTCTGTGGACAACGTACTCTTAGGCACCACTTTTGATCGAATTTTGGTTGATGCGCCTTGTACCGGTCTCGGTGTGATTCGCCGTAAACCAGATATTAAATGGCATAAGTGGCAGGAGGATGCGGCCGCTATTAGTGCGATTCAGTATGAGATTTTATGTTCAGCAGCACGACTTGCGTCTTCTGACACCAAAATTGTCTATAGTACATGTACGGTACAGCCGGAGGAGAACCAGGAGGTAGTCCAACGTTTTCTTGCCGCTCATCCCAAGTGGGAGCTTGACGGATCGCTTGCTGCGGATATGCCCGATGTGCTTTTGGACAAGTATCCAACATTATCTGAAGGGTATATGCAGATTCTCCCGCACCACTTTGGTACAGACGGCTTTTTTATTTCCCGCCTACAAATGAAACAATAGCAGGAAGCGTGTTTTATGCTTCCTTTTTTCTTTTTAGAAAAGTTTTGTGATACAATATGATGTGAACTTTTGAGAAGAAATGGTGATTGAATATATGAAGTCTTTTATTTATACCCTCACACTGCCGGAATTGAAGCAGTGGATGGAAGAGAACGGTGAGAAATCGTTTCGCGCCGGTCAGGTGTTTGATTGGTTGTACGTCAAGCGAGTTGAATCGTTCCAAGATATGAGTAACTTGTCCAAGCCGCTGCGTGAGAAGCTCGCTGCAGCTTTCCGTATGGATGCGCTAAAAGAGATCACTCGTCAAGAATCACAGGATGGGACCATTAAGTTCTTGTTCTCGCTGCATGATGGTCATGCCATTGAAACGGTAATCATGCGCCATAAGTACGGTAACAGTATTTGTGTTACCACGCAGGTTGGCTGCCGTATTGGCTGTACATTCTGTGCCTCTACACTAGGCGGTCTTAAGCGCAACCTGGAGGCTGGTGAGATCGTAATGCAGGTATTGGCCGCACAGAAAGCGCTCGATGCACAAAACGAGCGGGCAAGTCATGTCGTTGTGATGGGAATTGGAGAGCCGTTTGAAAACTACGATGCACTTCTTTCCTTCCTGCGCATTATTAATGAAGATAAAGGGCTTAACATTGGTCAGCGGCACATTACCGTATCGACAAGCGGTATTATCCCAAATATTTACCGGTTTGCCGATGAGAAGATGCAGATCAATCTGGCCATTTCTCTTCATGCGCCGAATACAGCGATTCGCAGTCGCCTCATGCCGGTAAATCGTCGTTATCCGCTTGAGGAATTGATGGAAGCATGTCAATACTATATCAAGACAACAGGCCGCCGCCTAACGTTTGAATACGGGTTGTTCGGCTCGGTAAATGATCGGCCTGAGCATGCGGAAGAGCTGGCTGAGCTCCTTGCGGGTATGCTGTGCTATGTGAATCTGATTCCGGTGAACTATGTTCCGGAACGCGATTATGTACGTACATCACGCAATGATATTTTTGCATTTCAACGTATTTTGCAAGAGAAAGGAATCAATGCCACGATTCGGCGTGAACATGGCAGCGATATCGCTGCGGCCTGTGGACAACTACGGGCTCAGCATGCTAAACAGACGCAGGGGTGAGAAGAGAATGGAGTCAGCCATACAGACGCATATCGGTTGCGTAAGACAGACGAATGAGGATTCAGGACGGATTCAGCGATATAAGAATGGCTGGATTCTCGCGGTTGTCGCCGATGGTATGGGCGGACATCAGGCGGGAGACGTCGCGAGTCAGATGGCGGTCGATATTATTTGCGACTCGCTGAAGGAATTGACGGAGAATAGTACGCCAAATGAGCTGCAGCAGAGACTCAACGAAGCGATTCAATTGGCAAACGAGCAGATTCTAACGTATGCGCAGGAGCATGAAGAATGCCGCGGCATGGGAACGACCGTGGTGATCGCATTGATGAACAGCCAGCTTGGCGTGCTGGCTCATATTGGTGATAGCCGAATTTACCGCTACAGTGAAGGGATACTGCAGCAAATTACAAGTGACCATACCCTGGTAAATGAGCTGCTGCGCAGCCATCAGATTACAAAGGATGAAGCGGCCAATCATCCGCGCCGCAACATTCTAACGCGAGCGCTTGGTACCGATAAGAAGGTTAAGGCTGATTTTAGTGTCCTGCATTGGGAGAACGGTGACATGTTGATGCTTTGCTCTGATGGGCTCTCAGGTAAGATTGGTGGAGAAACAATGGAGACAGTGCTTGCGAACGGTTCCCTAAAAGAAATGGCGGACAATCTGATTGAACAAGCGTTAAAAGCAGGCGGAGAAGATAATATTACCGTCGTCCTGCTGCGTAATCATTCAGAGGTCGCAGAATGAAAGGGGGAGCCTGTATATGAAAGGAAAACGAATCGGCGGCCGCTATGATATCGAACAACCGATTGGGGAAGGCGGTATGGCCATCGTCTACAGTGCGAGAGATACACTGCTCAATCGTACGGTAGCTTTGAAAGTTTTGCGCTCCCAATTCGGCAATGATGATGATTTCGTAGCCCGCTTTCATAGAGAAGCACAGGCGGCGGCAAGCTTATCCCATCCGCATGTGGTCAACATTTACGATATTGGCCAGGAAGACGATATATATTATATTGTCATGGAATATGTGGAAGGGATGACGCTTAAGAAATATATTAACGAGCATGCCCCGCTTGATGTTGCAGAAGCGGTTGATATTGCAATTCAAATCTGTGATGCGCTTGATCATGCGCATCAAAATGAGTTGATTCACCGTGATATTAAGCCGCACAATATCTTAATTAATAAATTCGGCCGTATTAAGGTGACCGATTTTGGTATCGCTCGGGCTGTGTCGTCCGTTACGATTACACATACCGGCTCTGTGCTTGGTTCTGTACATTATTTTTCACCGGAACAGGCCAAAGGCATTGCGGCAGGGGCCAAGTCGGATTTGTATTCGCTCGGTGTCGTGCTGTATGAGATGCTAACCGGTGAGCTGCCGTTTTCCGGAGATTCACCGATTAGCGTTGCGCTAAAGCATCTGCAGGAATCATACGTAGCTCCGCGAAAAATCCGGCCGGACATCCCGCAGAGTGTAGAGAATGTCATCATTCGTGCAATGGCAAAAGAGCCAATGTATCGCTATGAATCAGCGCGCGAGATGCTAGAAGATTTACAGACGTGTCTTGCGCCAGAGCGCAAGAATGAGGCGGTCTATCTGCTGCCGGAGAGATACGGGAATGAAGAGGAAGACCCGGAAATTACGCGTGTCATTCCGGCCATTAAACCGGAGATGATGCGTAAGCGCACCTGGGATGAGGAAGAGGAACCTCCTGTCAAAACAAAGGAGCCGGCCGTAGCACAGGAGCATGCAGTCCGGAAGAAGGATGAGGCTCTCCCCGATGAGAAAGACGGGAAGCCGCTGCCATGGAAGAAGGCGGTAGGCTGGTCCGCAGGGATATTATTCTTCCTCATGTTGGTTGGTGCTACTGTCTTCTACAGCTTCTCTTTTCTGCGTGTACCTGATGTGACGGTACCGTCCGTACAGAATATGCCGCTTGAAGAGGCGCGTAAACAGTTAGAAGCATTGAAGCTGAAGCCAGCGATTCAGGAGCAGCATAATGATAAGGTAGCAGCCGGTCGGGTTATTAGGCAGGACCCGTCACCGAATATGCAAGTAAAAGAGAATTCGGAAGTCCAATTGATTGTCAGTCAGGGAAAACCGAAAATGACCATGCCGAATTTTGTTGGTCAAAATATTGATGATGTAGAAAGTCAAGTAAACGGAAAATATAAAGACTACAAGATTGATAAAGTCACAAGTGAAGACCAGCCGCCGGGTACGGTCCTTCAGCAGACACCACCAGCAGGCGAAGAAATTACCGCAGCAGATACTACGGTAACCCTTGTTGTAAGTGAAGGGCAGGAGAAGGTGACAGTGCCGAATCTCATAGGTTTGACAGAGGATGAGATGAAGGCGAAGATCGAAAGTCTGGGCTTGCGCTTGCAGCCTGAGAAGAAGTCGAGCTATGAACCGGAAGGCACGGTCATTGAGCAGTCATACAAGCCGGGCAACCAGCTTGAGAAAGGTACATGGATTCGTGTGACAGTCAGTACCGGACTTCCTCAGGAAGCACGACGGGTAATAGAGCCGGTCGAGGTCTATTTGAACTCGGGCGAGAAGGCTCATATCGAGATTAAAGTAACAGATGCCGCTGTGGAGAACAAAACAGTAGAGAATTATAGCATTACACAAAGTATGCAGTTTAAAGTTCCGGTTGTTCTGTCGCCTTCCAAAGACGCGTTGATTCAAGTATACCGTGATGGGCAGCTGGATCAGGAAAAGCAGGTTAAATACAGTGATTTTCAATAAAATTGGAGGGGTCTCATGCCGCAGGGCCGTATTGTAAAAGCATTGGCCGGCTACTATTATGTACAGGACGCAGATGTGCTCTGGCAGTGCCGGGCTCGGGGCGTATTTCGTAAAAGAGGGATTACGCCGCTGGTTGGAGATGAAGTGATATATGAAACGAACGGATCAGAAGGAACGGTAATGGAGGTGCTGCCACGGACGAGTGAACTCATTCGTCCGTCCATCGCCAATATTGATCAGGCCATTCTGGTCTTTTCACTTGCCGAGCCTGCTTTTAATCCGCAGCTGCTAGACAAGTTCCTCGTCCATACGGAGGCGGCCGGTGTCGATGCGGTCATTTGCTTGACTAAGGCCGATCTGCTTTCTGATAAGGAAGAGGTGGAGCGCATTCGAACGCGCTGTGAAGCCATCGGGTATCCGGTGATTATTACAAGTTCAAAAGGAAGAAGCGGTATTGAGGACATTCGGGCGCACCTTAGCGGACACTTATCCGTGTTTGCCGGCCAATCAGGTGTAGGCAAGTCATCGCTGCTCAATGCCTTATTTAGTGAACTGAATCTGGAAACTGCGCCAATTAGCCAGAAGCTCGGACGTGGGCGGCATACGACCAGGCATGTGGAGTTGATCCATCTTCCGGAAGGCGGTTGGGTAGCGGATACGCCGGGCTTTAGTTCGCTTGATTTTCAATCGATTGAAACGGATGAACTTGGGCTTTATTTCAAGGAGATGCGTGCTCTGCTTGGTCAATGCAAATTTCGTGGCTGTCAGCATGGTAATGAACCGGGCTGCGCGGTCCGTACAGCAGTCGAGACAAATGATATTTCACCGGGGCGTTATCAACATTATTTAGAGTTTTTGCAGGAGATTAAAGATAGAAAGCCGAGGTACTAAACGTATGGTTAAAATTGCACCTTCGATCCTTTCCGCCGATTTTTCCCGTCTAGGAGAAGAGATTAAAGAAGTGGAACAGGGCGGCGCAGATTGGATTCATGTGGACGTAATGGACGGGCATTTTGTGCCTAACTTAACGATCGGACCGCTGGTTGTCAATGCGATCCGTCCGCATACCAAACTTACGCTTGATGTTCACTTGATGATTGAGAATGCTGATCTGTATATTCCTGAATTCATAAAAAGCGGTGCTGATATAATTACGGTGCATCAGGAAGCTTGCGTGCATCTGCACCGCACGATTTATCATATTAAAGATCTGGGCGCAAAGGCGGCTGTATCGCTTAATCCGGCAACTCCGGTCACGACGCTAGCGCATGTGTTAGACGATATTGATATGGTTCTATTAATGTCGGTGAATCCAGGGTTTGGCGGCCAAAAATTCATCCCTGAGGTCGTGCGCAAAGTTCAGCAGCTTAGAGAAATGCTTGCTGAACGCGGACTTGTAGACAAAGTGGACATTCAGATTGATGGCGGTATTAATACGGAGACGGCGCCGCTTGTGGCAAAGGCTGGAGCTACATGTTTAGTGGCTGGTAACGCTGTATTTGGACAAGCGGATCGTGCTCGTGCGATCGATAATATTAAGCAGGCTTGTTTCGTATAGTCTGCATGTTACTTATCCCATGGTTTATGACCATGGGTTTTTTATTGCGCTTATTTCATATTTCAGGAAGGCCCGGCATATGTTAAAGCGAGCGAGAAGAAGTACGAAGCCGGTACACCTGCATATACTGAACTGTACCTGGATAAGGGAGGGGTCACGATGCGGTTTTATACTATTAAGCTGCCAAAATTTTTGGGAGGATTGATTCGCGCGATTCTCGGCGGGGGGAAGCGATGAGGAGGCGCAAAACGTAAAAAGCACCACAAAGCGGGTGCTTTTTTACGTATGGAAGCTGTATCTTTGCACAAAAAAGCGAAGCGGGATTTCCGCTTCGCTTTTTTGTTTTATTATGCGCGAGTAACCAAACCGGATTTGAGTGCTTTTGTGCTTACATATACGCGCTTCGGCTTTCCATCCACAAGGATACGTACTTTTTGTACGTTTACGCCCCAAGAACGTTTGTTTGCGCGGTTGGAGTGGCTGCGCTTATTGCCGGTTTTCGCCCGTTTGCCAGTTACATAACATACACGTGCCATTATATTCCACCTCCCTGAGATGCAGTCAAACAAAGTGACTCTCTTTACATACTCAAGTATGATATCATACGCTTATGGCAAAAGCAAGAGGTCTGTCAAGAATTTACCCTTTACATTGCGGAGAGATATCTTTCAAAACGAAATCCTTTATAGTAAAATGATGAAGAGTTTAGGCATCTACGGTTCGCAGCAAGGAAAAAGAGGAGGCAGGGAAATGAGCGTTCAAATTAGCACAGAACTCGGAAAGATCGAGATCGATACACAAGTTATCGCAACACTTGCCGGAGCGATTGCAATGGAATGCTACGGACTGGTGGGTATGTCCTCGCGCCGTACGATGAAAGACGGTATTGCAGACATTCTGCGCCGGGATAATTTGTCGCGCGGCGTAGAAGTGCGAGATGACAGCGGTCGAACCGTAATCGATCTGTATATTATTGTGAGTTACGGAACGAAAATCTCCGAGGTGGCGCATAGCGTGCAGGAACGCGTAAAATATGCCCTACATACAACGTTGGGGATGGCTGTTGATGAAGTTAATATATATGTGCAAGGTGTTCGTGGAGAAATGAGCTCCTAGAGGGTAAGGGAGGAAATCATACGTGAGAAAGAACATGTTGACAGGGTACGTCCTTCGTCAAATGTATAAAGCGGGCGCCGAGCGCCTGACGCAGCATGTGAAAAAGGTAGATGCGCTTAATGTATTCCCGGTGCCAGACGGCGATACCGGAACGAATATGAATTTAACATTTACATCCGGTGCAGCCGAACTTGAGAAAATGTCTGAACAAACGGTTGAGAAAGTATCTTCCGTATTTTCGCGTGGACTTCTAATGGGAGCACGCGGTAATTCCGGCGTTATTCTCTCTCAATTGTTCCGCGGCTTTGCTAAAGGCATGTCGGGCGCAGAGGAAGTAGACAGCCACCAGCTTGCCGAAGCATTTCAGCAAGGGGTGGAGATGGCATACAAGGCCGTAATGAAGCCGGTAGAAGGTACGATACTTACGGTAGCGCGTGAGGCAGCGGCTGCGGCACGGAAGGCGGCGCGCTCCGGTTCCATTGAGGATGTAATTGAGACATTAACAGCAGCAGCCCAGAGGGCGCTTGATAATACGCCAAATCAATTGCCTGTTCTTAAAGAAGTCGGCGTGGTTGATTCCGGGGGTCAGGGCCTCGTATATATTTATGAAGGATTTTTAACCGTTGTAAAAGACGGAGTCCTGTTCGCGGAACCCGAAGAGACTGAATCTTCCGCTGTTGTAGCAGGTGGGATGTCCATGTTCGGTGAAGAGCATGGGGATATACATCACATAATTAATCCTGCCGACATCCAATACGGATATTGTACCGAATTCATGGTTCATATCAAGCCTGATACAGCATTTACTGAAAATGCATTCAAAGAGCAGATCAGCGAATACGGTGATTCACTGCTCGTTGTCTCAGACGATGATTTGGTAAAGGTGCACATTCATGCTGAACATCCAGGAGATGTACTCTCGCTCGCTCAGCAATATGGTCTGCTTGATCGGATTAAGATCGAAAATATGCGTCTGCAGCATGAAGAAGTACTGCGCCGCCAAGAGGTAAGACAGGCGGCACAAGATCCGATCGCTCCTGTATCTACACCAAATGATACGCCGGTGGAAGCGGAAGCTGCACAGCCAAAGCGGAAGCCATATGCGATCATTGCGGTAGCTAGTGGAAGCGGTATCGTCGAGATTTTTAAAAGTCTTGGTGTTGATACGGTGATTGAGGGCGGCCAGACGATGAATCCAAGTACGGAGCAGTTCGTTCACGCCATCAATGAAGTACATGCGGAACGAGTGATTATTCTGCCGAACAATAAGAACATTATTATGGCTGCGCAGCAGGCCTGCGAGCTAGCAGAGATTCCGGCCGCTGTTGTCCCATCGAAGAGCGTGCCGCAAGGGATGTCTTCGATGTTAGCATTCTCGGCGGACGAGTCGCTAGAGCAGAATACCGAGCGAATGAGTGAAGCGCTTGCGTATGTGAAGACGGGTCTTGTTACGTATGCGATACGGGCTACAACCATAAATGAGCTTACGATTAAAGAAGGGGATTTCATCGGCATTTTTGATGGAACGATTGTTACTTCCGGGCAGGACCCATATGAGACGGCTACACAGCTTATTGCAGAGATGGCTGATGATGAGGATGGACTGATCACGCTGATTTATGGTGCGGATGTAGAGGAAGCGGCCATGGATGAGCTGGAGAAGCAACTGCAGTCCTCGTATAAAGATTTTGAAATAGAAATACATGATGGAGGGCAGCCGCTCTATTCATTTATCGTCGCAGTCGAATAAACCATAGATACGGGAAGGGGACGCGTCTTCGTTATGAAACTATACATCGTAACTGACAGTACCGCTGACATTCCAAAAGAGCTGGCATCTGAGCTGGATATTCATGTTGTTCCATTAAAAGTGCATATTGAAGATCACACCTACTTAGATGGTGTAACACTGACGGCA
Source organism: Aneurinibacillus sp. REN35 (assembly GCF_041379945.2). Classification (NCBI taxonomy): domain Bacteria; kingdom Bacillati; phylum Bacillota; class Bacilli; order Caryophanales; family Paenibacillaceae; genus Aneurinibacillus; species Aneurinibacillus baijiui. The sequence continues at coordinate 138,013 of NZ_JBFTXJ020000004.1, read as the reverse complement.
GGAGAGTTCTATGAAAAGCTTGAGCGTGCAGACAAGCTGCCGCGTACGTCTCAGCCGGCGCCTGCCGACTTTGTTGAGATGTATGAATCACTGGCCGCATCCGAAGAAGAGGTGCAGATTATTTCGATTCATCTATCGAGCGCACTGAGCGGCACCTATCAGACGGCCAATCTGGCAAAAGACATGGTGCAGGAAAAAGTCAATGTGCATGTAATTGACAGCCGAACGGCATCGTATGCGTTGGGTGCGATTGTTGTAGCTGTTGCGCGTGCCATACGTGAAGGCAAGAGCCTGCAGCAGTGTTTGGACTTAGCGCAGCGAATGATTGCCAATCATAAAGTGTTTTTTGTTATGGATACGCTCATGTATTTACAGAAAGGCGGGCGTATTGGTAAAGCATCTGCGGTGCTAGGTTCGCTGCTTAATGTCAAACCGATCCTTACGTTTGATGAAAGCGGAGAGGTAGCATCGGTAGAGAAGATACGTGGCAAGAAAAAAGCTGTCGGACGCATTCTTGAACTGGCCAAGGAATTTGCTGCAGGCTCTTCGGTTATTGCCGCATCTGTCTATACGACCAGTCTTGAAGAGGCGGAAGCGCTGAAGCTTAGAATCACTGAAGAGTTCAATGTCACAGAAGAAGTGATGATTGCTCAGTTAGGCCCGGTAATTGGTACGTATGGCGGGCCGGGACTTCTGGCTATAACACTATATAAAGTGTGATTGTGATACAATAAATCCGAAGCTGCATTCCTATTTCGATTAAGAGATAGGAATGTTTTATTTAGTAAGGAGACGAGAGCAGTGAACAACCCATTGAACCAACCTATAACTGCGATCAAAGGAATTGGAGATGAGCGAGCGCAAGATCTGGCAACGCTTGATCTTTACACCGTACAGGATTTGCTTGAACATTTTCCCTATCGTTATGAGGATTATCGAGTAAGAGACATAAGCGAAGCGGAGGATGGTGAGAAGATCACCATCACCGGAACGATATACGGAGAGCCACTTGTGCGTTTTTACGGGAAAAGTAAATCCCGTATTACCGTTAAAGTTGTTGTGGATCGGGTCGTGGTTACCGCAATCTGGTTTAACCGCCATTTTTTAAAGCAGCAGCTGCGAACCGGCCGCGAGATTATGCTATCAGGAAAATTTGAACAGGCACGTCTGCAAATTACGGTTAGTGAGCATCATTTTCTTGATACGGGAAAGAAGACTCCGCAAGAGGGCTCCATTCAGCCTGTATATTCGACAAATGCTAACATTCAGCTCAAACAGATGCGCCGCTGGATTACCGAAGCGCTCCGAGAATATGGCGATGCGATTGAAGAGATTCTGCCGCCGGACCTTATGCAAAAATACAAGCTTGCACCCCGGGCGGAAGCCATACGCAACATTCACTTTCCTGAGAGTATTCAAGCAGGTAAGCATGGCCGTCGCCGTCTGGCCTTTGAAGAGCTATTTTTATTTCAACTGAAAATGACCGCGTACCATGCAATGAATCGCCGGGCAAGTGATGGAATGGCACAGCCGATCCTGCTTGATGATGTGCGTACTTTTATCAGGGGTCTGCCTTTTCCGCTAACCGGTGCACAAAAACGTGTTGTTGCAGAGATTCTTGATGATATGCAGGCCAGATACCGGATGAACCGTCTATTGCAGGGAGACGTAGGATCAGGTAAAACCGTTGTAGCTGCCATTGCATTGTATGCAACGATTACGGCGGGGTATCAAGGGGCGCTCATGGTTCCCACAGAAATTCTGGCTGAGCAGCACTTTGAGACTCTTCAGGAGTTACTTGCTCCACATAGGATTGAGGTTGCACTGCTGTCAGGGAGCGCTACAATACGTAAGCGCCGCGATATTTTGGCGGGTCTTCAATCGGGTATGATTCATGTTGTGGTAGGAACGCATGCCCTTATTCAGGACGATGTATATTTTCGTGATCTGGGCTTGGTTATTACCGATGAGCAGCATCGATTCGGGGTGGAGCAGCGCCGTGTGCTGCGTGAGAAGGGGCTGCATCCTGATGTATTATTCATGACGGCAACACCGATTCCGCGCACGCTGTCGATTACAGCCTTCGGTGATATGGACGTATCAACAATCGATGAGCTGCCTGCCGGACGCAAGCCGGTGGAGACATATTGGGTCAAGCATGACATGATGGAGCGCATTCTCGCGTTCATGCACAAGGAGATCAGCAAGGGAAGACAAGTCTATGTCATCTCGCCGCTGATTGAGGAATCAGAGAAGCTTGATTTGCAGAATGCAATGGACGTACACGCCCAGCTAAGTCACCATTTTGCAGGGAAGTATAAGGTAGGACTGATGCACGGCCGCCTGCCGGCGAAAGAAAAAGAGGATGTCATGCAGCGGTTTAGCAAAGGCGAGATTCATGTGCTTGTATCTACGACAGTTGTAGAGGTCGGTGTGAACGTGCCAAATGCCTCGTTAATGGTTATCTATGATGCGGAACGTTTCGGGCTTGCCCAGCTTCACCAGCTGCGTGGACGTGTGGGCCGTGGTGCGGAGCAGTCGTATTGTATTCTGATTGCAGATCCAAAGTCAGAGATTGGCAAAGAGCGGATGCGGATTATGACGGAGACAAATGATGGCTTTGAAGTGGCGCAACGAGATTTGGAGCTGCGTGGTCCGGGCGATTTCTTCGGTACAAAGCAGAGCGGTCTGCCTGAATTTAGAGTGGCTGATATCGTGCAGGATTATCGGATGCTTGAAGTAGCACGCCAAGAGGCGGCCGATCTTGTCGGCCGTCCGGCGTTTTGGGTCAGCCCGGAATACAGTCCGCTTCGCCGCTTTTTAAAGCGGGATGAATATTTTCTAGACAGAATCAAGGACTAGGGTTCATCATGGACAGACTCTCTATCTTCTTCGGGGTCGTCGGTATGGTGAGACCAGCGCGGTGAATGCTCAAGGCGATGGCCGATACGAAGTACGGCGTACATTAAAAACATGGCAAAGGCAGTCATACCGTAATAGCCTGCACCAATCGCAATACCGATTCCTCCCGAGAAGAATACCATGGCTGCTGAAGTAAGACCTTTTACGGAACGCCCGCGCTGAATGATGAGTCCAGCTCCGAGAAAGCCAAGGCCTGAGACGACCTGAGCGGCTAAGCGCATCGGATCCATCATGGTGTGGCCCACGACAGAATATCTCTCCACCGTATGGATGGAAACGAGGGTTAAAAGCGTGGATGCTACAGTGACGAACGTATATGTTTTAATGCCTGCGGGCTTAGAGCGGCTGGTCCGTTCAAGCCCGATGAAAAAGCCGAAAACGGCACTTAACGTAAGACGCAAGTACATTTCCCAATGCTCGAATACAAGCACGGCGCGAAGAATAGGCTCGATGAAATCCTTCAATGCTCTCCCACCTCTTTCTTTATCTGTAGTGTTTTTTATCTTATCACTATATTCTATGAGCAGAAAAGATAAAAAAAACCGCCCGGCAACGGGCCGGACGGGCATGCCAGACGTTTTGCGCCTGACCTGCATAATGGGAGAGGAGAAACCGGAGGAAGAGCTTATGGGGAAACGTAAGTCTTCTCCGCGGTTGTCGGCAACACGGATCATCCGTGCTGCTACTATTATTTTGGTCGTGCACCGTCCATAATATACATGCGGATGTAAGAAAGCGTTCTAATTATTTACCAGAATATTTGTTTATGTTATACTAACGACGTTTAAAAATGGAACACACTGGAGTGGAAGCAATGCGAGTGGTAGCTGGTACAAAAAAAGGGCATCCTTTGCAGGCAGTTCCCGGCAAGGGAACAAGACCGACAGTAGATAAAGTAAAGGAGTCCATTTTTAATGTGATCGGCCCGTACTTTGATGGTGGGATCATTCTAGATTTGTATGCAGGCACAGGCGGCCTTGGTATTGAAGCGTTAAGCCGCGGTGCAGAGAAATGCATCTTTGTCGATGCGAATCGCAAGGCGGTTAGTATCGTATCAGCCAATCTGGATACAACGGGATTGCGTGCGCAGGCCGAGGTATATCGTAATGATGCGAATCGAGCGCTGAATGCGCTGAAAAAGCGGGAGATGACATTCGATATCGTATTCCTAGACCCTCCGTATGCGGAGCAAAAAATTGAAAGTCAGATCGCTATTATGGTAGATCACGGCTTGCTTGCGCCCGATGCGATGATCGTGGCAGAACATGATGAGAAAGACGAGCTGCGGGAGCGTATCGAAAGCGTAGTGAAAATAAGGGAGATTACGTACGGTCAAACGACAATCACTGTATATAAAAATGAGAGGTAGATAAGAAGGAGGAGAGTCATTGAGTATTGCAGTTTGCCCGGGCAGCTTTGACCCGGTTACATACGGACATCTTGATATTATCCAGCGCGGAGCTAAAGTGTTCGATAAAGTCATCGTAGCGGTGCTGATCAACCGGAACAAAACAAATCCTGTCTTCTCTGTTGAAGAGCGTTTGGCGCTTTTGCGAGAAGTGACCAAGGATATGCCAAATGTTGAGGTGGATACATTTAATGGCCTGCTTGTAAATTACATGCATGAGAAAGGCGCAAAAGCCCTCATTAAAGGTCTGCGCGCCATATCGGACTTCGAATATGAGATGCAGATGGCATCCATCAACCGACTATTGGATAACAGGATCGAAACATTTTTTATGATGACAAATAACCAGTACTCCTTCTTAAGTTCAAGCATCGTAAAAGAGATTGGTAAATATGGTGCTGATGTCAGCAGCCTGGTGCCGCCTGTGGTAGAAAAAGCGCTGCGTGAGAAGTTTCAAGAACCCCGATAGGTCGGGGTTTTTTCGATGGTTATTTTTTTGTAAGCCAGGAGCCGATCCGCACCGATATCATAGTGAATAGGAGCAGGGTGAGGCATACTAGAAGTGATTGTGTTTGAAAGGAAGAAGGCGAAAGAGTCCAAAGTGAATCTCTGGCCGGGTCAAAAGAGGGGAGCCAGACGGGCATTGCTCCCTGGGCGCTCTGCTGCAATCGACCGTATATGTACATGCCGACCGTGTATGTAAACAGAAAGGAAAGCGCAGCATGGCAAAGACGGGCGATGAGAAACGGACGATACCGTATGTCCGTTTCCGCAAGCATACTTGCTACCTGTGCATGTACAGACAATCCCCCCCAGGCAAGTATGGCACTTGCAATTGCCATAACGAATGCCGGTGACAGGGAGGCAAAAATCTCGCTTGTCTGCTTGGCGCCAAGCGTTACCTCGAATAATCCATAGATCAGTGCCTGAGCAGCCTCAAGAGGATAGCCAAACAAAGCAAGAACATGACCCAATAATACAGACAGAAGCGCGATGATTTTAAGTTTAGCGAACAAATCTAATAATACGGAAAAGAAAAGGATAAAGCCGCCAAGAAGCAGTTGTGTTTGCAGCGAGGTTGATACCGCATCACCCATAAGCTTGCCGAAAGCCCGCCCGTCCCGCAGGCGTGCTCGATGCATTGCCGTTAATGCCCGAAGCAATACCGGTTTTGATGTATCTGGCTTATAAGGGGTGCGTGCTCCTCTTCGATCATGCCGCGCCATAATCAATCCTACAAGCACAGCGGTCACATAGTGGGCAATAAGAAGAACGAGCCCAACCTTTGCGCTATGAAAGAATCCGATCGCAACAGCGCCGGTAATAAAGACAGGGTCCGCCGTCGTAGTATAAGATACAAGACGTTCTCCTTCGGCGCGTGAGATGAGATTTTGTTCACGCAGCCGAACAGTGAGTTTGGCTGCGATTGGATAGCCGGAGGAGAATCCCATTGTCCAAACAAAGGAACCGTGTCCCGGAACATTAAAAACCGGACGCATAAACGGTTCAAGCAGCACTCCCATAAAATGGGCTAACCCTAAGCCGAGTAGAATTTCTGATGTAATAAAAAACGGAAGTAGTGCGGGAAATACGACGTCCCACCAGATTTTTAACCCGCGCAGAGCAGCTAGAAAGGATGTTTCAGGAAACGCAAGCAGGCTTGCTGCTAAAATGAATGAGCATATACCAAAGAGAGCGGTCGTAACATATGGTTTTAGGGAACGCATGGACATTTCTCCTTATTCTCGTATGAAGGGCTGCTGATCGTGCAGGACAGACCTATTGTTATATGTACGGAACACGAAAGAAAAATAGACCATGCGATACAGGTCTTGTGCAAGTAAGAAAAATTGGAGGGAGCAATATGCCAGCCATAGGTTTGGCTTTAGGGGCGGGCGGCGCGCGCGGCTTCGCACATATTGGTGTACTTGAAGTTCTTGAGGAACATGGGATTGTTCCGGTGTATTTATCAGGCAGCAGCATGGGCAGTCTCGTAGCATCGTTATATGCTTCCGGATTTACCCCGCAGATGATGGAGAAGCTTGCGGTTCATCTAAAGCGCAAGCATTGGCTGGATTTTTGTGTGCCGGGTATGGGGTTTGTTACAGGCGAGAAGTTACGTCATCTGGTCAAATTACTGACCCGAGGGAAGAACATTGAAGAATTGGAACGCCCGCTGTCGATCGTTGCAACAGATCTTGTATCGGGCGAGAGAGTTATATTCACAGAAGGACCTGTATACGAAGCTGTGCGGGCAAGTGTATCCATTCCAGGGATTTTTGTACCGCATAAATTGGGTACTAGATTACTTGTAGACGGTGGTGTAGTGGATCGCGTACCGATAGAGATGGTGCGTACGATGGGATCTGAATTAACGATCGGGGTTGATGTATCCCTTGCTCCTTCAAATAGCCCTGTCCGGACATTTTTTGATGTTATTTTTCAAACGATTGATGTAATGGAGCGGGAGATTTTTCTTCACCGGACGGTGCATGCAGATATTATGGTTCGGCCCGATGTCGGGCGGTTTAGTTCAACATCATTTACAAACATTGATGAAATTATTGAAGAAGGAAGAAAAGCGGCCCGAGTGATGGTGCCGTATATCCAAGAGAAGATTGAAGAATGGAGGAACCGCGCATGAGTCTGCGCCAGCGTTTTTTGAGAGGGCGTTTTGCCCCGTTTATTTTTGCTGTATTGGCGGCGGCTGTTGTACTCGCTGTAGCTTTTTATCCTACAAGTTATTATATTATACGGCCGGGCTCGGCCATTGAACTTGCGCCGATGGTGACGGTAGAAGGCGGACAGAAGGATGAACAGGGCGTTTTGATGCTGACTACCGTGCGAATGGCGAAGGCTAATGTACTGGGATATTTGTACGCAAAAGCCGATCCGTATTCCGAATTGATGGAAGAAGCCAAGGTTCACAGCCCTCACGAAACGGACGAGCAGTATAACCTGCGTGAGCTGCAGGAGATGAAGAATTCGCAGGAAAATGCAATGATCGCCGCTTTTCGCCAGGCGGGATTGCCTGTGAAAGTGACCGAGAAAGGGGCGAACGTCATTTTCTTCGTGCCGAATATGCCGGCAGAGAAGCACGTAAAGATTGGTGATGTTATTACAAAAGTGGATGATAAGCCAATCAAAAATGCACCGGAGCTGTTAGCAGCGCTAAAGGGACGTAAAGCCGGTGAGACAGTCAAGCTTACATTCACCCGAGATGGACAGAGCAAGAGTGCGGTAATAAAGCTACAGGCATTTCCAAAAGCACCGGGTGAGAAGGAGGCGCGCGCAGGGATTGGCATTGCTTATCCGAATCCGGACGGACCGGTTACACAACGGGAGGTGGAGTTGCCAAGAAAAGTGGAGATCAAATCCGAGAAGATTGGTGGGCCATCTGCTGGCCTGATGTTTACTTTAGAAATCCTAAATCAGATCACACCTGGTGATTTGACGAAAGGGTACCGTATTGCAGGCACGGGAACGATCAATGCGTCAGGCAAGGTAGGACCGATTGGCGGTGTGGAGCATAAAGTGCGCGCTGCGGACAAGGCGGGAGCGGATATATTCTTCGCCCCCGATAATCCGATTCCACAAGGAAGCAAACAGCGCTCTAACTATGCGGCCGCAAAAGCCGAGGCAGAGAAGCTTAATGCCAAGGTGAAGATTGTACCGGTGCGCACCCTTGACGATGCAATGAAATACTTAGCAAGTCTTCCGCCAAAAGGCGGGAAACAGTGAGCAATTAATCAGGTTCAACACGCAGCGGGGCTTGCCAGTACTCCCGCTGCATTTCTTTTTGCCGGATAACCGTATCCATTCCCATCGCATATAGTGTGCTTGCCTGGACATCAAGCGCAAGCATCGCATGCTTTTCTTTGCCGATACGGGTAATAACCGGCAGCGTGCTTGTCTTCTTCATGCGTTTGAGCAGCGTTTGTCCGGCAGAGGTAAAGCCGAGTACACGAAGATAAGCAGGGCCTTGCTTGGGTGCGGCCGCCTCCATCTTACCGCGTGTCAGATTGAGCATACTATATAGAAGCAGTCGTTGAAGTCGTGTCCAGGTATACCGCTTTGTTTTTACAGATTCCATTAGCTCCCGAAAGGAAGCGGCATATGGAAGCGACTGAAGGATGCGATGCTCTACCCCTTCGTTCATCTCGTGGATATGTGTCAACTCTTCTGGCCAATGTGTGAGAAGCTGATGTTGAAGATACGGATAAAAACAGTCCCAATCAATAGGAAAGCGGCCCGCTGTTTTCTCTGTATGCAGAACATCAAGCGTACTTTGCGGCACATAGGCCTCAATGGAAGAGAAATGCACACTGCTTTGTTCACGAATGATTTTGCGCAGAGCGGTAGCGCTGGCAATATGCTGGTCTGTAACATGTTCTTGGTGATAGCCGGCTTTTTGGCGCTTGATGGTAGCCGGCTTCATGGGACTTTGCAGGCGATGAAGTGCAAGACAGTAATGTAAGCCAAGAATGTTATTGGGTTGCTGAGTCTGATCGAACGGCGTATCCGTTGCTATTTCGGGTAATAGGGAGGTAAGAGCGCGTCCATAGGCGGACGGGTAGCTAAGACCCTGAGCCAGTCCGCTCTGCAGCACTTCTTTAAAGGAGACGGGCTCTTTGACAAGCAGCGCGGCCAATTTATCCAACCAGGTAATGTCTCCGCTTTCGGAGCCGAAGCACACCTCATCCACTACGCCGGTGGCATGCAGCGTAGCAATCGCTCCAAAGGCAAATTGCTCTGCATTTTGTGTCGCATAGACGAAAGGCAGCTCAAGCACAAGATCGACGCCTGCACGCAGTGCCATCTCGGTACGCGCCCACTTAGTCACGATGGCCGGTTCGCCTCGCTGCAAGAAGTTACCGCTCATTATTGCGATAACGGTATCTGCGCCTGTTTTGTTTTTGGACTCCGCTATATGATACGCGTGTCCGTTATGTAGAGGGTTATATTCCACAACAATGCCGGTTGTTTTCATTGTTTTCTTCCTTTGATCATGTTTTTTCCATGATACCATGCAGGGAACGGAGGAAGGAAGCGGATGACACATCGTCAGACTGAATAAGGTGTCAAGATTCTTCCCTTGACATATTGCTTTAGGAAACGTATAATAATTTTTGTTGCTTGAAATGAGGTGGCATCATTATGAAATTGAAAAAAAACCAGCTGCTTCAACTACGGGGCGGCAAGTTCCCAATTGATGAAGCTGTAGAATTGAACCTTAAGCGGAAGCATCAGCAAATCGCTGAAGTGAAGCCGGCTCATTTTATTGGAGAGGCCTATGCGACATCTGGTCTATTCATTGTCGAAGGTCGTGTTACCGGTGAATTGACGATGGAATGTGCTCGCTGTCTGGTAAAGTTTCCGTATCATTATAATGTGGCAATCAAGGAAACGTTTATGGATGAGAATCAGATCGAGTTCGAAGTGGACGAAGAGATGGAAATTCATCCGCTTGAAGATGATGAGATTGATGTGATACCGTACCTAGAAGCGGCTGTATTGCTGTCAATTCCGCATACGGTTGTATGCAGTGAAGAGTGTAAGGGGCTATGTCCGGAATGCGGAACGAATCGCAATGAGAAAAACTGCGGTTGTGTTGTAGAACGCATTGATCCAAGACTGGCCGTGCTAGGTGAACTTTTTGGAAAGCAAGACAAATAAAAGCTTTTCATTTGTTTGAAAATCAGGTATGATGATTGTTGTGTTTTGATGGATAACTTGTCCCATCAAATAGATGCTTTGATTGTAATCTTGTGAAGGGGGTGGGATAGATGGCAGTACCTCAAAGACGGACGTCGAAAACTCGTAAAAATAAGCGTCGTACTCACTTCAAACTGGAAGTGCCGGGCATGGTAAAATGCCCTGAGTGTGGCGAAATGAAGCTGGCTCACCGCGTATGCAAAAGCTGCGGCTCATACAAAGGAAACCAGGTTGTAAATAACGCGTAATCTCAAGCACCAGGAGACGGAATGGCGATATCCATTCCGTCTCTTTTTGCGTTTTAAAAAAGAAAAATACCTGTATATTTACACAGTGTATGTGCTAAGGGAAAGCGCTTTTTCTGTCTAATCTAATCGAATGTTGACTAGTTTTCTGCGTGAGCAGGAGTTTATTTTTCTTAGGCGAAAATAAATGACAAAAATAAAGAAAAGAACGTTGTTATTTTGATTTTTTTTTTATATACTGCTATTAGTAGCTGGTAATAAGAACGGCTGAGTATGCGGAGAGACTATAGGTGGTGAAGGAGGATGGCCCGCCTCGCGAAAAAAGATCGCCAGGAAGCATTGCATAGCTTGCTTGTGGTAAGCCCGTTCTATACGGACGAAGAGATTGCCGCACATTTTGGGGTCAGCATCCAGACCATTCGCCTTGACCGGATGGAACTCGGAATTCCGGAGGTCCGCGAGCGAATCAAGAATATGGCGAAGAAGTCATTGGATGAAGTGAAATCCCTTCCGCTCGAAGAGATGGTTGGGGAATTGCTTGATATCGAATTAGACTATTCGGGAATTTCTTTACTTGAGATTACCGAGGAACACATTTTTTCCCGAACGCAGATTGCCCGCGGGCATCATATATTCGCCCAGGCCAATTCGCTGGCTGTTGCAGTCATTGACGCGGATGTCGTGCTGACGGCCGCGGCGCGAATCCGGTATGTACGCCCTGTTCGCCTCGGCGAGAAGCTGGTAGCGAAAGCAGCCGTACGTGAGACAGAAGGTGATCAGAGCAAAGTACGAGTGGAGACCCGCGTGAAGGATGAGCTTGTATTCAGCGGCACATTCAGGGTATTCCGCATGAGAGACTTTGACGCGCAGACCGGCCGCAAACAGGAGGAAGTATGATTATTGCAATAGATGCGATGGGGGGAGATTTTGCTCCCGCCTCGAATGTAGAAGGAGCCATAGAAGCAGCACGTGCGATGCCGGATATTCGCCTTGTGCTTGTTGGTGACGAAGCGAAGCTGACACCGTTGCTTGCACAGGCTCCGAATAATATTGAGATTAGACATGCAGCAGAGAAGATCGAAGCCGATGAAGAACCGGTGAGAGCGGTGCGCCGTAAGCGGGACTCTTCGATGGTAGTAGGCGTAACGATGGTGCAGAATAAAGAAGCCGATGCGATTATTTCTGCCGGGAACACAGGCGCCTTTATGACATCGGCGCTGTTGATTACCGGCCGCATTAAAGGCATCGATCGTCCGGCGCTTAGCCCGACTGTACCGACAATTGATTCCTCCGGCGTGATGATTCTTGATGCCGGAGCGAATATGGATGCGCACCCGAAGCATTTGCTGCAATATGCGATTATGGGCAGCATCTATGCGGAGAAGGTAATGGGGGTTGAGAAGCCTCGCATCGGTTTGTTGAATGTTGGTACAGAAGCGAGAAAAGGAAACGATTTAACGAAAGAAGCCTACGGACTCTTAAAAGAGAGCTCACTGAACTTTGTTGGCAACGTAGAGGCGCGGGATATTATGGAACACATCTGCGATATTGTAGTGTGTGACGGGTTTTCCGGCAACATTCTATTGAAGACAATGGAAGGCATGGCTAAGACGTTAATGTCAGTAATGAAGGAAGAGTTTACGCGCACGATCACAGGCCAATTGGGAGCCATGATGCTGCGTCCTGGTCTTAAAAGAGTTAAAATGCAGATGGATTATGCGGAATATGGCGGTGCGTTACTGATGGGCGTGCAAGGAACATGTATCAAAGCGCATGGTTCTTCTAATCCCCGTGCGATTTACACTGCCATTAAACAAGCAAGAAAGTTTGTCGAACACGACGTAAACAGCCTTATTGCAAGAGAAATTCAAGGGGAAAGCGGGGATTACCATGTTTAAGATGGACCGGGCTGTTGGCATTCTAGCGACTGGACGCTATTTGCCTGAAAAGGTGCTTACGAACGCCGATTTAGAGAAGATAGTCGAGACGACGGACGAATGGATTGTTACACGTACGGGCATCAAAGAACGAAGAATCGCAAGAGACAATGAAACCTCTTCCGATATGGCAACAGCCGCTGCACAGCAGGCGCTTGATAAAGCCGGTATTTCAGCCGAACAGGTGGATTTGATTATCGTTGCTACGGTAACACCGGATATGTTTTTCCCATCTACCGCCTGTCTTGTCCAGGAGAAGCTAGGGGCAAAACGTGCAGCTGCTTTTGATTTATCGGCTGCTTGCTCTGGTTTTTTATATGGAACATCGGTGGCTGCGCAGTTTGTTGCAAGCGGCATGTATCGGTATGTAGTGGTGGTTGGAGTCGAGTCACTCTCTAAGATCGTAGATTGGTCTGACCGCAGTACATGCGTATTGTTCGGTGACGGGGCGGGAGCTGCGGTCATTGGCCCGGTAGAAGATGGGATGGGCTTTCTCTCCTTTGAGCTTGGTGCGGATGGTGGCGGTGCAGAATTGCTTAAACTTGAAGCGGGCGGCTCTAGAATTCCTGTACCGAAGATTGAACCGGGACGTAAGGAGAATTACATACACATGGCGGGTGGCGAGGTGTTTAAATTCGCGGTACGCGCGATGAATACAGCTTCGGACCAGGCACTAGAACAAGCGGGGATTACAAAAGAAGATGTAGACTTTCTTGTTCCCCATCAAGCGAATCTGCGCATTATTGATTCAGCCGTAAAACGCCTTGGATTGGCGTACGATAAAGTGGTAGTGAATTTAAACCGTTATGGCAATATGTCATCGGCGTCCATTCCCGTTGCACTTGATGAGGCTGTCAGCGAAGGTCGAATTAAAGAAGGCGATACTCTTGTACTTGTCGGATTCGGCGGCGGTCTAACGTGGGGCGCATCGGTAATTAAATGGTCGACCAAGGAGAAAAAGGAGGGGAAATAATGGGCAAGGTTGCGTTCATTTTTCCCGGACAGGGATCACAATATGTCGGCATGGGGGCCGACTTGTATGAAAAAGAAGCGGCGGCAAAAGCCGTGTTCGATCAAGCGGATCAGGCACTTGGATTTTCACTCTCTGCCTTATGTTTCAAGGGGCCGGAGGACGATCTTCGCTTAACAGCCAACACACAACCGGCGATTCTGACAGCGAGTACAGCCGTGCTTGCTGTGGTAAAAGAAAAGCTAAATGTGACGCCAGACTACGTGGCAGGCCACAGTCTAGGTGAATATTCAGCACTGGTAGCTGCTGAAGCCCTTTCATTTGCAGACGCGGTACAAATTGTGCGTGCGCGCGGTGAGTATATGGAAGAGGCGGTACCGGCAGGACAGGGTGCAATGTCGGCTGTTATGGGGATGGATCGGGAAGCGCTTGCTGAGGTATGTCGCAAGGTTACAGAGGCAGGAAACCCGGTACAGCTTGCCAACTTGAATAGTCCTGGTCAAATCGTTATCTCTGGCAGTGCACAAGGCGTTGCACAGGCGGGAGATGAGGCGAAGGCCGGCGGTGCAAAACGGGTCATTCCACTCAATGTAAGCGGTCCGTTCCATTCAATGTTGATGGAGCCAGCAGCGAAGAAGCTGTCTAATACGCTTGCCAGCTATGAAATTCAGGATGCTCAGATAGCGGTTGTAGCGAACGTATCGGCACACACTGTCCAAGCCAAGGAAGATATGAAAGAAGCATTAATTCAACAAGTCGCATCGCCTGTTCTTTGGGAGGACAGCGTTCGCTTCATGCTAGAAGCCGGTGTAGACCTGTTTATTGAAATCGGCCCGGGAACGGTTTTATCTGGTCTGGTAAAAAAGCTTGATCGAAAAGTTAAAACGATTGCCATTCAAGATATACCGACGCTTGAAAAAGCAATGGAGCAGCTTGCGGAGCAGGAATAAGGGGGAGAGGGTATGCTAGAAGGAAAAGTAGCACTTGTCACAGGTGCGTCCCGTGGAATTGGTCGCGCGATTGCGCTTGAGCTGGCCAGCCAGGGAGCGGATGTGGCGGTTAATTATGCCGGAAGTGAGGCTGCTGCACGAGAAGTAGCAGACGAAATTGTAAAGCTTGGCCGCCGTGCCATCGTTGTACAGGCAAATGTGGCAAATGCGGGTGAAGCGGAAGCTATGGTCAAACAAACCATTGATGAGCTGGGTAAGCTTGATATCCTCGTCAATAATGCCGGTATTACCCGCGATAACCTGTTGATGCGCATGAAGGAAGAAGAGTTTGATGATGTAATCGCAATCAACCTGAAGGGCGTATTTAACTGTACAAAAGCAGTAACACGCCCGATGATGAAAGCACGCGGTGGGCGCATTATCAATATTTCTTCTGTAGTAGGTGTAATGGGAAATCCAGGTCAGGCGAATTACGTAGCCGCAAAAGCAGGAGTTATCGGGATGACCAAGTCGGTGGCTCGCGAGTTAGCGAGCCGCGGTATTACCATAAATGCGGTAGCTCCAGGATTCATTGAAACGGATATGACATCTATTCTTGGAGATGATACGAAGGAATCCCTGCTCTCTCAAATACCGCTTGGACGCCTCGGAAAACCGCAGGATATTGCTGATATCGTCTCGTTTGTCGCTTCAGAAAAAGCGAGTTATATTACGGGTCAAGTTTTTCATGTTGACGGTGGCATGTATATGTAAGACAAAGTATAATAGACAGATGATTACCGCTTGAGAGGAGGTGAAGGCAGTGGCAGAGACATTCGACCGTGTAAAGAAAATTATCGTGGATCGCCTCGGCGTTGACGAATCTGAGATCAAAGAAGAAGCTTCTTTCAAAGACGATCTTGGCGCAGACTCTCTTGATGTCGTAGAATTGGTGATGGAGCTCGAAGATGAGTTCGATCTTGAAATTTCTGACGAAGATGCAGAGAAAATCACGACTGTGGGTGATGTAATCAAATACATAGAAGCCCACAAGTAATAAACATGCGCAGCTTCAGGAAAAGTCCCGTATATGTATGCGGGACTTTCTCCTCATTGTGGGTTGTTGTACTGTTTCGCATCACATAAGAACCGTTATTCTATCTCGAGGTGAAACGATGAAAAATCGCGTAGTTGTAACAGGTGTGGGAGCGATCACACCGCTTGGCAATGATGCAAAGCTTTTCTGGGATGGTCTGCTTACAGGCAAGTCCGGTGTTGATTATATTACAGCATTTGATACGGAAGCGTATCCAACGAAGATTGCAGCGGAAGTAAAAGGCTTCAACCCAGAGGATTACATGGAGAAGAAAGAAATTAAGCGTACGGATCGTTTTGTGCAGTTTGCGATTGCGGCGGCAAAAATGGCTGTAGAGAATGCCAAGCT
Source organism: Aneurinibacillus sp. REN35 (assembly GCF_041379945.2). NCBI lineage: Bacteria > Bacillati > Bacillota > Bacilli > Caryophanales > Paenibacillaceae > Aneurinibacillus > Aneurinibacillus baijiui. Next base: position 122,443 of record NZ_JBFTXJ020000004.1, on the reverse strand, counting down.
AGAGATTACACCGGAGAATGCGGAAGCTACAGGTGTATACATCGGTTCAGGCATTGGCGGCCTGGGTACATGGGAGGAACAGCATACCCTTTTGATGGAAAAGGGACCTCGTCGTGTGAGTCCGTTCTTTGTACCGATGATGATCGCTAACATGGCATCGGGTCAGGTATCCATTACCCTGGGTGCCAAAGGTCCAAACAGTGCCGCTATTACAGCGTGTGCGAGTGCGACTCACTCTATCGGAGATGCCTTCAAGATTATCGAACGCGGTATTGCCGATGTGATGATCACAGGCGGAACAGAAGCATCTGTTCGTCCGATGGCTGTTGCGGGTTTTTCCAATGCGAAGGCGCTGTCTTCACGCAATGATGAACCGCAAAAAGCAAGCCGTCCATTTGATAAGGATCGTGACGGATTTGTTATGGGGGAAGGCGCGGGCGTAATTGTCCTTGAGTCTCTTGAGCATGCTAAGAAGCGTGGTGCAACCATTCTCGCTGAAATCGTCGGATATGGCATGAGTGCAGACGCCTACCATTTGACCCAGCCAGCTCCGGGTGGTGAAGGGGCGGCGCGTGCAATGGGCGCAGCATTGAAGGACGCCGAGCTTAAGCCAGAAGATGTAAGCTATATTAATGCGCATGGAACGTCCACGCCATACAATGACAGCTTTGAAACAATGGCCATTAAAAAAGCCTTTGGCGAGCATGCATACAAAGTAGCCATTAGCTCAACCAAGTCGATGACGGGTCACTTGCTCGGTGCCGCTGGGGGAATTGAGGCGGTTGCTTGTGTACTAGCGTTGCGCGATCAGATCGTACCGCCAACAACGAACTATGAGACGCCGGACCCAGAATGTGATCTTGACTATGTGCCGAATGAAGCAAGAAAAATGGACGTTAACGTAGCGATGTCTAATTCCCTTGGCTTTGGTGGACATAATGCAACCATTATCTTTAAAAAGTATGTAGATTGATATATTTGTGGTGGTGAATAAGGCAGTGGATTTCGCAGGATTCCAAAAAGAAGTTGGGATTCGCTTCAAAAATGAAAAACTTCTCCGTCAGGCATTTACACATTCTTCTTATGTAAATGAGCACCGCGGTAAGCTGTTCCAGGACAATGAGCGCCTGGAATTTCTCGGCGACGCGGTGCTGGAGTTAACAGTCTCCCAATTTTTATATACTCATTTTCCGAAAATGTCTGAAGGAGAGCTGACTAAGCTGCGAGCTGCAATTGTGTGCGAACCTTCGCTTGTGATGTTTGCTAATCAGCTCAAATTCGGACAATTTATCCTTCTGGGCAAAGGGGAAGAATTGACTGGAGGCAGGCTTCGTCCGGCCCTGCTTGCAGACGTATTTGAAGCATTTATTGGTGCATTGTATCTTGATCAAGGCTTGGAGCCTGTATTCCGCTTTCTTGAGCGGTATGTATATCCGCGGATTAACAATGGTGAGTTTACACGGGTTACGGATTACAAAAGCCAACTACAGGAATTTGTACAACGTGATGGTTTAGGAGAAATTCAATATCGGATTGTACAGGAGAGAGGTCCTGCTCATAGCCGTGAATTTGTCTCAGAAGTCCTGTTAAACGGTAATGTGCTTGGCCAGGGAACAGGCCGATCGAAAAAAGAGGCTGAACAGCATGCGGCCGCCATGGCGATGAAGCAGCTTGTAGTAAAACAGCGAGGGTGATGGAAACGTTATGAAACGGCATGTGAATATCGCGCTGTTCGTTCCGCATCAAGGCTGCCCGAAAGACTGTGTGTTCTGCAATCAGTCGCGCATTACAGGTCAAAAGCGGGAAGAGCGGCTGACAGAAGCTGCGGTGCGCCAATCAATTGATGATCAATTGTCCACCGTCCATCCAGAACAGGAAGCGGAAATTTCTTTTTTTGGAGGCAGCTTTACCGGTTTGCCGCGCGGGTATCAGACCATGCTTTTATCGGTGGCACAAGAATATGTTCAAGCAGGACTGGTACAGGGCATTCGCTTATCAACACGTCCTGACTACATCGCTCCTCATATTATGGAGTATTTGCTATCGTATGGCGTAACAACGGTAGAACTAGGCTGTCAATCGCTTGATGATGAGGTGTTGGCCATGTCCAAACGCGGACATACAGCCGCAGATGTTCATCAGGCGGTAGAGACTATCCGTCAATATCCATCCGTCCGGCTAGGGCTGCAGGTTCTTCCTGGGCTGCCTTTTGATACGCTTGAGAAAAGCGTGCGCACAGCAAAAGAAATTGTACGTCTTTCTCCTGATTTTACCAGGATTTATCCGGCGCTCGTTATTGCTGGAACGGAACTTGAGTGGTTGTATGCAACACATCAGTACAAACCTCTTTCAATCAATGAGGCGGTTGCATGGACAGCTGCGATGTGGCTTCCGCTTTTGAAGGCGGGAATTCCTGTGATACGCATGGGACTGCACGCTTCAGACGATTTGCGCGGCGAAGGCACGGTGCTTGCCGGCCCGTTCCATCCTTCGTTTCGTCAATTGGTAGAAGAAGAGTTGTTTCGCCGTTTGCTGAAGCGAATGATGGAATGGATGGAATCTAAGACATCCGATCGGCTAGAAGTTGCGATTCATCCGGCAGATGAAACCGCTCTGCGCGGCCGTAAGGGAGAGAGCTGGAGACAGGTTGTTTCCTCGTGCGCGGAACGAGGAACGCATGTTTCACTTGCGTTGGATAGAGCGCTTCCGCGTCAACAGATGTGTTTTCGTATAGGGGGGGAGCTGGCTCATTCCATCGCTTTTGCTGATTTATAAGCACGCCATATGGCATCTGGTCATGCGGCCGATCTGAAACGGGGAAAAACGAGGCAGTCTGGACCCCGGCTTGGGATGGACATCCTCGCCGGTTTCGCCAGCGCCTCGTTTTTTGTCGTTTTATTTATGCAGCACGCCTGTCGATGCAGGGAGTCGGTTGGATAGTGACATCCCACTAAGACAGTGATACATTCTTATATGAGAAAGCCGTACGGTGGATCGCTGTTGACCCAGACGGCAGTAAGGGAGGATGGGGAGCGAGTCTATGTATTTAAAGCGCCTCGAAATTACAGGATTTAAATCATTCGCTGACCGCACGGAACTTTCATTTGTTCCTGGCGTAACGGCTGTTGTCGGTCCGAATGGCAGCGGAAAAAGCAATATTTCAGATGCGATCCGTTGGGTGCTTGGCGAGCAAAGCGCCAAATCTCTGCGTGGATCGAAGATGGAAGATATCATCTTCTCAGGCAGTGACTCACGCAAGCCAGTAAACTTTTGTGAAGTATCACTAACACTTGATAATACGGATCAGAAAATCAAAATGGATTTTTCGGAAATTACCGTTACCCGTCGTGTATACCGCTCGGGTGATAGTGAATATTACATCAATCGGCAGAGCTGCCGTCTACGCGATATTGTTGAATTGTTCATGGATACAGGGGTTGGAAAAGAAGCATATTCCGTTATCGGTCAGGGCAGAATCGAAGAAATTCTCAGCACGCGTTCAGAGGATCGCCGCGCGCTGTTTGAAGAAGCCGCAGGTATTGTCAAATACAAGGCAAGAAAAAAAGAAGCGGTTAAAAAACTTGATGAGACGGAACAAAATCTAGTACGTGTACTGGATATAATGAGTGAGATGGAAGAGCAAATTCATCCCCTTGCCGAACAGGCGGAGAAGGCACGCACATACTTATCGTTGAAAGAGACGCTTGCCGAACACGAAATTGGCCTATATGTCAAACAATTTGACTTGCTGCACGCGGAATGGGAGCAGATGAAAGAACGCGTGGAGCAGCGCAGGAGTGAGCAGGTTGAACGCGCTACTGCAATTAACCGATTGGATGCAAAAACAGCGGATCTACGTGCATTCGCGAGCGAACAGGATCAAGTAGTAGAAGATCTGCAACAGCGCTTGCTGGATGTAACCGAAGAGGCAGAAAAGAAGGAAGGCGTACGCGAGGTATTGCGTGAGCGTCTCCGAAATTACAGCAAAAACAAACAAGACGCCCACGGTCAGGCTGTAGCGATGAGTGAGAAGCAGGATGCGCTGCGCAAGCAGACGAAAGAAGCGGAGACACAAGTGGAAACAGCCCGCATAGAAACAGCCGCTCTTGAGAAGGAATTGCACCTTGAGCAAAAGCGTTATATGAATCTGGCCAAGTTTACAGATAGCGATATCGAACGGCTGAAGGCCGATTACTTTGACATTCTTAACCAGATGGCTTCTATGCGCAATGAAATTCGCCATTACCAACAGTTGATCGAGACAAATGGACAGCGTCGTGAACGCCTTGCACTGAGCAATCAGCAGTTGATCGAGCAAAAAGAACATGCAACAAATCGCAGAAAAGAATTGGAGCATGAGCTGCATCAAGTATCGGCACAACTGGCGGAAAGCATTGAAGAATTCAAACGCCAGGTGGCGGCGCAAAAAGAACAGGGCGAGCAGAAAACGCGCTGGCTCGAAGCGCTGCGTGAAGGCGAGCATAAATTAAATGGACTGCTCTCGCGGCGTGATGTGATTAAGGAGATGCAGGCAGATTTCTCAGGCTTTATGCAGGGAGTAAAAGAAATTTTACGGGCGCGCGAACAAGGGTTTTCCGGTGTGGAAGGCGCCGTAGCGGAGCTGATCTCGGTAGAGAAGAAGTATGAGACAGCCATTGAGATCGCTTTAGGCGGTGCCTTACAGCATGTGGTCGTTGCCAATGAATCGGTCGGACGTCAGGCGATTGGACTTTTGAAACAGCGTCGTGCCGGACGTGCTACCTTTCTGCCTATGGATGTGATTAAACCCCGGCAGCTAGCTGCGGGAGATCGTACACGAATCATAGAAATGACCGGTGTAGTTGGGATAGCGGCAGAGCTTGTTACGTACGAGGAGCAATATCGCTCCATTATGTACAATTTATTAGGCAGTGTGATTGTTACAGAAACGCTAGAGCAGGCTAATGCTGTTGCCCGCGTACTGAACTATCGCTACCGGATTGTAACAATTGAAGGTGATGTTGTAAATCCCGGCGGCTCAATGAGCGGTGGATCGGTGCAGCAGAAGTCCAATCAATTGTTGGGACGGGGCAGACAGCTTGAGCAGCTTGAAGAAGAAATCGCGCGTCAAAAACAAATAAATGAAGAGGTGTATACACGGCTTGAGACGTTGGCGCATGCGCAGGAGGATTGGGAACGCAGGCAGGAAGAGATGCGCTCAGCCGGCGAAGCGCTTCGTCTGCGAGAACAAGAGGTAAAGGGGTTGCTGCGTGAGCTTGACCACTCGGAGAGAACCATTGCCGAGCGTTGGGAATTCTTCGAACAGGATCAGGCTGTGCTTGATAAAGAGCGTGAGCAAGCTAAGCATCGCATCGATGTACTTGAGGAAGAACTAGAAGAACTTGCGATTGCAGAGCAGGAGAAGCAGCAGGAGATTGACACTGCTGAACAGAGCAAAAAAGAGAAGGAAACAAGCAAAGAAGCGCTCAACGCTCGAATCACCGAGTTGAAGGTGCAGCTTGCTACCCGCAAAGAGCAATATGAAGCCCGACAATCCGAATATAATCGTCTTACAAAGGAATTGGCAGAGCTGAGCGCAGAGCTTGAGAAAATGACAAAAGCTTTATTGTTGCTTGATTCCGATCGGGCGGGAAGCGATGAGGAAGAAGAGAAGCTTGACGAGGAAATTCGGACACTGCGCGCAAAGAAAGAGCAATACAGCGTTCATATTCAGGAGCAGCGTAAGAAACGCCAAGAGATCCAGGCCCTGCTGGCACAGCAGGAGGCGGAAGTGAAGGAATTACGCCGCCAGCTCAAAGAGATTGAAGATCATCTGCATAAATATGAAGTTAGAATAGAGCGGATGGATGTGGAACTTGATAACCTGCTGCATAAGCTGCGTGAAGAGTACGAGTTAAGCTATGAGATGGCGAAAGCCACCTACTCGCTGCCAGATGATGTCGAAGAGGCATCTTCGATCGTCAAAGGAATCAAACAGCAGATCGCTGCGCTTGGCACAGTGAATACCGGTTCTATTCAGGAATATGAGCGATTGCATGAACGTCAGCAGTTTTTGCTTTCACAACATCGTGATTTGAGTGAAGCCAAAGCGACACTTTATCAGGTGATTGGTGATATTGAAGCGGAGATGTCGCGCCGCTTCAAGGAAGTGTTTGAGGCGATTCGTGAGCAATTCCAAGTTGTTTTCACACAGCTCTTCGGCGGCGGACGTGCAGACCTGCAATTGTCCAATCCCGATAACATGCTTGAGACAGGTATTGAGATCGTGGCGCAGCCCCCAGGGAAGAAGCTCCAGTATTTAGCGCTTCTATCCGGTGGTGAAAAGGCCCTTACAGCCATTGCGCTGCTGTTCTCCATCCTTCGTGTTAAGCCTGTACCGTTTTGTGTGCTTGATGAGGTAGAGGCGGCGCTTGATGAGGCAAATGTCAGCCGTTTCTCCCAATATTTGCGGGAGTTTTGTGCAAATACGCAGTTCATTGTCGTTACGCACCGGCGCGGTACAATGGAAGGGGCTGATGTTCTGTATGGGGTGACCATGCAGGAGTCCGGCGTCTCCAAGCTTGTCTCGGTTCGTTTAGAGGACGAGATCATGGTGTCATAAATCTCAGGAGGAAGGGAAGCAAGAGATGAGTTTCTTTAAAAAGCTAAAAGAGAAAATATCAGGCCAGACTGAAACAATCACAACTAAGTTTAAAGAGGGTCTCACAAAAACGCGCGGTGCATTTGAACGTGTGGAAGACTTGGTTCGCCGCTACAAGCGTATTGATGAAGACTTTTATGAAGAGCTAGAAGATATTCTGATTTCTGCCGATGTGGGAGTAAATACCGTAATGGAGTTAGTGGACGAGCTCCGCAGCGAAGCCCGTAAGCAAAAAATTGAGAATGCGCTTGAGTTGCAGCCCATTCTTTCAGAAAAACTGGTTGGTTTGCTGCAGGAGAAGGACGAGGATACGTCGCTGAATATAGAGGACGGTCGCCTGAATGTCATTCTTTTTGTCGGTGTTAATGGCGTCGGAAAAACAACAACCATCGGCAAGATGGCCCATATGTTTAAAGGCCAGGGCAAAAAGGTGCTTCTAGCAGCAGGTGATACGTTTCGGGCAGGTGCTATCGACCAGCTTGAAGTATGGGGGGAGCGCGTGGGTGTAGAAGTCGTCAGGCAGCAGCAGGGATCAGATCCGGCGGCAGTCATCTATGACGGCATCCATACCGCAAAAGCAAGAAAAGCGGATGTGTTATTATGTGATACGGCCGGTCGTCTGCAGAACAAAGTAAACCTTATGGAAGAGCTTGCTAAGATCAGACGGGTCATCTCTCGTGAAATTCCGGACGGACCGCATGAGACATTGCTTGTGCTTGATGCCACTACCGGACAGAATGCGCTTAGTCAGGCGAAGGCATTCAGTCAATCGGCCGAGTTGTCGGGCCTTGTGCTGACCAAACTGGACGGCACAGCCAAAGGCGGGATCGTTATTGCGATTCGCAATGAACTGCAGGTGCCGGTAAAGTATGTGGGTCTTGGTGAGAAGATGGATGATTTACAGCCGTTTAATGCGGAACAATTCGTGCATGCGCTGTTTGCTACTTCCATTGAAAAGGAAATGGAAGAGGACAAAGAAAAAGAAGACGAGTAAAGAGAAAATACTTGACACTGCTTGTGTGCTTCGGTATGATTAAATCCTGTAAAGGGTTTAGGCTTTACACGAATTTCCGTACACGGGGGATAGAACCCATGCTGGAGGAAACTACACGTCTGCATTTATTGTATGACTTTTATGGCAAGCTGTTAAAGGATCGACAGCGCAAATATTTTGAGATGTATTATCGTGATGATCTGTCGCTTGGCGAAATTGCCGAGATTGAGAGCATCAGCCGTCAGGCGGTGTTCGAACAGGTAAAGCGGATTGCCAGAACGCTAGAAGATTACGAACAGAAGCTACATCTTCTAACACGCTACGAGAAGCGGTACGCTCTGCTTGAAGAACTACAGCAGGCATTGTCTAAGGAAGTGCCGCAGGATTCGCGGTCATATACGATGGTACGCGAACTTCTTGCGCTAGAATTGGAGATAGATTAGGAGGCGGACCATGGCGTTTGAAAGCTTAGCCAGCCGACTGCAATCCACATTTGACAAGCTTCGAGGCAAAGGAAAAGTTACGGAAGAAGACGTGACCAAGGCAATGCGCGAAGTGCGCTTGGCCTTGCTCGAAGCGGACGTTAACTTTAAGGTTGTTAAAGAATTTGTCAGCCGTGTAAAAGAGCGGGCCATTGGCCAGGATGTGCTAAAAAGCCTGACTCCAGGCCAGCAGGTCATCAAAGTTGTAAACGATGAGTTGACTGAGCTGATGGGTGGGGGACAAAGCAAACTGGCTGTTGCCAATCGTCCGCCTACGGTCGTCATGATGGTAGGTTTGCAGGGCGCGGGGAAAACAACAACGACCGGAAAGCTCGCCAACTACTTGCGTGGCAAACAGAATCGTAAGCCGCTGCTTGTGGCCTGTGACGTGTATCGTCCTGCCGCAATCAAACAGCTTGAAGTCGTTGGAAAACAGCTCAATATCCCTGTATTCTCTATGGGAGATCAGATCAGTCCGGTTGAGATTGCCAAAGCAGCCATTGCGCATGCAAAAGAAGAACATCTTGATTACGTGCTAATCGATACGGCCGGTCGTTTGCATATTGACGAGAAACTGATGGGTGAGCTGCAGGAGATCAAAGAAGTTACCAAACCGAACGAAATTCTGCTTGTCGTTGATGCAATGACCGGTCAAGACGCAGTGAATGTCGCCGAAAGCTTTAACGCACAGCTTGAGCTGACAGGTGTTGTCATGACCAAGCTGGACGGGGATACGAAGGGCGGTGCCGCTCTCTCGGTTAAGTCGGTTACAGGTACACCGATTAAGTTTGTCGGTATGGGCGAGAAGCTTGATGCGCTAGAGCCGTTCCATCCCGACCGGATGGCGAGCCGGATTCTTGGCATGGGTGATGTGCTGACGCTGATTGAGAAAGCCCAGGTCGATGTGGATGAGGCGAAAGCAAAAGAGCTTGAGCGCAAGATGCGTACAGCCGAGTTTACATTTGAAGATTTTCTTGAGCAGATGGCACAGGTTCGCAAGATGGGACCGCTCGATGAGCTGCTCAATATGATGCCGGGCATGAACAAGGTAAAGGGCTTAAAGGACATGAAGGTGGATGAAGGCGCGTTGAATCGCGTGGAGGCCATCGTCCGCTCCATGACAACGGAAGAGAAGCTTCATCCAGAAGTGATCAATTCCAGCCGCCGCAAGCGCATTGCTAAAGGCAGCGGTACATCTGTTCAGGAAGTGAACCGGTTGATTAAGCAGTTTGACGATATGCGCAAGATGATGAAGCAATTCACAAAGATGACGGACAAGGCAAAGAAAAAGGGCGGCGGTTTTAAGTTCCCGTTTTTGAGCTAGATGTCCGGGCATTACAAGTTTAAAACTAAGTCTTTTCAATTATGGATGACTTTGTTAAAATAATTAATTAGTGTGTAAAACACAACATGGAGGGAATAACAAATGGCAGTAAAAATTCGTTTAAAACGTATGGGACAAAAGAAAGCCCCTTTCTATCGTGTAGTAGTAGCAGATTCTCGCGCGCCGCGTGACGGCCGCTTCATCGAAGAAATCGGAACATACAATCCGGTAGCTCAACCAGCCGTGATTGAAATCAACGAAGAAAAAGCAATGAAATGGCTTACTACCGGTGCGCAGCCGACAGATACAGTTCGCAACTTGTTCCGCAAGCAAGGTCTGATGCAAAAATTCCACGAAGCAAAAAACAGCAAGAAGTAATCAATCTTATCCAGGCGGGAGGACTAGCGGGTGAAATCATTACTTGAAGTGATTGCCAAAGCTCTTGTTGACCATCCGGATGCCGTATCCATCGAAGAGGTGGTTCAGGAGCGGAATACCGTATACCGATTGTCCGTTCATCCGGACGATATGGGAAAGGTGATTGGAAAGCAGGGCCGGATTGCTAAGTCTCTTCGCACCGTGATGGGCGCGATGGCTACAAAAGAGAACCAGCGCGTGACGATTGAAATTGTATAGCAAGGATAAAGAAAGCTGGGAGGAATATATCCCAGCTTTTCTTAACATTATAGAAAACTTCCGAAACGGGGGTCGCTGGATGCTGACAGTAAAACGTAAGGTGAAGGTAATGATGGTACTGACTGAGGCTTCACGCAAGCAGATGGAAGAAGAATTCACTTCGATGCATAAACGCTATGAATTGGAGCTAGAACAGTTGAATTTTCAAGCCAAAAAGCTTGTACAGGAAGCACAGCGTAAAGGACCGGAAGCGCTTGATGTTGTCCAGCGCCGCCTTGCGCAAGAACGCCAAGCGCGCGAGGAGAAGTTATCCCAGCTTTCTTTTCAATTAGAGCAGGTGCTGGCACTTCCGCTCGGAAGTGAAGTGCATTATACGACCGTTGAGAGCGATGCCGTAATAAAAGTAGGCTCTGATTGGGGAAAAATAATGTCAGGAACGGAAGTCGTGCTTGAAGACGGGATTGTTAAAGAGATTCGTGAAAGGGGATAGACAGCGTGAACGGAGATTTTTTTACCGTGGGCAGACTGGTAAATACGCATGGCATCAGCGGTGAAGTCCGTGTTATTTCCGAGACTGATTTTCCTGAAGAACGCTATAAAGAAGGAAATATGCTTTATCTTTTTCATCCGGAAATGAAACATCCGGTCAAGTTGACGATTGCATCGGTGCGAGAACACAAAAATTTCTACCTGTTAACATTTATGGGTCATCCATACATGCAGGATGTTGAAAAATATAAAGGTGGCGTGCTTAAAATACGGGCAGAAGATCGCAGCGAACTGCCTGAAGGGGAATTTTACTTTCAGGATATTATCGGATGCGATGTATTTACGGAGGAAGGAGAGCGCCTAGGTGTAATCAAAGAAATTCTGCAGCCGGGTGCCAACGATGTATGGGTGGTAAAGCCGGAGAAGGGGAAGGATATACTTCTTCCTTATATTGCCCCCGTCGTCAAACAAATTGACATTTCCGCCAAAAGGATTACCGTACATTTGCTTGAAGGCTTGGTGTAGGAGGTGTACGTGCGAGCATGAGGATTGATATATTGACGCTGTTTCCCGAGATGTTTGAAGGTGTGCTTGGGGCAAGCATTATAGGCAAGGCCGCTGCTAAGGGACTTGTTTCTTTTCGTGTGGTAAATTTTCGCGAGTTCTCCGGAAACAAGCATGGCCAGGTTGATGATATGCCATATGGCGGCGGCGGCGGCATGGTGCTGAAGCCTGACCCGATTTTTCGTGCGGTAGAATCACTGACCGACACGCCTCTATCAGCAGAAGAGGCGCCGCAGGAAGAGAAGAGCGCCTCGCCACGCGTCGTTCTGCTCTGCCCACAGGGAAAACGATATGATCAGAAGCTGGCCGAAGAGCTGGCACAGGAGGAGCATCTTATCTTTATCTGCGGTCATTATGAAGGATATGATGAACGCATCCGTGAGCATTTGGTTACTGATGAGATATCAATTGGTGATTATGTGTTAACAGGCGGTGAACTGCCGGCTATGGTCATTATCGACAGCGTCGTGCGTCTGCAGGAAGGAGCGCTTGGCAATGCGCAATCGGCGGTAACGGATTCATACAGCACAGGGCTGCTGGAGCATCCTCATTATACGCGCCCGGCTGAATTCCGCGGTCTTAAGGTACCCGATGTACTGCTATCGGGCCATCATGAGAACATTGAGAAATGGCGGTTAAAAGAGTCGCTGCGCCGCACATTGGAGCGTCGTCCGGATCTGCTGGAGGGAATGGAAGCGACGCCGGAGATAAAAAAAGTACTAAAAGAGTTGAAACAGGAGTTGTAACTGGAATTTGGTTGTGATATGATATCTCTCGTGAGCCTACTCGGTTCGGATTAAGATGGTCCTCTTCCTATTAGCGAGGTTGCAGCGCGATTGGCCTTGTTTACTTTGCATACGGAATGAACATCTGCTGGAAGGAGGATAACCTTATGAAAAATGTTATTCGTGAAATTACACAAGCGAACATTAAGCAAGACATCCCAAGCTTCCGCCCTGGTGACACAGTACGTGTACACTTGAAAGTAGTTGAGGGCCAGCGCGAACGTATTCAGGTGTTCGAAGGGGTTGTAATCAAGCGTCGCGGAGGCGGTATCAGCGAGACTTTTACTGTTCGTAAAATCTCTTATGGTGTTGGCGTTGAGCGTACACTACCGCTCCACTCTCCGAAAATCGACAAAATTGAAGTAGTTCGCTACGGTAAAGTTCGTCGTGCGAAGCTCTACTATCTGCGCGATCGTGTGGGTAAAGCAGCACGTATTAAAGAAATTCGCCGCTAATGCGAGAAGAAGGAGCTTGGTAACAAGCTCCTTTTTTTGCAGAAAAAAATAGACACCTAATCTTGAAGGAGGAAAATAAATGGTTGATGAAACCTCCTCTGAAACAGGCAAAAGAAAAAAGGGAAAAAATGAAGCGTGGGAGTGGATTAAAGCGCTTGGCATTGCCATTGTGCTCGCTCTTGTTATCCGCACCTTTTTGTTTGCGCCATTTCTCGTGGATGGAGCATCCATGATGCCGACGCTTGAGAATGAAGAACGTCTGATTGTAAATAAGCTGATCTACTATATTCAAGAGCCGAAGCCGGGTGATATTATTGTTTTCCATGCTACAAAGGAAAAGGATTATATCAAGCGTGTTATTGCTACTGAAGGGCAGACCGTAGAGATGAAGGACGATCAGTTGTACATAGACGGAAAGCCGGTAGATGAGCCGTACTTAGAAGAGTATAAGAAACAGGCAAAGGCGGAAAACTACGTGCTGACAGAGGACTTTGGTCCGGAGAAAGTAGGCAAGGGGGAAATCTTCGTAATGGGAGATAATCGCCGTAACAGTACGGATAGCCGTGTAATCGGACCGGTACCTGTTGAGAATGTGGTAGGGCGTTCAGAGTTAATTATCTGGCCGCTGGATAAGATTCGCTTAAACTAGCTTTAAATTTATTATAGAAATGCAGGTGAGGCATATGACGATCCAATGGTTTCCCGGTCATATGGCCAAAGCGCGCCGTCAAGTGACGGAAAAGCTGAAGCTGATTGATGTGGTCATTGAACTGCTGGATGCGCGTCTTCCGCTATCAAGCCGCAATCCGATGATCGATGAGATTGTATCCGGCAAGCCGCGCTTAATCCTTTTGAATAAATCGGATTTAGCTGATGAAGCAGTAACGAAGGCTTGGATGCAGCACTTTGCTGACAATGGTATTAAAGCAATGCCGATTGATGCGCTGTCCGGGCGTGGGGTAAATAAGCTTCCCCTTGAGTGCCAGACATTAGTTGAGGATATGATGGAGAAACGTCGTGCCAAAGGCATGCAGGATCGGGCTGTTCGTGCGATGATTATCGGTATTCCAAATGTCGGTAAGTCGTCGCTGATGAATCGTCTGGCGGGACGTAAGGTAGCGCAGACGGGCGATCGACCAGCTGTAACGAAGGCGCAGCAGTGGGTAAAGGTAGGCAAGGTACTTGAGCTTTTGGATACGCCAGGAATTTTATGGCCAAAGTTTGAAGACCCGCTCGTAGGCCTGCGCCTTGCTGCAAGCGGAGCGATTAAAGATGAGTTAATTGATTTTCAGGAAGTAGCGCTGTTTGTTGTCGCATATCTGCGCATGCATTATAGCCGTGCGCTTATGGAACGCTACCAGCTAGACGAACTTGATGAGAGCAAGTTGGCTATTCTAGATGAGATTGGGCGCAGGAGGGGCTGCATTGTCAGCGGTGGACATATTGATTATGACAAAGTGTCTGAATTGATTCTGCGCGAATTGCGCTCAGGCAAGTTAGGCCGGATATCATTGGAGCGTCCGGGTGATGCGTTTACCATTGAGATGGCCCGTGTAAGTATGGATGAGATTACACCGTACTAAAACAATGATCATGGCTATCTTTACTAGCAAAAGTGGACGTGCAGTGAAAACTGCACGTTTTTGTTATGTAAGGAGAATTTTTATAGAGAAGAGGAAGGTCTCATTGAATCCGAATGAAATGACGATAAAAGAAGTAAAAGATTTTTTGCTTACGTGTGATGCATTAACGCAGGATGTTCAGGAACTGTTTGCGGCCGATCCGCGCAGTGGAGTACAGACAGCATACAGGCAGTGGCTTCGCCGCATAGAGAAGGCCAGTCGGCTGCATACAAAATGGCTCGAGATGAGTGCGAACGAGCAAGAATTGTGGAAAAAAGGATACATGTACATCGCTGGTATTGACGAGGTGGGGCGCGGACCGCTAGCAGGTCCTGTGGTTACTGCAGCGGTTATACTACCGCCGGATTTCTATTTGCCCGGCTTAGATGACTCAAAGAAGCTGTCAGGTGCTCAGCGAGAGGCGATGTATGAACGGATTAAGGAAGAAGCGGTAGCGGTATCAGTCACACAGAGTGATGCGCCCCTTATTGACGAAATTAACATTTTTCAAGCAACATTACGTGCGATGCAAGCGGCCGTTCAATCGCTTTCTGTTACGCCGCATATAACGCTCAACGACGCAGTAACGATCCCGGGGTTATCTATGGAACAGCGGCCGATCGTTGGCGGAGATGGGAAAAGCATCTCAATTGCCGCCGCTTCTGTGGTAGCGAAGGTAGAGAGGGATCGAATGATGAAGAAGTATGATCTAGAATATCCCGGCTATGGATTTGCGTCCAATATGGGTTATGGAACAGCGGCGCACCTGGCTGCTTTGCGTGTGCACGGACCGAGTCCGATTCATCGGCGCAGTTTTGGCGGGGTGCTTACACTATAACCGGGAGCCTAAAGATACGGAGAATCAGTTGATCGCTTCCGTATGGATAGGGCGGATTTGTGATGGTGATAGGAGTGAGGGATCATGATTCAAGGGTTTATGACAGGTCAGATTTTCCAACAATTGAATACGATGCAGCGCTCGTTGGTAGAGCTGGTACCGGGGCAAGTATTCCAGGGTAAGGTGTTAAAGCTGTTTCCAGACAACCTAGCAACGGTGCAGCTAGGAGGGTTAACGGTAACAGCCAGACTTGAGACGCCGCTTGAACTGGGCCAGAAGACGTGGCTACAGGTACAGCCTGGCGGACAGCCTGTAACCTTAAAAGTGATCAGTCAGCCGGGAAAGCCTAATCAAGCATCGGAAGACAGTATGGAAGGCTTGGCCAAGGCATTGGGCGCTTCGGTAACGAAAGAATCACTTTCGCTCTTGCAAAAAGCGGTAGAGGCAGGAATTCCGCTGCGTGCCGATTCTGTGCGTTCCTTTCAACAAGTTAGTAGTGAAATAGGAAACGAGCCGGAAGTTGAACAAGCGATACTGCTTGCCGCTAAGAAAGGACTTCCGCTTACCAAGGAAACGGTGCTCTCACTGCGTGCATTTGCCGGCAATGCCAATCTGGAGGGAGAGATGGGGAAATTGCTTCGGCTCATCCAGCAAGCGTTAGAGAAGCCAGGAATGCTCCCTAATGATATGAAAGAGTCGCTGCAGGGACTTATAACAAAAGCAGAGGGAGTTCGTGATGCGTTAGCACAGGCGAAGCAGATGCTTGTTCCTATACAGCCGAATCTGCAGGGCAGCGCATTAACACAAACAGAATCCCCTTCTATTCCTGCCTCCTCTTCTCAGCATAATGGGCAGCTCTCTTCGCTAAGTGCAAACATTGGTCAGCCGAATGCAGGGGTTGGAGAGGAAATGCATCAAGCTGCTGCTTCAAATGGGTCTGTCCAAGGAATAAAACAAGCTCTTACAGAGCTGTTTGAGAAACTAGGACTTTCTCATGAGAAAAGTATCGCCCAGCTATCTTCAGATCAACCGGCAGTGGAGACGGCTAAATCCTCCCTGCTACAACTGCTTCAGCATGCCAAGGCAGACCTGCTTCCCGCCCAGCTTCGAGAGCATATGCAGCAGATTGTACACCAATTGACGGGCCAACAGTTGATGATGAGTGGAGATACAGGGAGCGGTGCTTTTGTGCAGGTAGCGCTGCAACTGCCTATGCCAGGTCAGGAGGATGGAGAGAATGCGCTGATTCAGATTGAATCGCGCAAACAGGGGGATGGGGAGGTTGATCCCGAGAACTGCCGCTTATTTTTTTACTTGTCCATGCAGCACATGGGCGAGACGATGCTTGATGTAGCGATCGTAAATAGAATTCTGTCTGTCACCTTGTACAATGAGAAGGAGGGAGTGGAGGAGTTGGTGCGAGCACTGCGCCCTTCGCTTGAGGAGAACTTGGCTGAACAGGGCTATCGTCTGTCAGGTCTGCGTGTGCTTGATGTGACTGAGAATCGAAAAGAAACAGCAGCAAAGCCGATGTCGTCCCTTCAGCCGCCCTCTTCAAGCTTGGTTCATTACAAAGGAGTTGATTTCCGCGTATGAAACAGCCATATGAGCGTAAGAGTGCAGTTGCGCTGCGCTACACGCCTGGAGAGGCGGAAGCGCCACGCGTCGTTGCAAAGGGCAAAGGGTTTACGGCTGATAAAATACTTGAACAAGCCAAAGAACACGGTGTAGCAGTTCAGCAAGATCCTTCGCTTGTGCAAGTGCTCTCCAATCTGGAACTGAATGAACAAATACCGGTTGAACTATACCAGGTTGTAGCCGAAGTTTTAGCTTTTGTATATCAAGCCGATCAGCGAAGCGGGCGCAAATAATGCGCAGGACAAACAAGCAGCGGGGAGCAGAGGGTGAGGCATTGGCACGGAAGTACTTAGAGGATAAAGGATATGAATGGCAATGCTCTAATTTTCGTGTGCGCACAGGCGAAATCGATCTGATCATGAAGGATGGAGAATGGCTGGTATTTATTGAAGTGAAAACACGTGCCAGCACCAAATACGGTCATGGAAGCGAAGCAATTACACCTCTGAAGCAGCGGACAATTCGTCATACGGCACTTGAATATATAAGAGGAAGACAGGCTGAGTGTTCTTCACTTTCCTTTCGTTTTGATGTCGTTGTGCTTACGTATAGTTGTTATAATACAGTACCAGAGGTTTGGCATCTTCCGCATGCTTTTTAGCAGCAATCTATAAAATTAGGCGCCTAAAAATTGCTGATCCCATGACACCTGTCCACATACAATGGTATGCATATGCATATAGTGATAGTGTACTCGACGTGTAACACCTCCTTTTCTTGCACCTGCAGTAATGCAGGTGCTTTTTTTATTGGTGACAAAAATCCTTCTATCTTTTGTTGAAAATATATGGTAATTTTTAACAAAAAAGGAGTTGGTTTTGATGTTTGCCAAAGTCTACAGTGCGACGGTATTAGGGATTCAAGGCATGCCGGTTGAGGTGGAGATTGATATAGCAAATGGGCTTCCGTATTTTGAGATTAGCGGTCTTGCGGCTTCATCTGTACGTGAAGCACGCAATCGTGTGAAATCAGCAGTAAAAAATAGCGGCTACTCCTTTCCTCTGCAACGACTAATGGTTAATCTTGCTCCAGCATATGTGCGCAAAGCAGGCTCGATGCTTGATGTGGCGATTGCAATGGGCATTTTGCTTGCAAGCAATCAGTTGCGTATCGATAGTCGTCTGGTAGACTGGATTTTTTTGGGTGAACTTTCTCTTGAAGGGAAGCTTCGTCCATTGCACGGCCTATTCCCGATGATTCTTGCTGCCAAGCAGGCCGGATTCTCAGGTGCGGTTATACCTGCATCTTGCACGGAAGATGTGGAGCGTACAAAGCTTCCGATTCTTCGTGTTCATACGCTGCAAGAATGTGCGGTGCTCTGCTCATCTCCGGATGAAGAACGTCTTGCAAACGCTTATACTCTAGCAGAAAATCCGATTTTTATTGGAGCAGAAAGCACTAGGGGAGGTCTGGGTTGTTTTAGTGATGTAAAAGGACAGCGCCATGTAAAACAAGCGATGGAAGTAGCGGCGGCGGGCGCCCATCATTTAAGCATGATAGGACCGCCCGGAACAGGCAAGACCATGCTGGCCCGGCGTTTTCCTACGATTCTACCTCCGCTAGATGAAGAGAGGGCGCTGATTGTTGATACCATATATAGCGCCTGTGGGCTGCTGTCCGAGCGGTGGAAGCAGGCTCCCTATCCTCCGTTTCGTGCTCCGCACACCTCCATTACAGGAGTTGGAATGATAGGCGGCGGAGTATCGCTAAAGCCTGGTGAAATTAGTCTGGCGCATCATGGTGTTTTGTTTTTAGATGAGTGGGCGGAATTTTCCCGGCATGTGCTAGAAGCGCTGCGTCAGCCACTAGAAGATGGCCAGGTGACTTTAGTTCGGCAGGATGCGAAGCTTTCTTTTCCTAGCCGGGTACTGCTGTTAACCGCGTATAATCCATGTGCCTGCGGTTTCTATCGCTTTGAGACGGACAAGCAGTCCTGTACATGTTCACTACAAGAGATTAAACGGTATTGGAAGAAACTCTCCGGCCCTATGCTAGATCGAATTGATCTTCAGGTAGAGGTTCCGCGTGTTCGTCTCGATGAAATAAATGAAACAAGCATGATAACATCAGCGGTTATGCGGAGCCGTGTACAGGCAGCGAGAGAGAAGCAAGCATATCGTTATCGTAGGACATCTTTTACATATAATTCTGAGGTTGAAGGTCGGTTTCTTGAGCAGTATATTCCGCTCTCATCTTCCGTTCGCTCATGGCTGTCTGCGTTGTATGAGAACAGCGGAATTAGCAATCGGTCATACGATAAGATCATTAAATTAGCCCGCACGATTGCAGATCTAGAAGGAAGTGAACATGTGGCGGAAGAGCATGTGGCCGAAGCGTTTCAATATCGAATGCTTGAGCAAAAACATTGGAAAGAGTAATAAATTGGATAAACGATAAAAATTTTTCGACAAGAATCGTTGTGGATAACGATATCTACAGAAAAAGTGCAGAATTTGCAGTAGGTTTGAGTTTTTTTACACAGGTTATTCACAGCGCCCTGTGGATAATGGTGTGCTTGTTCCAATAGTACCCTGATGTTACAATATGGAAAAAAGAGAGAAATAGATAAAAAAGGGAGGGGCGTCGATGCATTTACTCACGGATGAAGCACTGCTTGATGCCTATGTAAAAGCTATGCACTTACAATTGGAACAAGATTTTATTGTACTTTTAATCGAAGAAATAAATAAACGGGAGCTACATATCCCGCCGCACTGATAAAGCAGATATTCAGCGTCTGCTTTATTTTTTTGGCTAAATAAAAATCAGAAAAATTAGGAAAGCATGCAGGTATTTGCCGAATTGTGCCGAATAAGCTATACTGTATTGCGCAGACGAGCTTGCCAGGGGAGAAGCTTGATGCGTTTATTTTATGCAAATTGTGGTTAGGAGGATGGAGAATGAATATCCACGAGTATCAAGGTAAAGAGATACTTAAGCAGTACGGCGTTGTTGTGCCGAACGGGAAAGTGGCATTCACGGTCAACGAAGCAGTAGAAGCAGCGAAAGAATTGGATACGAACGTTTATGTCGTGAAAGCGCAAATCCATGCCGGCGGACGCGGAAAAGCAGGCGGGGTTAAAATTGCGAAAAATCTCGATGAGGTTCGTACATATGCGCAGGAGATTCTGGGCAAGGTGCTTGTAACACACCAGACAGGCCCGGAAGGCAAAGAAGTAAAGCGCTTGCTTATTGAAGAGGGCTGCGACATCCAAAAAGAATACTATGTTGGCGTTGTTGTAGATCGCAATACGGACCGTGTTGTCATGATGGCATCTGAAGAGGGCGGTACGGAAATCGAAGAAGTAGCAGAAAAAACACCGGAAAAAATCTTCAAAGAAGTAATTGATCCGGCTGTAGGTCTGCTGCCATTCCAGGCACGCAAGCTTGCGTTCTCCATTAATATTCCAAACAACCTGGTAAACAAAGCCGTGAAATTCATGATGGCTCTGTATCAGGCGTTTGCTGATAAAGACTGCTCAATTGCAGAAATTAACCCGCTTGTTGTAACAGGCGACGGTAACGTTATGGCACTGGATGCGAAGTTGAACTTTGATTCCAATGCGCTGTATCGTCACCAAGACATTATGAGACTGCGTGACCTTGATGAGGAAGATCCAAAAGAGATCGAAGCATCCAACTATGATTTAAACTATATCGCACTTGATGGCAACATTGGCTGCATGGTTAATGGTGCGGGTCTTGCAATGGCTACGATGGACATTATCAAGTTCTACGGTGGCGACCCAGCTAACTTCCTCGATGTTGGGGGCGGTGCTACGGCTGAGAAGGTTACGGCTGCATTCAAATTGATTTTATCTGACGAGAATGTAAAAGGAATCTTTATTAATATCTTTGGCGGTATCATGAAGTGTGACGTTATTGCAGAAGGCGTAGTAGAGGCAGCGAAGCAAGTAAGCCTTGATCGTCCGCTTGTGGTGCGTCTTGAAGGTACGAATGTAGACCTTGGCAAGAAAATTCTTAACGAATCCGGCCTTGATATCGTGGCAGCAGAATCCATGGCAGATGGCGCGGAAAAAATCGTTTCCTTGGTGAAATAAGAAAGGTGGGACTGGAGAGTTATGAGTATTCTTATCAATAAAGATACAAAAGTAATCACTCAGGGTATTACTGGTGCTACTGGTTTATTCCATGCGAAAGGCTGCCGCGATTACGGTACGCAAATGGTTGGCGGTACTTCACCTGGAAAAGGCGGCACAGAGGTAGAAGGATTCCAGGTTTTTGATACCGTTTCAGAGGCTGTAAAAGAAACAGGAGCGAACGCATCTGTTATTTATGTAGCGGCTCCTTTTGCAGCAGATGCCATCATGGAAGCGGTAGACGCTGAACTGGATCTTGTTATTTGTATTACAGAAGGTATTCCGGTGCTTGACATGGTCAAAGTAAACCGTTATATGAGCGGCAGCAAGACACGTCTCATCGGACCGAACTGCCCGGGCGTTATCACACCGGGTGAGTGCAAAATCGGTATCATGCCTGGCTATATTCATGCTCCAGGTAAAGTGGGCATCGTATCCCGCTCTGGTACCCTGACGTATGAAGCTGTTCACCAGTTGACAACGAATGGAATCGGCCAGTCCACTGCAGTCGGTATCGGTGGCGACCCGGTTAATGGCACGAACTTCATTGACTGCCTTGAGCTGTTCAATAATGATCCGGATACAGAAGCTGTCATCATGATCGGCGAGATCGGTGGTACAGCGGAAGAAGAAGCAGCTGAGTGGGTAAAAGCGAATATGAAGAAGCCGGTTGTTGGCTTCATTGGCGGACAGACAGCGCCTCCAGGAAAGCGTATGGGACATGCTGGCGCTATCATCTCTGGTGGTAAAGGTACGGCTGCTGAGAAGATTAAAACAATGGAAGCTTGCGGTATTCGTGTAGCCAATACGCCGGCTGTTATGGGTCAGACAATGATTGAAGCATTAAAAGATCATGGTCTGCTTGAGATTTGCAAAACCATTAAATAAGTAAAGAATAAGTAAGAAGAAAAGGGAGCGCCGAAGGGCGTTCCCTTTTTTATGAATGTGGTATGGTTTAATTTTTTAACAGGAAGGATTTTCCATATATTTCCTCGAAAGTAAAATCAAATAGAAAAGAGGGTGAGGAAAAATGGAAAAACAGGAATATATGCTTGTAGCGTTAGCGCACAGCAGCGGTGTAGGGAGAAGTGTACTTCGATCTGCACGAAATCTAGGAGAAGCGGTGGATTTTTCACGCTATTCCTCCATACAGATACAGGAGATGCTGCGGGTGACGCCGAAGATAGCAGAACGAATTCGTTCCGAGTTCTGCTTGGAGAAAGCGATGGAGCGAGTACACAAGTGGAATCGGAGTGGAATTGAAGTTCTGACCCAGTATCATCACGCATATCCTGCGCTGCTGCTTGAAATTCCTGATGCCCCTGAGATTTTATACATAATAGGAGAGTTGGAATTTCTCCATCGGCCGTGTATTTCACTTGTAGGGAGCAGAAAGCCTACTACATACGGAAAGAATATCGCAAGACAGTTGGCTCGAGAGCTGTCAGAACGGAACATAACCGTCGTGTCAGGCATGGCGCGTGGCATTGACAGCGAAGCGCATCGAGGCGCGCTTGCTGCAGACGGCGCTACTGTCGCTGTGCTAGGGTGTGGCGTTGACATCATTTATCCGGCAGAAAATCGCGCATTGGCTTTTGAAATTCGTAAAAAAGGAGTTATTCTATCAGAGTATCCACCAGGAACAGCGCCACTGCGAGGCTTTTTTCCAGAGCGAAATCGGATTATCAGCGGACTTGCCCGCGGTGTGCTGGTCATAGAAGCCGCTTCGCGCAGCGGCTCCCTGATTACGGCGGATCTTGCTTTGGATCAAGGGCGCGATGTATTTGCCACCCCAGGCTCCATTTACTCCCCACAAAGCGCAGGCTGTCACTGGCTGATTCAACAGGGAAGTAAACTTGTGCAGAATATTCACGATATACTAAGTGAATATCCGGAACTTATTTCGGATACAAATGAAAATACAAACGAAAAAACGCGCTCCGCCCCGTCAATTCTTACAGAAGAAGAAGCCGCAGTGCTTGATATTATAGGAGGGGAAGCGGTGTCATATGATAAGATTTTATGTCGAACCGCTTTTTCTACTAGCTATTTGCATTATCTTTTGTTATCTTTGCAAGTAAAACAATGCATTATGCAACTACCCGGACCGTCATTCGTCCGGATAAAGAATAAGGAAGATGTTTGACAAACGCAACTTTTGTAATTAATAATAGGAGGAATTCTTTTCTTTCAGAAAAAGGGGGAAGCATGCTTGGCAGATTCACTGGTAATAGTGGAGTCTCCCGCAAAGGCGAAGACAATCGGGAAATATCTCGGGAAAAAATATATTGTAAAAGCATCCATGGGTCATGTGCGAGACTTACCAAAAAGTCAAATGGGAGTCGATGCTGCGGACGGGTTCCAACCAAAATATATCACAATCCGGGGCAAAGGCGACGTGCTAAAAGAATTACGCGACGCATCGAAAAAAGTTAAAAACATCTATCTAGCGGCTGACCCGGATCGTGAGGGCGAGGCGATTGCTTGGCATCTCGCCCACAGCTTAAACATTAATGAAGAACAGCCTTGTCGTGTTGTATTTAATGAGATTACGAAGCAGGCGGTTAAGGAAGCGTTTAAGCATCCGCGCAAGATCAATATGGACTTGGTCAATGCCCAGCAGACGCGCCGGATTCTCGACCGCCTGGTTGGCTATAATATCTCACCGCTGCTATGGAAAAAGGTCAAAAAAGGATTGAGTGCAGGCCGCGTACAATCGGTGGCCGCCAAGCTTGTCATCGACCGTGAGAAGGAGATTAACGCGTTTGTGCCGGAGGAGTATTGGTCGGTTACCGCGTATCTGAAAGCAGGCAAAGAAACATTTGAGGCCAAGTTTTACGGCTATGGCAAGGAGAAGGTGGAGCTGACGTCCGAGGCAGAAGTACAGGAACTTCTGCGCAAGATTGAAGGCGAATCCTACATTATCTCTGACATCAAAAAGCGGGAGCGAAGAAGAAACCCTGCCGCTCCGTTCACTACCAGCTCGCTGCAGCAGGAAGCAGCCCGTAAGCTAAACTTCCGTGCGGCTAAGACGATGATGGTAGCCCAACAGCTGTATGAGGGTATTGATATCGGAAAAGAAGGGACAGTGGGTCTGATTACGTACATGCGTACAGACTCGACCCGAATTTCCCCGACAGCGCAGGAGGAAGCCAAAAAACATATCACACAAACATATGGTGAAGCCTATGCGCTTAGCGAGCCGCGCCAGTTTGGCAAGAAGGAAGGAGCGCAGGATGCGCATGAAGCCATTCGTCCTACATTAATTGCGCAAGATCCTGCTACGCTCAAAGAGTACTTATCGCGTGATCAGCTAAAGCTATATCGACTCATATGGGAACGATTTATTGCTAGCCAGATGGCTTCCGCTGTATTAGATACAGTCACAGCTGACATTACCGTAGGCGATGCTGCATTTCGTGCAAACGGCTCCCAAGTGAAATTCCCAGGATTCATGAAAGTGTATGTAGAAGGTACAGACGATGTCCAGAAGGAAGAGGACAAAATGCTGCCGCCGCTTGAAGAGCAGCAAGAGGTAGCGCTTGCGGAAATGGAGCCGAAGCAGCACTTTACACAGCCGCCGCCGCGCTATTCGGAGGCGCGCCTTGTCAAGACGCTAGAAGAGTTGGGCATCGGTCGACCGAGTACCTATGCGCCTACGCTGGATACCATTCAAAAGCGCGGCTATGTGGCGATGCAGGACCGCCGCTTTGTTCCGACTGAATTAGGGGAGATCGTGCTCGGTTTAATGGAGGAATTCTTCCCAGAAATCCTGGATACGAAGTTCACGGCCAAGATGGAGGGCGACCTCGATTATATTGAAGAAGGTAAAGCCCAGTGGGTAGAAGTGCTTGATGATTTCTATCAAGACTTTGCTAAGCGCCTTGAAGTGGCTGAGAAGCATATGCAGGAAGTTGAGATTAAAGATGAGGTCTCAGACGTCGTATGCGAGAAGTGCGGCAGCCAAATGGTATATAAGATGGGCCGCTACGGCAAGTTCCTCGCTTGCTCCGCGTTTCCGGACTGCCGTAATACGATGCCGATTGTAAAAGAAATCGGTGTGAAATGTCCAAAGTGTGAAACCGGAGAGATCGTTGAACGTAAGAGTAAAAAGAATCGGTTATTTTATGGGTGTAATAATTATCCGGAATGTGACTTCGTATCATGGGATAAGCCGCTTCCGCGCACATGTCCGAAGTGCGGCAAAATGCTGGTGGAGAAGAAGGGCAAAGGGAAGAATAAAGGGCCAACCGTCCACTGCTCGGAATGTGACTATCAAGAAGAAACATCGTAAGAAGGGATTTTAGAAACTATGGAAAAAGTAAAAGTCATCGGTGCTGGTCTAGCGGGCAGCGAAGCGGCCTGGCAGATTGTAGAGCAAGGGGTAGACGTCATATTATATGAGATGCGCCCTGTGCGCAGTACCCCGGCTCACCATACGGATAAATTCGCGGAGCTTGTATGCAGTAATTCGCTGCGTGCTAATGCGCTGACGAATGCGGTAGGTATTCTTAAGGAAGAGATGAGGCAGTTATCCTCTGTAATTATACAGGCGGCAGACAATTGCGCGGTACCTGCAGGTGGTGCGCTCGCGGTAGACCGGCATGAGTTCGCAGGAGCCGTAACCGAGCGTATCCGCAATCATCCGCGCATCGAGGTGCGCAATGAAGAAATTACAGAGATTCCCGATGGGATTGTCGTTATTGCAACCGGACCGCTAACGTCGCCTGACTTATCAAAGCGGCTGCAGGAGCTTACCGGTGAAGGCTACTTATACTTCTATGACGCTGCGGCTCCAATCCTTGAGAAAGAGTCGATCGACATGGAGAAGGTGTTTCTTGCTTCACGCTATGATAAAGGGGAAGCGGCATACTTAAATTGTCCGATGAATGAAGAAGAGTTCAACGCCTTCTATGATGCGCTGATTACAGCAGAAGAGGTGCCGCTCAAGGAGTTTGAAAAGCAGGTATTTTTTGAGGGCTGCATGCCGATTGAGGTAATGGCTAAGCGAGGAAAGCAGACGATGCTGTTTGGCCCAATGAAACCTGTAGGGCTTACCGACCCCCGTACGGGCAAGCAGCCGTTCGCCGTTGTGCAGCTGCGTCAGGATAATAGCGCAGGAACGCTTTATAATATCGTAGGTTTCCAAACTCATTTGAAGTGGCCGGAGCAAAAACGAGTATTTGGCATGATTCCGGGACTTGAGAACGCCGAAATCGTACGCTACGGTGTCATCCACCGCAACACGTTCATCAATTCGCCGCGCCTTCTTCAACCGACATATCAATACAAGGATCGGAATACGTTGTTTTTTGCCGGTCAAATGACTGGAGTAGAGGGCTATGTAGAATCAGCCGCTTCTGGGCTTACAGCTGGTGTTAATGCAGGCAGGCTCGCTCGCGGACTCGAACCGGTTGTATTTCCTGGAGAGACAGCAATGGGAAGTATGGCACATTATATTACTACAGCTAACCCGGATAATTTCCAACCAATGAACGCGAATTTTGGTCTTTTTCCGCCGCTTGAGAAGAAAGTACGGAATAAAAAAGAGCGCTATGAACAGTACGCCCAGCGTGCACTGGATAAAATTCAGAATTTTTCCCGAAACCTTCACAATTTAAGTTGCAGCTAATATGGGGTTATGATATACTAACGACGGTTAAAAGCTAGGTTTTCCCTGCGGGGTATTTTTACGGGAAGAATTGTAAACGGGATGCGGCAGTGCCGCGTCCCGTATGCGTTGGTACTCGGTGAGGAGGTACATACATGGAAGGCGTGGAGCCTGACGAACTGCTTCTGTTGTTCAAACAATACCTGCAGATTGAGAAGAATGCTTCTCCTCTAACGGTAACGAACTACGAGAAAGACATCCTGGCTTTTACGGCATTCATGAAGCAGCATGGTGTAGCGGAGTATGCTGCTGTTTCGTATGTCCATGTCCGCAGCTATCTCACAGACCTTCATACGCATGGGTATGCGAGACGTTCCATTGCCCGTAAGCTATCAAGTCTTAGAAGCTTCTACCGATTTATGGTGCGTGAGGAGATGGTAGAGCACAATCCGTTTACAATGGCGGCAACGCCGAAATTGGCAAAGAAGCTTCCGAATTTCTTGTTTCCAAAAGAAATCGAGGCCCTTCTTGCATTGCCGGATACAAGTCGCCCAGTTGGACTCCGGGACCGCGCGATTCTAGAAGTGTTATATGCAAGCGGAATCCGGGTATCAGAACTTACAGGGCTTACGCTTCGCTCGGTGGATGTGCGGGCAGGTACTGCATTAGTATTTGGAAAAGGCGCAAAGGAGAGATATGTGCCGCTTGGAGAGCATGCCTTACGGGCATACGAACAATACATACAGCAAGGGCGTCCGCACCTTGGAAAGCAGCAAAAAACAGACGCGTTGTTTGTCAATGTCCGGGGAGAGAAGCTTACGGACCGCAGCGTGCGCCGCATCGTCAATAAATATGTAGAGCAGGCAAGTGAATTATTGAAAGTAAGTCCACATACGTTTCGTCATACGTTCGCTACCCATTTGTTAGAAAACGGGGCTGATCTACGGAGCGTACAAGAAATGCTTGGGCATGCCAGCATTTCATCGACGCAAGTTTATACGCACGTGACGAGAGAGAGAATGCGAATGGTATACAACCAAGCTCATCCACGGGCGTAAAATAATATAAATGGAGGGAACTCGATGGAGATGACCTTTCACGCCACTACAATTTTTGCTGTGCGCCACGAAGGAAGCGGAGCAATGGCCGGCGACGGTCAAGTTACATTAGGCAATACCGTAGTTATGAAGCAGACAGCAAAAAAAGTACGCCGCCTCTATCATGGTGAAGTTGTAGCTGGTTTTGCCGGATCTGTTGCGGATGCGATTACGCTATTTGAGAAGTTTGAAGCAAAGCTTGAAGAATACCATGGGAACCTGCAGCGCGCCGCCGTTGAGCTGGCAAAAGACTGGCGCTTAGATAAAGTGCTTCGCAAGCTAGAGGCCCTGATGATTGTTATGAACAAAGAACATATGCTACTCATATCAGGCACTGGTGAGATTATTGAGCCAGATGACGGCATTCTAGCGATCGGTTCTGGAGGCAATTATGCGCTTGCGGCGGGCCGAGCACTTAAGCAGCATGCTCCTACCCTAACGGCGCGTGAGATTGCTACGGCTGCTCTTACAGCCGCCGCAGATATTTGTGTCTATACCAATCACAACCTGGTTGTTGAAGAAATCAATGAATGACGAGGAGGCAATGCCTTGAAAAATCCTGAAAGTTTAACACCCAAACAAATTGTTGAACAATTGGATTACTTTATCGTCGGACAAAAGCAGGCGAAGCGCTCAGTAGCCGTTGCTTTGCGCAATCGTTACCGCCGCAGCAAGCTTGCAGATGAGATTCGTGACGAAGTTGTGCCAAAGAACATCCTCATGATTGGACCGACAGGTGTAGGAAAGACTGAGCTTGCAAGACGTCTGGCAAAGCTGACAGGTGCACCGTTTATCAAAGTGGAAGCAACAAAGTTCACTGAAGTCGGATATGTCGGCCGGGACGTTGAATCAATGGTACGTGATTTGGTAGAGACAGCAATACGCATCGTCAAAGCGGAGAAGACCGAAGACGTGCAGGATCGAGCAGAAGCGATGGCCAACGAACGCATTGTCCATATCCTCGTTCCAGGCAAACGTGATAACAAGTCGTATAAAAACCCCCTAGAGATGCTGTTTGGCAACCAGAACGGATACCAGTCTCAGACAAGCGACCCAGAAGACCTTTCTCTCTCGCAGCAGCGCCGCCAGGTAGCGCATCAATTAGCCATGGGGCAGCTTGAAGATACTGTGATCGAGATTGAAGTAGAAGATGCTGCGCCGCCGATGTTTGACATGTTTTCCGGTTCAGGCATGGATCAAATGGGTATTAATATGCAAGAGATGCTTGGTAATCTTTTGCCTAAAAAAATGAAGAAACGCAAACTTCCTATTCGTGAAGCCCGCAAGGCTTTGACAATGCAGGAAGCGCAGAAGCTTATTGACATGGATGAAGTGATTCAGGAGTCTGTTGAGCGTGCGGAACAAAGCGGTATTATTTTTATTGATGAGATTGATAAGATCGCTGGTAAAGAGTCCAGTTCCGCGCAAGTATCGCGTGAAGGTGTGCAGCGCGATATTTTGCCGATCGTTGAAGGTTCTACAGTAATGACTAAATATGGTCCGGTAAAAACCGATTACGTTCTGTTTGTTGCTGCTGGAGCATTTCATATGGCAAAGCCGTCCGACTTAATCCCGGAGTTGCAAGGCCGCTTTCCAATCCGTGTGGAACTTGATAGTTTGAAGGTGGAAGACTTCATTCAGATCTTAACCGAACCAAAAAATGCTTTAACCAAACAATATGTCGCCTTATTGGAGACTGAAGGAATAAAAGTTGAATTTTCTGACGATGCTATTAAAGAGATTGCTAAACTTGCAGCCGAGGTGAACCAGAATACGGACAATATCGGTGCCAGGCGATTACATACCATTCTTGAGAAGCTTCTTGAAGATTTATCATTTGAAGCATCCGATATTACACTTGAGAAGATTACCATCACCCCGGAATATGTGAGAGAGAAACTAAACAACATTGTAGAAGACAGAGATTTGAGTCGTTATATTTTGTAAAAATTGAAGGAGGAATTACAACAATGGATTTACTAACAAAAATTAGACGTATTAACCGCCTGCTGCAGAAGACAGCTGGACATCCGGTGAATTTCATGGAAATGGCAGAAGTGATGAGTGAGATCATTGAAGCGAATATTTTCGTTTTAAGCCGCAAAGGAAAGATTCTTGGCTATGCTATTGCACAAGAAGTAGACAATGAGCGTATTCGTAAAATGCTTGATGAACGCCGTTTTCCTGGCGATTACAGCACGCAGCTGCTTCGCTTAGATGAAACATCCGCCAACTTGGATATCGAGAGCCCGTATACGGCGTTCCCGGTAGAGATGAAAGATTTATTCAAGAAAGGCTTAACAACAATTGTGCCGGTTATCGGTGGAGGCGACCGTCTGGGTACGCTTGTATTAGCACGTGTTAATGAGACGTTTACAGATGATGATCTTGTTCTCGCTGAAGTAGGCGCGACAGTGGTTGGAATGGAAATTCTTCGTGAGCGTGCAGAGGAGATTGAGCAGGAAGCGCGCAGTAAGGCAGTTGTACAAATGGCAATCGGCTCCCTATCCTACAGTGAGCTTGAAGCAGTCGAACATATTTTTGAAGAGTTGGATGCAAAAGAAGGACTGCTTGTTGCAAGTAAGATTGCCGACCGTGTAGGCATTACCCGTTCTGTCATCGTAAATGCATTGCGCAAACTCGAGAGTGCAGGGGTTATTGAATCCCGTTCTTTGGGCATGAAAGGAACCTACATTAAGATCTTAAATGAAAAACTTCTTCCAGAACTTGAAAAATTAAAGACCTCGTAATGGAAAATTCGTGAGTTTGTAACAAAAAGCGATAAACTCGTAGCAACTAATGAATTTGTGTCCGGTGATAAAGCCCTATCTTTAAGATAGGGCTTTGTTCATTTATCGCAATCTGCTAATATAAAAATTGTCATGTTAGATGCACATATTTTGTCGAATTGGAAGGATTACGCTTTTCCGATCTGGAATAATATAGTGTTGGAGATTTTATTTGGAATCAAGTAGAATGTAATAAGTTTACAAATGCACCGAAAGGAGGAGAAAACGATGTTTTCGACACCTACCTTGTCCATGTTTGAAAAAGCGCTTGATGCTTCGACGATGAGGCAGAGAGCGATCAGCAACAATATTGCTAATGTAGATACACCGTATTACAAATCGCAATCTGTGTCATTCGAAGATGAACTGCAAAGAGCCGTTGAAAGAAATTCGACAAGTTTCGCTGCTCATAGAACGAATGCAAAACATATAGCTTTTGGAGCACCTTCGCTGTCTACGCTTCAGCCGAAGCTGCAGGTGGATCAAGCCGCAGGGCCTATGCAAAATGCGGCAAATAATGTCGACCTTGATTTTGAGATGTCCAATCTGGCCAGAAACCAGATGTGGTACAACGCACTTGTCCAACAGACGGGAGGCCAGTTTACGAAGCTTCGGACGATTATAGGAGGGAAATAAGCATGGCATTGTTTGGTAGTTTTGATATTAGTGCGTCTGCGCTTACGGCTAATCGATTACGCATGGATGTCATTTCAAGCAATATTTCCAACGCGAACACCACGCGTGGAGAATACGTAAATGGGCAATGGCAGCCTTATAAAAGGAAGATGGCGGTAGTTGAACCGAAGATGGGTGCTGCAAGCTTTGATAACTTCCTACAATCTGCTGTAAGCAAAACGGGGGGCTCGTCTGCAAATGGGGTGCGTGTAACGCAAATTATTGAAGATAAGACACCGCCGAAGATGGTATATGACCCGTCCCATCCAGACGCAAACGCGCGTGGATATGTGGCAATGCCAAATGTAGATATGTTGAAAGAAATGATAGATTTAATGTCAACCACACGAGCATATGAATCGAATGTAACCGCCGTAAATGCTTCAAAGGCGATGGCGATGAAAGCATTAGAGATTGGTAAATAAGGAGCGAGAGCATGATTGAGAAAATTGGGGCAGGTATGCTGCCGCAGGTCTCCTTAGGAGAGGATAAGCAAGCATCCCCGACACCAAATGAGGTTACCACCGCTTTTTCAACGTATTTAAAAAATGCGGTACAGGATGTAAATGCTTTGCAGAAAGCAGGCGAAGCGATGAACCAGGGATTGGCCACAGGCCAAGTTCAGGACTTGCATCAGGTTATGATTGCTTCCCAAAAAGCAGGCGTGGCGCTCGATATGACGATGCAGATTCGCAATAAGGCTGTAGAAGCATATCAAGAGATTATGAGAATGCAAATCTAGCAATTTAAAGGCAATTGGCGGGGTGGAGGATGAACGAAAGATTGCAGCAGTGGCGGGCGAAGCTTACAGAGTTTTCGAATCGCTTCTCAAAAAAGCAAAAAATGATGATTGGTGCGATCGCAGCTTTTCTTATAATATCTGCGACGCTAGCAATTTATATAGCCTCCAGACCGAACTATGTTCCACTGTTTAGCGGGAATTTGACCGAAGTGGATGTAGCCCAGATCAAGACAGAACTGGATGGAATGGGGTATACAGCATATAAGCTTGAGGGCAGTAACATACTTGTTCCGGAGAAGGATAAGTACAACCTTGCCGCTGATTTAACAGCGAAGGGCGTCCCAAAAGGGGAAGGTGTCCGACTTGATATCTTCAGCCAAAATATTGGGATGGGAATGACGGATCGCCAATTTGATGTTGTAGAGCGCGATGCAATGCAAACACAGCTCTCTGACCTGCTTAAAACAGTGGATGGAGTTCGCAATGCGAAAGTCATTTTGACGATGCCTGAAGAAAGTGTATTTGTACAAGAAAATGCACAGAAAGCGACCGCTTCAATTGTAGTGGATGTGGACCCAGGAAAACAGTTAGCACAGCCGCAGATCAACGCGCTGTATAATTTGGTTTCCAAGAGTGTTCCGAATCTACCAAAAGAAAATGTCGTCATTATGAATCAGTATAGCGAGATGCTTGATCCTACTGAAGATGAAGGCAATGCATATGCGCTGAATCAATATGAAGAGCAGCGTAAAATAAAGAAGGATATCGAAAATGATATTCAGAAAAACCTGCAGAATATGCTCGGTACAATTCTCGGTCGAGATAAAGTATTTGTCTATCCGTACGTCAAGCTAAACTTTGACAAAACCCAGCGTGAATCACAGCTTGTTGAGCCGGTGGATAAAGAAAATAATGAAGGTATCATTATTAGTGCTGAAAAAATTCAGCAGACATATACAGGCAAGGGAGCGCCTGCTGGAGGCACAGCAGGAACGGGTGAGACCCAAATTCCAGGTTACCCTGGTGCGGCAAGCGGTAGTGATAGTGAATATGAGAAGATTGAGGATCGGGTAAATCGGGAAGTCAATCGGATCAAAGAGAACATTGTCGGACAACCGTATAAGATTGAAGATATTACCATCAACGTCGGTGTAGAACCGCCGACAGCAAATAATCCAGCAAGTCTCACAGAGGAAGTTCAAAATGATATTAAACAGGTTATCGGAAATGTAGTGCGGGCATCGCTTTCTTCACAGGGAACGGAATTTACGCAGGAGCAGATTGATCAGCGTGTGAAGGTATTTGCTCAAGCGTTTAACGGTAAGCAAGAAGTGGTAAAAGAAGGAACAAATTGGACCCTGATTATTGTCTCAAGCGTTATCGGCCTTCTGCTTATTGCTGCGATCGTTACATTTATTATCGTTCGCAAACGAAGACAGGAGCAAGCACAGGTTGCTGCTCAAGAGTCAGCACAATCTGTACCGTTTGAAATTCCTGAGCTGAAGTATGCAGAAGAAGGAGAAGAGGCGATTGTGCGCAAGCAGCTAGAAAAGCTGGCAGGTGAGAAGCCGGAGGAGTTTGTCAATCTGCTGCGTACATGGCTAGCAGACGAATAGGGGTGAGGGAAAGATATGGCGCGTTCAGTAAAAGAGTTGAGCGGCAGGCAAAAAGCGGCGATATTATTGATCTCGCTCGGGCCGGAAGTTTCTGCTCAAGTTTTTAAGCATCTGCGTGAGGAAGAGATCGAGCAGCTTACGCTTGAAATAGCTAATGTGCGCAAAGTGGATACGGAAGATAAAGAGTCGATATTAGGAGAATTTCATCAAATTTGCGTAGCTCAGGAGTATATTTCGCAAGGCGGGATTAACTATGCAAAGGAAATTCTGGAGAAAGCACTTGGTCAGCAAAAAGCTTTCGATATTATTCATCGATTAACCGCACATCTCCAGGTTCGTCCCTTCGATTTTGCACGAAAGGCAGACCCGGGTCAGATTTTAAACTTTATTCAAAATGAACATCCGCAGACGATTGCGCTTGTTCTCTCTTATCTTGAACCTGAGCAGTCCGCTATTATCTTATCGGCACTTCCTCAGGAAAGACAGGCAGAGGTGGCACGCCGTATTGCATTGATGGAAAGCACCTCACCGGATGTAATCAGTCAGGTAGAAAGCGTGCTGGAGCAGAAGTTGTCTTCAACAGTGGTGCAGGATTATACACAAGCCGGCGGTATCGAATCTGTGGTTAATATGCTTAACAATGTTGATCGCAGCACAGAGAGAGTGATTCTTGATACGCTTGAGATTCAAGATCCTGAGCTGGCAGAAGAAATTAAGAAGAGGATGTTTGTATTCGAAGATATTGTGGTGCTTGATGACCGTTCCATTCAGCGTGTTATTCGTGATGTGGAGAATGCGGACCTTATGCTTGCACTGAAAGTGGCTAATGAAGAAGTACGCAGCGTTGTATTCCGTAACATGTCCAAACGGATGGCGGATACATTCAGAGAAGAGATGGAATACATGGGACCTGTCCGACTGCGTGATGTGGAAGAAGCTCAGACCCGCATAGTGGGTATTATTCGACGCCTAGAAGAAGCGGGCGAGATTATCATTGCCCGGGGCGGAGGAGATGAAATCATTGTCTAGAGTCATTAAATCTTCTTTTTACTCGACAATGGATAGCAAGAAAGTGATTGAATTTTCGCAGCAAAAGGATCATTCGAACTCAGAAGAAGCAGAGCAGCGGGAAGCTGATGATGCATTCATTGTGCAGGATGAGCCATCCAAAGCTCAAGCTGATGAGCTTGTAAAAAATGCGGAAAGAGAAGCCGAAGAGATTGTTGCAGAGGCGAGGCGGCAGGCAGAGCAGATTCTTGCAGAAGCCGAACAAGAAATCAATGCGTGGTGGGCACAGAGACGCCAAGAAGATGAAGAAGTGCGAACCATGATTCAGCAGGAGGGGTATGAGCAGGGCATCGAGCAGGGAAGAGAAGAAGGACGCCGCCTCGTATATGAAGAATATTCGACAGCGCTTAAGCAGTCCGCTGCAATCTTAGATGAAGCCCCCGTTATCAAGCGTCGAATGATCGAAGAAGCAGAACCGTTTGTACTCGATCTAACGATAGAGATTGCTAGAAAGGTCATTGGAGAGCACTTATCAGTAGATAAAGAAAATGTGATCGCACTTATTCGTAAGGCATTGTCACGGACACAAGAGTATAGGGCCATTACCGTGGCGGTCAGTCCGGATGTTTATCCGTATGTGCAGGAGAACCGGGCGAAGCTGCTTGAGGTATTGGACAGCCAGATCGAGATGACGATTATTCCTGATGAATCCATTGTAGATGGCGGAAGTGTTATCCGCACGACTATGGGGAGCGTCGATGCCAGAGTCGATACGCAACTTGAAGAAATCAAAAAGGCGCTTCAGGCTGTCTTGGCCGATGAAGGTGAGTGATCATAATGCAGCTTGAAAAATATGTATCGGCATTGCAAAAAGTTGATCCAATTCGTGTAAACGGCAAAGTATCCCAAGTAATCGGTCTAACGGTCGAATCGATGGGGCCGAATGTAAAAATCGGAGAGGTATGCCATATCTATCCTGTATCTTCCTCACATCCGGTGCCGGCTGAGGTAGTCGGTTTTAAAGATAATAAGGCATTATTAATGCCGCTTGGAGAGTTGGGTGCGATCGGCCCGGGATGCGATGTTGTAGCAACCGGCAAGCCCCTCAGTGTTCGTGTGGGAATGGAGTTGTTAGGTCAGGTGCTTGATGGTACAGGACGACGTATGGATGGCGGCACGCTATCAAATGCCATGACGGAATATCCTGTCGATAATCAACCACCTAATCCGCTACAGCGGCCGCGTATCCGTGAGCCTCTTTCAGTGGGGGTTCGTGCGATTGATGGATTGCTGACGGTAGGCAAGGGACAACGCATTGGGATTTTTGCTGGGAGTGGTGTTGGAAAAAGCACATTGCTCAGCATGATTGCTCGTAATACGGAAGCTGACGTTAATGTCATCGGTCTTATTGGAGAGCGTGGAAGAGAAGTTGCTGACTTTATTGAGAGAGATCTGGGTGAGGAAGGACTGAAGCGCTCTGTTGTTATCGTCGCCACCTCAGATCAACCGGCGTTAATTCGTATTAAAGGCGCTCTATTAACAACAGCCATCGCTGAGTATTTTCGTGATCAAGGGCTCAATGTGATGATGATGATGGATTCAGTTACCCGTTTTGCCATGGCACAGCGGGAGGTGGGATTGGCAATTGGTGAGCCACCGGCGACGAGAGGATATACGCCTTCTGTATTTGCTCTGCTGCCAAGGCTTTTGGAGCGTGCGGGTACGTCGGCTGCTGGATCAATTACTGCTTTTTATACTGTTTTAGTGGAAGGCGACGATATGAATGAT
Organism: Aneurinibacillus sp. REN35; assembly: GCF_041379945.2. Classification (NCBI taxonomy): domain Bacteria; kingdom Bacillati; phylum Bacillota; class Bacilli; order Caryophanales; family Paenibacillaceae; genus Aneurinibacillus; species Aneurinibacillus baijiui. The sequence goes on along the minus strand of NZ_JBFTXJ020000004.1, from coordinate 86,550 downwards.
CCTATTGCTGACTCGGTGCGAGGGATTCTAGACGGACATATTGTTCTCAGTCGAAAGATTGCACATACCGGTCACTATCCAGCCATCGATATTCTAGCAAGTGTGAGCAGGGTCATGAAGGAGATTGTAACGCCGGAGCATTATACGGCGGCGGGTGAGTTGAAGAGGTTAATGGCGATTTATCGGGATGCTGAAGACTTGATTAACATCGGTGCATATAAAAGCGGAGCCAATCGTGATATTGATCAGGCGATTCGATATCGAGACACAATTATGCGCTATACAGGCCAAAGCACAGATGACCACTCACATCTTGAAGATTCAATCGGCGCGCTCATCAGCACCTTTACTCCAAATTAGGCGGTGAATTACGATGTCGTTTGTTTATTCTTTGCAGAAGGTCCTTGATATGAAGGAGAAGGAGAAGGAGCAGGCGGAGATTAGCTACAGTAAATCAATGCAGGCACTTAAGCAGGAAGAGGAACGCCTCCACCACCTAGAACAGAATAAAAAGCAGATGGAGCAGCAGATGCTTCAAAAGGAAAAAAGCATTTCGCTTGCCGAGTTAAAAACAAACTATGAATATATTGGACATCTACAGCGTCTTATTGTACAGGCGAATGAATCGAAAATACGTGCTGAAAAAGAAGTAGAGACGAAGCAGTTTATCCTATCTGAACGGACGATGGATCAGAAAATATGGGAGAAACTAAAAGAAAACTCCTTTGAAAAATATAAGGACAATATGCGTCTAATAGAACAGAAGGAATTAGACGAGATAGCGGTTGGTCGCTATTATAGACAACAGGCGAATCCGCGCTAGGGGTGTGGTCATGGAAGAAATCGAAGAAATGGAAGAAGAGCGGTCTTATAGTAAACTGGAATGGTTTTTTTACATTATTTTCATTCCGCTTCTTTTTACGCTTGCACTTTCTGCCATTATTGCTCAGATGTTTGGTTATAACGTAGTTGGCGTGCTGGCAAAAGAGCTGAACAAAATTCCGTACGTTGAAAAAATAATTCCTGATGCTGCGGTTGCCCCAGCCAAAGAATCAGCGGATGAAAAGCCGATAACTACAAAAGAGGGTGCAAAAGTCAGCGATTTAGAAGCACAGTTGGCAACAAAAGAGAGGGAAGTTGCCGAATTAAAAAAGAAAGCCGAGCTTGATCAGCAGAAGATGAAGCAGATGGAGCAGAAGACACAAGCAAATCAGGGGCCCGCTGCTGAGAATAAGCAGAAAGCGGACGAAGAGAAGCAGAAACAAATTAAAAACTTGGCTAAAATATATACTTCCATGTCTGCGGGAAAAGCGGCTCCGATTTTAGAAAAGATGGCACCGGAAGAAGCGGCTCAACTTTTGCTTGTAATGAAAGCCGAAGAACGTTCGGGAATTATGGCCAAGATGGATCCAAAGAAGGCGGCGGATTTATCGTTGCTTTTAAAGGAGACGTCTCTTGGTGATGATGCTGATCCAACGGTTCTGCAACAGCGTTTGCTTGAATTAAAGTATAATGCCTCTGTTCGTGAACTCGCATCTTCTATTTCTAGCATGCAGCCAGCAGATGCGGCAGCTCTGATAGAAAAGTTATTTAAAGCCGATGAGAAAAAAACCATATATGTGCTTCAGCAAATGGAGGCTGCACAGCGAGGACAAATATTATCTGAGTTAGCGAAAGATAAAACACGAGCTACGCTTGCAGCAAAAATTAGTCAAAAGTTGTTAACTTATTAAAGCATAAAAGTTATTGTAATTTCTTTTTCATTTTCATATATTATTCCTGGAAGGAGGTGAAAAAAATGACAACGGTACAAATCACTGGCAGCTCTGCATCTGTAAAAGCGATGAATTCTTCTTCAGGAATAAAGGGTGATAGTTCATCTGTTTCTTCCTTTGCAAGCGAGATGCAGGCTGCGATCCAGCAAACACAGACAAAAGATGAAGCGATGGCCGATCAAGGGGCTTTGTCTGGTGGACAGCAATCAGCAGACATCTTTGAGCAGATGACTGAACTGCTGGATATGCTTACGTCCTTAGCGGACCAGCCAACTGCCGATGCAGATGAATGGATGGAAGAAGTGTATGCTGCGCTGCAGCAGCTCTATCAATTAGTACAACAAGTAAATGAAAACAATGAGTCATCCCTATCGTCGGCTTCTACAGACAATATGATGGATCTTTTGCGCAATTCAACACCTCTGTTCATAGGACTAACAGGAGAGGGAAAAGTTGACAAGCAAATGATTCTTGATTGGAAGCAGAAAATAGAAGCGATGATGAATGTACTGACGCAAAGGAACTCGGAGGCATTGCCAAAAGAGTTGGAAACAAAAATATATACTGCACTTACATTGCTAGAAAATGCAAGTAAAACAGCACAGGTAAAAAATGAAGTGAATCAGGCATCCGAATTTGCATCTTCATTTATACCAAGGGTAAATAATGCCGATACTAAATCATCGCCAACAATTGCAAATCCAACTGTACAGATGGAGGAGCAATCGGCTTTTGTCTTGGAAGAGGGCACGACAACACAGGCGATGCATCATCAATTACAGGGTACAGGTACAATTGAAGAAGCCTTGCTTGGCAGAGCCAGCATTCCTTCTAATTCAGTTGCTCGAAATGCAGACATTCCTTTGGTTCCCGCACGCTTCTTTGCAAATGAGATGGAAGTATATATTGTTAAACAAGTAAAGATGAATCAAGGAACCGGTGCAATGGAAACGACTCTTCGCCTTTTTCCGGAGAATCTTGGCCGCGTGGATATTCGAATTACTGCTTTAAATGGTACGATTACTGCGCATTTTATGGCAAGTCAAGCAGCTGGTAAGGAAGCGATTGAGCAGCAGATGAATCATCTTCGGCATGCATTGATGCAGCAGGGATTACATGTGGAGAAAATCGAGGTGTCCTACGTCACTACCACGCCGAGCGAACAATCAAACAATAATTTGCTGCAGCAAGAGAAAGAAAATGCTAGAGAAGAACAAGGCCAGGACGAAGAGCAGTCTTCTGAGGAAGCCGCTGAATTTAACTTAGAAGAATTGATAGGCAATACAGAGGATGAAGCTGTACGCCATTAACGAAGAAGTACGTGATAATGAAAGGAGGGAATGAGGACAATGCCAGTTATTGATCCAACACAATATAAAAACTCATTTCAATCCCAGTCGCAAACAAAAACGTTTGAGCAGCAATCATCACTGGGCAAGGAAGCTTTTCTAAAGCTGCTGGTGACCCAGTTGCAGAATCAAGATCCTACACAGCCGCTTCAGGATCGAGAATTTATCGCCCAAATGACACAATTCAGTACATTGGAACAGATGACCAACCTGAACGATATGTTTACCAAATTTGTTGAGGCACAAAATATTGGTGGCCTATCCAACATGATCGGTAAGAAAGTAACATGGACAGATTATGTTGCTGAACTGGATGAGGCAGGCAAAGAAAAATGGACAGAAGTGCCGAAGGAAGGGATGGTCACTGCTGTTAGTATGAAAGGTGGAAAAGCACAACTCGTGCTGCAGGATGGCACAAAGGTTGATGTAAATCGCATCGAGACAGTAACGAATCCAGCAGCAACGCCAAATCCACCTGCCGAACCACCTGCTGAAGATACACAGAATGACAAGGAAGAAAATAAAACCAATCCTTCAGATGAAGGTGGTACAGCATGACTCATATAAAAGCCGGACATATTTTTTATCCACAGCAGCTGCCGCATGTATCACCCAAAAAGAAGGAACAGCATAACGGCCCGGCATTTGATACAGTGTTTCAGCAACAGCTTGAGAGCGTGCGAGACGGGGTTGATTTTTCTCAGCATGCGATCAAGAGATTAGAGGAACGCGGCATCACAATTGGCAGTCAGGAAATGGCTCGTTTGACGGGAGCCGTAGAGAAAGCACAGGCTAAGGGAGCGAAGGAATCGCTCGTATTAATGGATAACGTCGCCTATATTGTGAGTGTCACAAACAGAAAAGTGATTACTGCAGTTGATGGTTCTTCGATGAAGGAGAACGTGTTCACGAATATTGATAGTGCAATTATTGTGTAAAAAGTAAGGAGAGCCGGACCTAGAAGAGGAGGCTCTGCGCCGCTGACCGATTGACGCGGTGCACATAATGAGGAGGAAAAAATAATGTTACGTTCAATGTATTCAGGTATCGGTGGTATGCGTGGTTTTCAAAATAAGTTAGATGTGATCGGTAATAACATTGCAAATGTAAATACAGCAGGATTCAAAAAGAGCCGGGTTATGTTTTCAGATATTCTAAGTCAGACCATGGCTGGAGGAAATGCACCAGGGAATATAGGTGGAACAAATCCAAAACAAATCGGTTTAGGTTCAACTATTTCGGCAATTGATGTGGTTCATACACAAGGTGGTAATATGACTACTGGAATAGAGACGGATCTAGCTATTCAAGGAAATGGATTCTTCGTAGTATCTGGAAATAGTACAGCCCCAGGGGATGAATTTTATTTAACTCGTGCAGGTAATTTTAAAATAGATGCTGCAGGGAATTTAGTAACGCCTGAAGGGAAGTTTGTTCTTGATAGTTCAGGAGTAGCGATTAACATACCGGATTATGATAAGGTAAAAAGCATAAGCATTGCTCCGACGGGAGAGATTACCATTACAACCGACACAGGAGTAACTGCTGGACAGACAATAGGGATTGCTAAGGTTAATAACCCTAGTGGTTTAGAAAAGGCAGGGAGTAACCTTTATAAAGTAGTTGGATCTGCTAACGGAGCTGTTTTGGGATTAACTGATATTACAAAAGCTGCAGCAGTAGACGGACGGGGATTAATTGCTGCAGGTACTTTAGAAATGTCTAACACTGATCTCTCGGAAGAATTCACGGAAATGATCGTTGCTCAGCGTGGCTTCCAGGCTAACTCTCGGATTATTACAACATCCGATTCCATTCTAGAAGAACTAGTTAACCTGAAACGATAGAGTCAATAGGCAGCAGGGGAGGAATTGCTCCTCCCCTGTTTTAATGGAGGAATATAGATGATTCGTCTCACTCGCTTAAACGGAAAAGAATATGTAGTAAATGCTCTGCTTATTGAAAGTCTTGAAGAAACACCAGATACGCTGGTCACGCTAGTTAACGGGAAGAAATTCGTTATTAAAGAATCGATTGAAGAAGTACTTTTCTCCCTTACGGAGTTTTACAAAGAAATCAACGCGATAAAAACCATCGCGATGCAAGATAGAGAGATAAAAAACGGAGGGGTGGAGGATGTTTAAGAATCGACTTGTCAATATTGCACTTATTATTCTCATCGCCATAACACTAGTAGGTGTCGTCGTCTTTGTCTTATGGCAAACGTATTTTAAGCCTGAACCGGCTCCGGTAGCAGGGCAGCAGATTGAAAAGAAAATCAGTGCGGAAGAATTTCAGAAGGTGACGTTAGAGACAGAAGAAATCCGCACCAATCTACTAACCGGCGATTTAATTCTCGCTAAGTTTGCCATTCAAGCAGAAAATGAAAAGGTGAAGCATGAGCTAGAATTGCGTAAAGCGCAGGTCGTTCATACGATTATCAAGTCACTTTCTGCAATGAAGCCAGAAGAAATCCAGGGACCAAAAGGCATGGAAAAAGTAGAAGAGGCTATAAAAAAAGAATTGGATAAATTGCTTGAAGAAGGAAAAGTGGTTAATGTCATCACAACACATAAAATTGTTGATGCATAATATATAGCACATAGCAGAGAAAAATACACTGCAATCTAGGATAAGGGGGTGACACTTATGACAGAGGTATTATCACAGGCGGAAATCGATGCGTTGCTTGCCGCAATTTCCTCTGGAGAAATGAACGCGGAAGAGCTGAAAAAAGAAGAGATGGAGAAAAAAGTAAAAGCATATGACTTCAAGCGTGCGCTGCGCTTTTCCAAAGATCAAATCCGCACACTGACACGCATTCATGAAAACTTTGCTCGACTTTTAACGACATACTTCTCGGCTCAGTTGCGTACATTCGTGCAAATAAGTGTTGCATCTGTTGACCAGCTTCCCTATGAAGAGTTTATCCGATCCATTCCCAAAATGACGATTCTTAATATTTTCGAAGCCGAGCCGCTTGAAGGCAGAATGGTTATGGAGATCAATCCGAATATTGCATATGCGATGCTTGAACGTCTGCTGGGCGGACAAGGGGGAACAGCGAATACGATCGGCACCCTCACTGAAATCGAGACAACGATCATGGAGAGGATTTTTAGCCGTGCTTTATCTAGCTTTGCCGAAGCATGGAAGACGGTCATTGAGATTGAGCCAGAGTTAGAGTTTCTTGAAGTCAATCCGCAATTTATGCAGATTGTCTCTCCGAATGAAACCGTTGCGGTTATTTCCTTCAGCACCAAAATTGGCGAAACAACGGGTATGATCAATCTTTGTCTTCCGCATGTTGTGCTTGAGCCTTTAATGATAAGGCTATCCGCTCATTATTTGCTGTCTACGCAGAAAAAGGCGCGCAACGAACAAGAAGTACAAATCCTCGAAGAACGGGTGCGTAAGGCAAAAATTCCGTTGATTGCTGAGCTGGGTACTTCCGTTATTTCCGCCGGTGAGTTTTTAAATCTGACTGTTGGAGATGTCATCCAGCTTGATCAGCGAACGGATGATAAAGTCACTGTGCGAATTGGACAGCGGGCAAAGTATTTGGCACGGCCTGGTACATCGAAGGGCCGAGCGGCGATTTTGATTGAAAATGTGTTGGAGGAAGAGGTGGAAGAAGATGAGTAGGGAAATGCTCTCGCAGGAAGAGATTGATGCATTGCTTAGGCAGAATGATTTGCAAGATGATGCCGATGAGAACGAAGAGGGACAGATAATAAACAATATTGATGATTATCTCTCTCCGCTAGAGCAAGATGCGCTTGGAGAAATCGGAAATATTACATTCGGTAGTGCTGCGACGGCGTTGTCTAGTTTACTTGGACAAATGACCGATATTACTACACCGAAAGTTGGGGTTATTCGTCAAGAAGAAGTACAGGATCAGTTTCCACACCCGTATGTGGCCATCCACGTTGAATATACGGAGGGATTCCAAGGGGTTAATCTGCTGGTGATCCGCAAGGAAGACGCGCAGATTATTGCGGATTTGATGATGGGTGGAGATGGGACCACACCGCCCGCTGAGCTTTCGGAGATTCATCTAAGTGCGGTGCAGGAAGCGATGAATCAGATGATGGGATCTGCAGCCACATCCATGTCTACTATTTTCAACAAACTTGTAAATATTTCGCCGCCAGGCATCGATATGATGGATTTGAAAGAAGGGCGCGGCATTGAGAATATTCCAGATGATGAAATTTTAGTGAAGGTTTCCTTCCGATTAAAAGTAGGAAACTTGATTGATTCGAATATTATGCAGCTTATTCCTGTGCCATTTGCACGTTCGCTAGTAGCGACGCTTCTTGGCGGCATGGGGGAAGAAGCTACGCCTGAACCTGCACCACAGCCAAGTCCACCACCAAGCGCGGCTCCAGAGCCTGTTCATGCGATGGGAAATACGGAGATGCCGTTTGGACAGCAGGGAGCGGAGCCATCCTATCCACAGCAGCCGATGTATCAACAGCCGCCACAGGGATATCCAGCTGCAGCAGGCATGCCGCCATATCAACAGCAACCGATGTATGCACCACCGCCTATGTATCAGCAACCACCACAAGCGGCTCCTACAGGATATCAGCCGCCGCCTGCTAATGTGCAGCCAGTACAGTTTTCATCATTTGATCCACAGGTGGCTCCACAGGGTAATCCGCAAAATTTAGGGATGCTCTTAGATATTCCGCTCAAAGTGACAGTAGAGCTTGGAAGAACGAAAAAACAGATTAAAGACATTCTTGATTTATCACCGGGTTCTGTTATCGAACTAGATAAGCTTGCTGGTGAGCCGGTAGATATTTTGGTTAACAATAAGCTGATTGCAAAAGGTGAAGTTGTTGTAATTGATGAGAACTTCGGTGTGCGTGTTACAGATATCGTAAGCACATGGGATCGGATGCAAAAACTTCAATAAAAGGGTCATAAGCTAAGGAGGAAATCATATGAGCAACAGAGTACTAATCGTAGATGACGCAGCTTTCATGAGAATGATGATTAAAGAAATCCTTACGAAAAACGGCTATAACGTAGTGGGAGAGGCGAGCGACGGAGCTCAGGCCGTCGAGAAGTATAAAGAACTGAACCCAGATCTTGTAACAATGGATATTACGATGCCAGAGATGGATGGAATTACTGCATTAAAGGAAATTAAAAAAATAAATGCGGCAGCAAAGGTTATTATGTGTTCAGCGATGGGACAGCAGGCGATGGTAATTGATGCGATTCAAGCAGGTGCAAAGGACTTTATCGTAAAGCCGTTTCAAGCTGACCGCGTGATTGAAGCAATCAAAAAAACACTGGCATAATGATACGAGAATTTGTTCGGATAGAAGGAGTTTTTTGAATGAGGAAAAAAATCATCCGAACGACGGGTGTTTTCGCTTCGTTCGTTTTTTTCATCCAGCAAACGAATGAAGCGATAGCCAGCACGGCTATTCCGACAAAGACGCCCATGAATGAGCCGGAGACACTTGCGCAAGAGACTACGTCTATGCCGATGCTGCTGCTGCAAACCGGCATTGTTTTATTAGTTATTGTAGGCATTATCTATTTTTTATTGCGTTTTGTGGGCAGGCGTTCACAGGTGCTTTTCGGTAAGGCGGGTATGCGTACGCTTGGAGGCTGCTCGCTTGGTCCGCAGAAGTCGCTCCAGGTTGTCCAGGTCGGGTCTGCGTTGTATGTCGTTGGTGTTGGAGAAAATGTGACATTATTGCGCTGTATTGAGAATCCTGAAGAAGTGCAAGACATGCTAGAGAAGCTTGAATCACGCACAGGTTCGCCTGAGTTAGGTGGCGCCTCCTTTGCTGAATGGCTTACGCGTTTTACTAAGAAAGATACACCGGACAAAGAGGAAGAGCTGACTGCGATTTTTCAACAAAAGGTCGGTGAAGCGCGCAAGCGGCGGCGGAATATGGAAGAAGAATGGTTTACGGACAAAGAGAAGGAAGACGATCGATGAAACGGCTGTATATCATACTGAGTCTAGCTGTCAGCTTGCTGCTCTTAGTTCCTGAAGTAAGCTTTGCAGCGCAGGTTCCAATCCCAGGGATCGATATTAATATTGGAGCAACGGACAAGCCTGAAGATGTTTCTCTTACACTGCAGATTCTTTTGCTGTTTACAATTTTATCGATAGCGCCATCCATCTTAATTATGATGACATGCTTTACACGCATTGTCATTGTACTTTCATTTACGAGGACGGCATTGTCAACGCAGCAGGCACCACCCACCCAGGTATTAATTGGATTGGCTTTGTTTTTGACGTTTTTTATTATGGCTCCGACCTTTTCGCAAGTAAATGATCAGGCGCTGCAGCCGTATTTCAAAAAACAGATCACACAGGAACAAGCGGTCGAAAAAGCTGTGCTGCCATTTAAAAATTTTATGGTGAAGCACACACGGGGAAAAGATTTAAATTTATTCCTTGAATATACGAAAGCACCCAAACCTAAAACGGTGAAGGATATTCCTCTCACTGCATTAGTACCGGCCTATGCAATCAGCGAGTTGAAAACAGCTTTGCAAATCGGATTTATGATTTTCATTCCGTTTCTTGTGATTGATATGGTGGTTGCTAGCGTATTGATGGCGATGGGGATGATGATGCTACCTCCTGTAATGATCTCGCTGCCGTTTAAGATTTTGCTATTTATTTTAGTCGATGGTTGGTATTTGGTCGTTAAGTCGCTGTTAATAAGCTTTCAGTGAGGTGAGAAGCCGTGTCACAAGAATTCATAATTTCACTTGCACAGCAGGCTGTATTTGTCGTGCTGCTGACGAGTGCACCGTTGGTAGGCATCGCGCTAATTGCCGGACTTATCGTAAGTATCTTCCAAGCTACAACGTCGATTCAAGAGGCAACGCTTGCATTCGTGCCAAAAATTGTGGCTACCCTGCTTGCGCTAGTACTTTTTGGTCCGTGGATGCTGAGCCATATGCTTGAGTTTACATCCAACATTCTTGGCAATCTATATAAGTTCATAGGATAGTTATATGATTCAATTACTTGAGATGTTGCCCGCATTTTTGCTTGTATTTGTCCGGCTTACTGCATTTTTTGTGGCCGCGCCGATTTTTTCGATGCGAAGCATTCCGGCTCCTTTTAAGATCGGACTATCATTTTTCCTTGCTTTGGTTGCTTTTCCGCTGTTAAAAGCAGATAGCGTGATTGCACTAGATTTTGCGTATGTATATCTAGCCTTAAAGGAAGTGTTAATTGGTCTGTTGCTGGGGTTTCTTGCGACGTTATTTTTGGCGGCAATTCAGGTTGCCGGATCGTTTATTGATATGATTATGGGCCTTGCAATGGCCACCATTTTTGACCCGATGACAGGAGCGCAAACTCCGCTAATGGGGAACTTTAAGCATATGCTTACGATGCTGTTTATCTTATCGACAAACGGTCATCATCTGTTAATTAAGGGAATACTGACAAGCTATCAGATTGTCCCGCTTGATCGTTGGATAAATGGTATAGGCGACGGATCAATCAGTGCGTTTCTCGTAGAGAAGTTTTCTTATATGTTTATGTCCGGCATGCTGCTTGCAGCTCCGTTAATTAGTTCTCTGTTCGTAATTGATATCGCTCTTGGAATTGTGGCTAAAACGGTGCCGCAGATGAATATTTTTGTGGTCGGAATGCCGGCCAAGCTGCTGGCTGGATTCATTATCTTAATCATTGTTTTTCCAGGTTATTTTTTTGTGATGAGTCGTCTGCTTGAAGTGTTGTTTGCTTCAATGGAACGAATGATGGAAATAGTGGGGGCCGTATCATGAACCGCCTGCGCTTTCAGGTTGACCTTCAGTTCTTTGCGGGAGAAAAAACAGAAAAAGCGACACCGCGCAAGAAGCAGAAAGCAAGGGAAGATGGGCAGGTAGCAAAAAGCCAAGAGGTAGCAACGGCGCTTGTTCTGTTGGCCGTTTTTTTATTTTTTCTCTTTATGGGCAGAGGGATGGGAGATCGTCTCTATCAATTTTTTCATGCGTTCTTTAACAACTATTTGCTAATGGAGCTTACGGAAGAAACAACAGAAAAATTGATGCTTGAAGTGCTATATCAATCCGCCATGCTGGTCTGGCCGATCTTTTTAATTGCTGTAGTGATTAGTTTTTTCTCGAATTATATTCAATTTGGCCTCTTGTTTACAACCAAGCCGCTTATGTTTAAATTAAACCGGTTGGATCCGATTAAAGGGGCAAAGAAAATCTTTTCTTTGCAGGCCATTGTCAACTTGATTAAATCGATTCTCAAAGTTGTGTTTATCGGAGTGGCCGTATGGTTCATTTTGTGGAATGGAAAAGACGACCTGCTAACGCTTGCTACTAAGTCGGTCGGAGATATGCTGTCCGTTGTTGGGAAGCTAACGCTGCAAATGGGATTTACGGTAGCGATTCTTCTTGTCATTATTGCCGTCTTGGATTATATGTACCAGCGTTTTCAACATGAGAAGCAGCTTCGTATGTCCAAGCAGGATATAAAGGATGAGTATAAAACGATGGAAGGCGATCCGCAGATCAAAGGAAAGATCAAGCAGAAGCAGCGGGAGATGGCGATGCGTCGTATGATGCAGGAAGTTCCGAATGCCGATGTCGTCATCACGAACCCGACTCACTTCGCAATCGCGGTTAAATATGATGGCGCTACAATGCAGGCTCCTACCGTAATTGCCAAGGGACAAGACTTTGTGGCGCTGCGTATCAAAGAAATCGCCAAGGATCATGAGATTATTACTGTTGAAAATAAACCGCTCGCACGAATGCTGTTTGCGCAGGTGGAAATTAATCAGCCTATCCCGGAGGACTTGTTTCAGGCCGTGGCTGAAGTGCTGGCGTATGTGTATAAATTAAAAGGAAAAATATAATTCATTTTTCAGAAGGGGGGAAACAAATGAATCGCAGAGATCTTGCTGTTATGGGATTTGTTATATGCATCGTTATTATGCTTGTTATTCCCTTACCGAATCCCCTTCTTGACATTCTTTTTATTATTAATATTTCGCTCTCGCTTACCATTTTGCTTGTAGCGATGAATACGAATGATCCATCGCAGTTTTCGGTTTTTCCGTCGCTGCTTTTGATTACGACGATGTTCCGCTTAGCTCTTAACGTATCATCGACACGTAACATTTTATCGCATGGGGAAGCGGGAAAAGTAATTGAAGCGTTTGGTTCATTTGTTATCGGTGGGAATGCGATTGTCGGTTTTGTTGTCTTCCTAATCCTTACGCTGATTAACTTTATGGTTATTACGAAAGGATCCGAGCGTGTAGCTGAGGTGGCGGCTCGTTTTGCACTCGATGCCATGCCAGGGAAGCAGATGGCGATTGATGCTGACTTGAATGCTGGGGCCATTTCCGATGCGGAAGCCCAGCAACGTCGTAAGAAAATCAGTCAGGAATCAGAGTTCTTTGGCGCGATGGATGGTGCAACCAAGTTCGTAAAAGGGGACGCGATTGCAGGTATTATTATTTTTATCGTAAACATTATTGGCGGCCTCATTATCGGGATGGTTGTGCATAATATGGGATTTGGAGAAGCGGCGACAACGTTCACGCTTCTGTCTGTCGGTGACGGGCTGGTCAGCCAGGTTCCGGCGCTCTTATTGTCTACAGCGACCGGCCTTATCGTAACACGCGCAGCTTCTGAAGATAACATCGGTGATGACTTAATGAAGCAAATGCTCGCCTATCCACGCTTGTTGTATGTGGTAGCGGGAACAGTTATCATGATGGGGATATTCACACCGATTGGCTTGCTGCCAACGTTTCCGGTAGCCGGTGTGCTTGCCTTTAGCGGTTTTCGCCTACAGCAAGGGATCAAGAAGGCGGAGGTCGATCTTGAGACATCACCGGAAGAAGCCGAGATGGAAGAGGTTCGCAGTCCAGAAAGTGTAGTGAGTCTATTGCACATTGATCCGATTGAGTTCGAGTTCGGATATGGATTAATTCCGCTTGCAGATGCGAATCAAGGCGGTGACTTGCTTGATCGGGTCATCATGATCCGGCGCCAGTGCGCCATTGAGCTTGGCGTTGTTGTACCGGTCATTCGGATTCGGGATAATATTCAGCTTCGCCCGAATGAATACGTAATTAAGATTAAAGGCAATCAGGTAGCTCGCGGCGAGATTATGCTTGATCATTATCTGGCGATGAGTCCGGGAATTGATGATGAATCGGTTACCGGTATTGATACGGTAGAGCCTGCTTTTGGCCTTCCGGCTCTCTGGGTAACGGAAGAGGTGAAGGAACGGGCCGAGATGGCTGGCTATACGGTAGTAGATCCGCCATCTGTTGTAGCTACGCATCTGACGGAGATCATCAAGCGATATGCGCATGAATTGCTGAACCGTCAAGAAACGAAGGCGCTCATAGACAACGTGCGGGAAACAACACCTGCGCTAGTGGAAGAACTGGTTCCGAATGTACTAAGCGTAGGCGATGTGCAAAAAGTACTGCAGAAGCTGCTGCGGGAGAAAATATCTGTTCGCAACCTGCCGGTAATATTGGAGACGCTGGCCGATTACGGCCCGTATACTAAGGATACCGATCTGCTGGCTGAATATGTAAGACAATCGCTGTCACGGCAAATTACGCTGCAGTTTGTAGCGCCGGGAGAACCGCTGCAGGTCATCACCGCTGGGCCGAGCTTAGAAAAAGCAATTTCAGATTCCATACAGCAAACCGAGCAGGGTAACTATATGGCGATTGATCCGGATACGTCGCAGCGGATTTTTGCTGCGTTATCCGAACAGGTCAACCGTATGCTGCAGATGGGACAACAGCCTATCATTTTAACCTCACCGGCTATTCGTATGTACATGCGGCAGTTGGTAGAGAGAATGATGCCGGAGATTCCCGTGCTTTCGTATAATGAGTTAGAGCCTGAGATTGAAATTCAAAGCGTAGGGGTGGTGAGCATCTGATGCGTGTAAAAAAATATGTGGTTGATTCCATGTCGGATGCCTTGCAGCAAATCCGAGCGGATCTAGGAAAAAACGCGATTATTCTTAATACAAAACCCATCAAGACTGGTGGGTTTTTAGGTATGTTCCGAAAAAAACAAATTGAAGTGATTGCGGCGATTGACCCGACTGCAAACAATGAGAAAGAGCGGGAGCAAGCAAAAAAAGCGCCAATGCCGTCCTTTTCGGCTCCTCCTTCCCCTTCTCCTGCCTTGACTTTATCAGAGAAACAAGCGGAGGGGGCGGAGAAATCTTTTGCTACTGTTTTGCAATCAGCCGCACTGCAGAAAGAACAGGTGATAGATGAGCGGATTTCTAAGCCGGTCATACAGAAGGAAGAGGCTGCTTCCCACACTGTATCAAAAGAATTAGAAGAAATGAGAGGCATGCTGTGGAAGCTTGTTATCGCAGATGAGAAGAATACTACGCTTCCGGATGCTTTTCACCCCCTTCGCCGCATTCTGCAAGTGCAGGAAGTGGACGAGATGCTGATCGGAAAGATTTTTGAGAGAGCGATAAAAGAGCTTCCTGCCGAAGAACTGCAAAATGAAACAGAAGTAAAGCGTGTCGTCAAACAAGCCATCATTGATTTGATGGATGCTGCTTCAAAAGAACATGGTCCATTGCGTGATCGTACAGTGCTGGTAAACTTTATTGGACCAACCGGCGTGGGTAAGACGACAACGCTGGCTAAACTGGCTGCTGAATGCACGCTCTCTAAAGAAAAACAGGTTGGTATGGTAACATCTGATACGTATCGAATTGCTGCGGTAGAACAGTTGAAAACATACGCTAATATTTTAAATGTACCGCTTAAGGTTGTTTATTCAGCGGAAGAACTTGCGCCTACGATTGAGCGATTGCGCGATTGCGATATGATTTTCATGGATACGGCAGGGCGAAACTATCGAAATCCAGAGTATGTTACAGAGATTACCAAGCTGCTTCATTCTCCACTGCCAAATGAAACGATTCTTGTATTAAGCGCTACAGCGAAGCAGGGAGATTTAGAGGCAATCATTCAAAGCTTTGCAGACGTGCAGATTGATAAAGTCATTTTCACCAAAATAGATGAAACCAGTACGTATGGCTCGCTTCTTAATGTCATCGTGAAGTACCGGCTTTCTCTCTCCTATGTTACTACTGGGCAAAATGTGCCTGATGATATTGAAACAGCTACACCGGATAAAATTGCAGCGCTTATTTTAGGAGAGATGAACGAATGAGTGATCAAGCTCAGCGCTTGCGCGAAAGATTAGGGGATCTTCGGCTTCGGAGCAAACCCCATTCAAATGGCGGAAACGCAAAAAGAACAAAGGTCATTGCAGTGACAAGCGGAAAGGGTGGAGTTGGGAAATCGAACTTTTCTCTAAATTTTGCGCTAGGGCTAAGAGAGCGGGGACACCGAGTCGTATTGTTCGATCTGGATCTCGGTTTTGCAAATATTGATGTGCTAATGGGTATGTCTGCAAAAAAAAATATCATTGATCTCATAGACAAGAGGCTTTCAATCTGGGATATTATTGAAAGAGGGCCTAACGACCTAGAATTTGTAGCTGGAGGGTCCGGTCTGTCACAGATTTTTGAACTCGATGAAATAAAATTACATTATTTTTTCGAACAACTGGCCCAATTACAAGGATATGCTGATACAATTATTTTAGACACAGGAGCCGGTATGTCTAAAGACATGCTGCGTTTTCTGCTATCCGCCGACGAAATTATGCTAGTGACTACACCTGAACCGACTTCGGTAACGGATGCTTATGCGCTGGTCAAAATGGCGCACTACCAGAAGCCTGATATTCGGTTTAATGTAGTAGTAAATCGTGCCGTTAGTGAAAAGGAAGGAAGCAGTACAGGTGAAAAACTACTGCTTGTCGCCCGTCAGTTTCTGAAATTGGAGATGAACATGCTAGGGTTCGTTTATGATGATGCCCATGTATCCAAGGCGGTAAAAAGACAGCGTCCTCTTTGCCTTGCTTATCCCGCAAGCAAGGCAGCCCAGAGCTTTAAAAATTTGGTCAATGTATATCTTTCGCATGAACGCATTGAAGATGGTGGTGGAGTCAGAGGCTTTCTGCTCCGATTGCGAAAGCTTTGGAAATAATGCGGGAGGGGAGAGAGTGATGAAGCCTATCCGAGTAGTAATTATTGATGATTCGGCATTTATGAGGAAAGTAATAGGTGATTTGCTTGAGGAAGATCCCGAAATCCAGGTTGTAGCTAAAGGCAGGAATGGTTCGGAAGCGTTTGATTTAATTAAACGCTGGACGCCTGATGTCGTTACACTGGATGTCGAAATGCCGATCATGAACGGACTAGAAGCGCTCGAAAAAATTATGAAAGAGATGCCGCTTCCGGTCGTGATGCTTAGTAGTGTCACACAGCAGGGAACACATGAAACCATCCATGCATTAGAGATGGGGGCTGTAGATTTTATTTCTAAGCCCTCGGGAGCAATCTCGCTTGATCTCCATACGATTAAGGATGAGATTACGGCAAAGGTAAAAGCTGCCGCCCACGTAAAATTGTCACGGATACTTACAATGAAAGAAGCGATACCATCCTTAAAACATAGGTCGGTTGACACAGAGAAAAAACGCTCACCATACACTTTAGTACAAGAAAAGCCGAATAATAAGGTATGGAGGAAAATCACGCCGATGCAAGGGATGGGAAATGGGAGAGTGGACAATGTAATAGCGGTCGGTACATCAACAGGAGGACCGAAAGCATTACAGGTCGTTCTTAGAGAGCTGCCGCAAAACTTTAAAGGTAGCCTTATTATTGTGCAGCATATGCCACCCGGTTTTACGAAGTCATTGGCGCAACGCTTAAACTCGTTATGTGAAATCGAAGTGTGCGAGGCTGAGCACAATCAGCCGCTGCAGAACGGGCATGCATACATTGCACCTGGAAACTATCATATGGAAGTCAAGCAGCGAACAGACGGTACACTTTACCTTTCTTTGGACCAAGAGCCGCCCAGAGGCGGTCACAGACCTTCTGTTGATACGCTGTTTGAATCTCTCGCCAGCATTCACCATCCAGCAAAGCATGCGGTAATTATGACGGGAATGGGAAGCGATGGAACACAAGGATTAAAAATATTAAAAGAGACCGGGATTTGTACCGTAATTGCGGAAGATGAATCCACATGTGTCGTATTCGGCATGCCAAGAGCTGCCATTCAAGCTGGAACGGTGGACATCGTAGCACCGCTTCATGAAATCTCCGCCCAGCTTATGCGTTGTTTACACTGCTAGGGAGGTGGATGAAAGATGGAAATGAATCAATATTTGGATATGTTTATCGAAGAATCCAAAGAGCATATCCAAGCTGTAAACGATAATTTACTTGTGCTAGAGAACGATCCGGAGAATGTGGATCTAATTAATGAAATTTTCCGTTCCGCTCATACCTTAAAAGGGATGGCGGCTACAATGGGATTTGAAGATATGGCGGCGCTGACGCATGAGATGGAGAATGTGCTTGATCAAGCGCGCAATCATAAGCTTGTCATCAATACAGATATTATGGATGTTATCTTCAAGTGCGTAGACTTGCTTGAGAATATGCTGTATTCCATTGCCGGCGGCGGCGACGGAAAAGAAGACGTAAGTCATGTTGTCGCGGCACTGAAAGCCATTCTAAAGGGAGAGCTGCCTGTTTCTGTACCGCAGACAAATGCTAGCGCTGGAGAAGAGACGGCTGCGGCTGTTGCAGCGGTGGAAGTATCTCCTCCTAGGGCAAGTCAATATCAGCTCGATGAATATGAACTGACAGTGATTGAGCAATCCATTGAGTCCGGTTATCATGCGTATTGGATTAAGACTTCAATAAAGGATGACTGCGTATTAAAGGCTGCGCGTGCCTATATGGTGTATGACAACCTTGAATCGCTTGGCGAGATCATAAAAACAACACCATCGGTAGAAGAACTAGAGGAAGAAAAGTTTGAAAAGTCATTTGAGATCGTCTTGATTAGCAAAGAATCCAGTGAAAAAGTAGAGCATACTGTTTTGAATGTTTCAGAAATCGAAGCGGTAGAAATTCAAGAAATTAAACCGGCTTCTCATCGCCAAGCGGTGGCCCAGGAAGCGGACAAACTGGTAGCTTCACAGACAAAAGCTCAAGAAAAGCCAGCGGAAATCAAGGCTGTCAAAGAAGAGAAAAGTGCGCCGCAGGCACAGGTGGCCAAGAAAAACACCGCAGGGAAAACCATTCGGGTTGATATTGAGCGCCTTGATGTCCTGATGAATCTATTTAGTGAACTTGTCATCGATCGTGGTCGCTTGGAGCAGTTGGCGCGTGAATCCGGTCAGAGTGCTCTAATGGAAACAGTAGAGCATATGAGTCGTATTAGCGGTGATTTGCAAAATATCATCTTAACGATGCGCATGGTACCAGTGGAGCAGGTGTTTAATCGCTTTCCGCGCATGGTACGTGACCTGGCAAAAGATTTAAACAAGAAAATTAACTTAGAGATCATCGGAGCGGAGACGGAATTAGACCGGACTGTTATTGATGAGATTGGCGACCCGCTTGTTCACTTGCTGCGCAACTCGCTTGACCATGGTGTAGAATCGGCCGAAGAGCGCTTAGCGGCTGGAAAGCCAGAAGAAGGGCTTGTACAGTTGAAAGCATACCACAGCGGAAATCATGTATTTATTGAAGTTCGTGATGACGGTAAAGGTATTAACCGTGAAAAGGTGCTCAAAAAAGCGTTAGAACGAGGTATTCTGACAGAGCAGGGAGCAAGTGCGCTTTCGAATAAACAGATTGACGAGCTGCTTTTTGCCTCCGGCTTGAGCACTGCTGATAAGATTTCCGATGTGTCAGGCCGTGGCGTTGGCCTTGATGTTGTAAAAACTAAGATTGAATCACTAGGCGGTGCTTGCGGTGTCGATTCGACCCCGGGTGCTGGCACAACGTTCTTGATCCAATTGCCGCTTACACTATCCATTATCTCAGCTATGCTTGTTCAGGTGGAAGGTGAGAAATTTGCTGTTCCGCTCAGCTCAATTATTGAGACTGCTGTCTTCTCGCCAGAAGATATTATGCACGCACATCAGCAGGACGTAATCGATTTTCGCGGCCGTATCGTTCCGCTGGTTTCACTGAAATCCATTTTTGGCATTCCAGATGATGGTGTGAAAAAAGATGAGGAAATCTCAGTCGTGATTGTGCGCAAGGGCGATAAAATGGCAGGGCTTGTGGTGGATTCCTTTATAGGCCAGCAGGAAATTGTCTTAAAGTCGCTGGGCAAATATCTTGCAAACGTATTTGCGATTTCTGGAGCTACAATTCTTGGTGATGGTCAAGTTGCGCTGATTATTGATTGCAATGCGCTAATTAAGTAAAGGGGGAAGCAACCGTGTTGGATCATAAAGATATTGTAGATGAGATTAAAGTCATCGTGTTTCGCCTAAAAGATGAAGAGTATGGAGTAGATGTGAACCAAGTAAAGTCGATCGAGCGGCTTGAGCCTATTACCCGCGTACCGCGTACGCCACACTTCATCAAAGGTGTCATCAATATGCGGGGCATTGTCACGCCCATTGTAGATTTGCGTCATCGTTTTGGTATCGAGGAAGCGGCATATAACGAAGCCACCCGGGTGATTATCGTTGCTGTGGATGAGATTGAAGTTGGTTTGATCGTGGATTCGGCCAACGATGTCATCGATATTCCGATTAATGCTATTGAACCGCCCCCTGAAGTGGTAGGAGGAATTGAAGCGGTCTACCTGCGTGGTGTGGCAAAATTAGATCGCCGACTATTGATTTTGCTTAATCTTGATAAAGTGTTAAATACAGATGAGATTAAACAATTAGAAAACATTGAGGCATAATGATGAAGTTTGAACAATTCGGTGATTTTCAGCTCGATGTCCTGCGGGAGATCGGAAATATTGGAGCGGGGAATGCGGCGACCGCTCTTTCTAGGTTAATTTCAAAAGAAATTGATATGACGGTTCCTCAAGTCAAAATCATTCCATTTGATGAAATTGCAGATGTCGTAGGTGGGGTGGAGTCTCTTGTTGTATGTGTGTTTCTTAGAATGATGGGAGACATTCCGGGAAATATGTTTTTTATCATTTCCGTAGATTCGGCAAAGAATTTACTGCAAGAGCTGATGGGGATTACCATGCAGGATGAAACAGCATTTAACGAAATGGAACTGTCCGCTCTCAATGAAATCGGGAACATCTTGACAGGTTCATATCTGTCTTCGCTGGCTGACTTTACAAAATTAAATATGCAGCCATCAGTGCCAGCGGTTGCGATTGATATGGCAGGTGCTATTTTGTCATATGGATTGTTAGAGTTTGGTCATAATGGAGATTTTGCCTTAACCATCGATACAGCGTTTTTTCAGGGAAATGAGAAGATTTCCGGTCACTTCTTCCTTCTTCCTGATCCCGAAGCACTTCCCCAGCTGTTTCATGCATTAGGGGTTCCACTAGAATGAACATTGTGAAAGTAGGTATGGCAGATCTCAATATTGCAAAATCTCCTGACCGAATTCGTACAACAGGCTTAGGCTCTTGCGTAGGCGTTGTATTGTTTGACAATTATAATAAAATAGGTGGAATGGCACACGTTATGCTGCCTGATTCTTCACTAAGTAAAGGGGTATTAAATATTGCAAAGTATGCAAATACAGCCATCCCTAAGCTGATTGAAGAGATGGAGAAGGCAGGCGCGAACCGCAGAAAGCTGGTTGCTAAATTGGCAGGTGGTGCGCAAATGTTCGCTTTTTCTTCCACGAGTGATGCGATGCGGATCGGACCTCGAAACGTTGAGGCGTGTAAACAAATGCTGCACGCAGCACATATTCCAATTCTTGCCGAGGATACAGGAGGAAATTGCGGCCGCACTATCGAATTAGATAGTGGTACGGGCATTTTAAATATTCGAACGGTAAACCAAGGGGTAAAGGAATTGTAATATGTGGATAGGCTCAATCAAATGGAATATTAGTATCGCAAGCATCGTTGGCATTCTCACATTTTTGTTTTCTGTTATGAATAATTTGTTATTAGAGAGCCTTTTGCGCTCTCTACTTGCATTTTTTCTGTTCTTTATGCTTACGTTTATTTTTCGTTTTTTAGCAGGCAAGATTATTGGCAAACAGCATCGTGATTTATTTGTTTCTGAAGAGAGAGGCCAACACATTGATCTGGTAACGCCGGAAGAGTCCGCACATCAGCAGAGTGAAGGAAAAAAGGGAGGAAGCGAATCGGATTCTGGAGGATTTGCGCAATTTACCTCTACTGACTTTCCGCATATTGCGCGCACGGATAAAGAGAAGGTAGATCCGGAAGAAGTCGCGCGAGCTCTGCGTGTATTCTCTAATGAATAGAAGGGAGTGGGCGCACGGTGGCGCGAAAACCGAAAAAACAACTTGACATAGAGAAGTGGAAACGCTGGCGGGAGAATGGAGATCGGCAGGCTGAAATTGAGCTGATTGAACAGTATCTTCCGCTGGTTAACTATGTAGCCGGTCGCTTAGCGATTGGACTGCCGGATATGGTAGCGAAGGATGACCTGATCAGTTTTGGAAGATTTGGTCTGTTGGATGCTTTGAAAAAGTTTGATTACAATCGTGGTCTTCAGTTTGAAACGTATGGAATGTGGAGGATTCGCGGCGCAATTATCGATGGATTGCGCGAAAACGATGTACTTCCTCGTTCCATTCGTGACAAAGCAAAAAAAATTGAAGAAGCATACACACAGCTTGAACAGCAGAACTTACGCGCAGCTACAGATGAAGAGGTAAGCAGGCATTTAGGCATCTCTGTTCAGGAATTAAATCAGACTATGCAGGATGTGTCTTTCGCTTCCGTCTACTCTCTTGACGAACCAATACAAGATGAAGATGATCAAAAGCACTCGCGTCAATCAATTATTATGGATGAGCATGCGGAAAAGCCGGAAACTGCCTTGCATAAAGATCAACAAAGACATATTTTAGCTGAGGCTATTGAACGCTTACCGCCAAAAGAGCGAACGATTGTATCCCTGTTTTATTATGAAGAATGTTCACTGACCGAAATTGCTGAAATTATGGAACTATCTGCTTCCCGTATTTCTCAACTGCACTCCAAAGCCATTTTTCGAATGCGCGGAGCGCTTACAAGGTCGAAAGATTATTTATTAAACGAGTAAAAGGGGAAAGAAGGGTAGACAATGGAGGAATCAGAAAGAAAGACAGAGCAGGCTTCTCCTTTGAAAACGTTAGCCGATATAGTAAAAATCCGAATTACTCGAGATAAAATGCAGGCGACAATGGAGCTGCTTTTTGAAGAGGAAATAAAAGTCACATTAGAAGAGCTAACGGATATCATAAACAAAAATGGCGTAATATTTGGAATTAATGAGGAACTGCTTCGCCAAGTTGTGATGAATCCATTTATGTTTGCAAAAGAATCGCTGCTTATTGCCGAGGGAACGCCACCGGTGACCGGTCAGGCTGGATACATTGAGTATGTGGTACGACCTTCTGAGAAGAAGGGGCCAAAGGAGCGAGAGGATGGTAGTGTTGACTACTATAATGTTCTTCAGCTTCTAAATGTAACAAAAGGCCAATTGCTTGCCAAGAAGATCTCTCCGACCAAAGGTCAGCCTGGGAAAAATGTAAGCGGAGATGTGGTAGCAGCCAAAGACGGAAAAGAAGCGCGCTTCAAAATCGGAAAAAATGTATTGTTAGACCAAGAGAAAAATAATGTGTATGCTGCAATTGATGGTCAAGTCTCCATTACTGAAAAGGGGAAAATCAACGTACTTTCTGTTTTTGAAGTGAAGGAAGATGTGGATTTTTCAGTGGGGAACATTGATTTTATCGGTAATGTCGTAATACATGGAAATGTGCATCCTGGTTTTTCGATTAAAGCAGGAGGCGATATTCGCATTGCCGGTAGCGTGGAAAGCGCTACACTAGAAGCAAAAGGCACGATTGAGATTAGAGGCGGAATCATCGGCCAGCATAAAGGAAGTGTGCAGGCCGGTGTGGACGTGAAGACAGGTTTTGTTCAAAATGCTGTGGTAAAAGCTGAAAATGATATCATTGTATCGCAAGTGATTATGCACAGCCAGGTTAGCGCAGGTCGGGATATTATTTGTAAGGCGACAAAAGGACTCATTGTAGGTGGGACGGCACAGGCCGGTGAAAAAGTGGTGGCCAAAATCATTGGTAATATGACGAATACGCCAACAACGATTGAGGTAGGCGCTAATCCAAAGCTGCGCGATGAATGGAGCAAGTTAAAAGCGGAGCTAAAAGAACATGTGGATTCAATTGAAAAGTCGGATCAGGGCCTGCGTTTTATAGACCAGCTTGCCATGCAGGGAAAGATAACGGCTGATAAAAGAGCGATGCAGATCAAATTTACGAACACAAAGCTATTGGCAGAAAAAAAGCATGCACAGGCCAAAGAGAGAATACAGGAAATTGAACAAAAGATAAATGCGATGGAAAAAGCCCGTGTCGAATGCTGGAGCGTGATGTATAGCGGCACCAAGCTGGTATTTGGCAATGCGATTCGTTTTATTAAGGAAAATCATAGCAAGGCAGCCTTCGTCCTTGGCGAAGATGGTCATATAACCTCCACATTACTGTAAGGTAAAAAGGAAGGAAAGAGGTGGCCTAGATGACATTGCGTGCGTTGGAGCTTCAGATTGCCATTCCCCGTATGCAGGATATAGGAAAAATACAAGAGCAGTTACAGCAGCGTCCACAGCAAGAGCAGGCTGGGCTTGCGCTTGATCAAGAACAAAAAGATGAAGTGAACCGCACACGTATAGCCAGATCGGAAGAAGCAAGCGAAACGAATATCAATCAAGATGCAAACGGCCAAAACAAGGGCCAAGAACAAGGTGGAAAGCATCGGCAAAAGAAAACCTCGTTACTTTTAGATGCAGAGAAAGAAAATCTCCATCCATATAAAGGGCATAGCTTGGATATTACGCTATAATTATAATTTTTATCAACAGTTGGTGAACATGCATGACAGAAATCTGGCTTTCAGCCCTTACCATTGTTGTTTTATTGCTTGTATTACGTGCAGTCAATAAAAATGACAACAGACATTCTTCCCAAGAGAAGAAGATGGAAGAGACGCTCCATGAACTAATGGCAGACTTTGAGCAGGAAAATAAGGAACTTACGCGTACTACAGCACAAATTAAACGCATGGTTGACCTTGAATTGACCGGTATGAAGGAAGAGTTGGCCGCTCTTCGAAAGCAAACAGAAGAGTTGGCACATAAGCAGGAAGAAGTGATGAAGCGGATGACGGAACGTGAACATGCCCAGGGAGAAACGCCTCGTGGGAAAGCTCCTTCTGTACCTCCGCTTCCTTCCTTTCTTAAAGATGAGTATAAAGAGATCCCAGAATTGTACGCACAGGGAATGCCTGTCTCTGATATCGCGCGTAAATTAGGTATCGGAAACGGAGAAGTCGAGATGGTCATTCAACTGTTAAAAAAACAGGGCATGCCATCTGTAAAATAAAATTCGTTCTTGTTTGTTGCATTTTTTTTACACCTATGGTATATTTACAAACGGTGTGAAAATACACACGTTCTTCAATTCGGATGAAGGTGCTTATGCTATATGTACAAGTCTCATTCGAAGATGCGAAGGACGGAGGCTTTACAAAAAACCATTTTAGAGGAGGTGTCGTTGGAGATGGCAGTAATTTCTATGAAACAATTGCTGGAAGCAGGTGTGCACTTTGGTCACCAGACTCGTCGCTGGAACCCGAAGATGTCCCGCTATATCTTCACCGAACGTAACGGAATTTATATTATTGATTTGCAAAAAACAGTGAAAAAAGTTGAGGAAGCTTATAACTTCGTTCGCGAAGTAGCGGCTTCTGGCGGTAAAATCCTGTTTGTAGGTACGAAAAAACAAGCGCAAGAGTCTGTAGCTGAAGAAGCTCAGCGTTGCGGCATGTACTATATCAACCAACGTTGGTTGGGTGGTACGCTGACTAACTTTTCTACCATCCAAAAACGTGTAGCACGTCTTCATCAATTGAATCAAATGGAGAATGACGGTACATTTGAACTTCTTCCTAAGAAAGAAGTTATCTTGCTTCGCAAAGAAAAAGAACGTCTGGAGAAATTCTTGGGCGGTATCAGCACAATGAAGGGTCTGCCGGATGCGATTTTCGTAATCGATCCTCGCAAAGAGCGTATCGCTGTTGCGGAAGCTCGCAAACTTGGTATCCCACTCGTAGGTATCGTTGATACAAACTGCGATCCGGACGAAATCGATTATGTAATTCCGGGTAATGATGATGCGATCCGTGCTGTGAAACTTCTGACAGCAAAAATGGCGGATGCGGTTCTTGAAGGAAACCAAGGTTCCGGAGAAGAAGTCGCAGCGACTGTATAAGTTCCGCAAGTACTGTAAGGGTGGGCGAAGGGGGTAACCTTTCGCCCTTTTGTTACAGAAAATAACGATACAAATCCTTATTAATTTACACATAATAAACATGTAGGAGGATTTTCTCATGGCAATTAGTGCAAGCATGGTAAAAGAGCTGCGTGACAAAACAGGTGCAGGTATGATGGATTGTAAAAAAGCGCTGCAAGAATCCAATGGAGATATGGAAAAAGCGGTTGACATTCTTCGTGAAAAAGGTATCGCAAAAGCTGCGAAAAAATCAGACCGTATTGCTGCTGAAGGTCTGACAGCTGTTTCAACTGAAGGAAACATGGGTGTAATCGTAGAAGTGAACTCCGAAACAGATTTCGTAGCGAAAAACGAAAACTTCCAAAACTTCGTGCAAGAAATTACTGAGCATCTGCTAAGCCAGCGTCCGGCAAATGTAGATGAAGCGCTTGGACAAGCGTTCAAAGGCGAAGGTGCAGCGCTGCAAGAAGTGCTTAATGAGAAAATCTCAACAATCGGTGAGAACATGAACATCCGCCGCTTTGAAATCCTTGAGAAGCCGGATGGCAACCTGTTCGGTCATTACCTGCATATGGGCGGCCGTATCGGTGTTTTAATTGAGCTTGCCAATACTACAAATGAAGATCTGGCAAGAGATTTGGCTATGCAGATCGCTGCTGCTAAACCGACATATGTAAAACGTGATGAAGTAGATGCAAGCGAGCTAGATAGAGAGCGCGAAGTATTGACTGCTCAAGCATTAAATGAAGGCAAGCCAGAAAACATCGTACAAAAGATGGTAGAAGGCCGCTTGAACAAATATTACGAAGAAGTTTGCCTAGTTGAACAAACTTTCGTAAAAGATTCCGATAAAAAAGTAAAAGATTTACTAAAAGCAAACAACACAGATGTTGTACGTTTTGTTCGCTATGAAGTAGGCGAAGGTATTGAGAAAAAAGTCGACAACTTCGCTGAAGAAGTAATGGCGCAAACGAAAAAACAATAATACCCAGAAGTAAAATAGGGAACACGACGTGTTCCCTATTTTATAAACTGCATAGATAAAGCAGGAACTCTTCAGCAACTGGCGAAGAATTACATTGAGGATTGGAGTTGTTTTTTCATGCCACTTCCCGCGTATAAGCGTGTTGTATTGAAACTAAGTGGAGAGGCGCTTGCCGGTAACGTCGGATACGGCATCGACTCCGATGTCATTGCGTCGATCTCTCACCAAATTAAAGAGATTGTTGAGTTAGGTGTACAGGTAGCTATCGTCGTAGGCGGTGGAAACATTTGGCGGGGGTTGGCCGGAAGTGCAAAAGGAATCGACCGCACAACAGCTGATTACATGGGAATGTTAGCTACTGTTATGAACAGCCTGGCTCTACAGGACGGCCTAGAGCGTGTAGGCGTGCCAACACGCGTGCAAACATCGATTGAAATGCGGCAAGTTGCCGAACCTTACATACGAAGAAAAGCAGTACGTCATCTAGAGAAAAATCGTGTCGTGATTTTTGCTGCAGGAACAGGAAATCCGTACTTCTCTACGGATACAACAGCAGCGCTTCGCGCAGCGGAAATCGAAGCAGAAGTGATTCTAATGGCAAAAAATAAAGTGGACGGCGTATATTCAGCTGATCCAGCGATCGACCCGAATGCTGAAAAGTATGAAAACCTTACGTATCTAGAAGTGCTGAACAAAGGGTTGGGTGTAATGGACTCGACTGCATCTAGCTTATGTATGGATAACCATCTTCCGCTTCTTGTCTTCTCTATCATGGAAGAAGGTAATATTAAACGAGCCGTTATGGGCGAAAAAATTGGTACGATTGTGAAAGGAGAATAAGAACGATGCCAAAGCAAGTGTTAAAAGAAGCCGAAGAGAGAATGGATAAAGCCATTGCTTCCTTAAAACGGGAACTTACTACGCTTCGTGTAGGCCGAGCCACTCCTTCTTTACTGGATCGGGTAACGGTTGAGTACTATGGCTCTCCGGTTCCGGTAAACCAAGTAGCGAATGTAAGTACGCCAGAACCTCGCCTGCTTGTGATTCAGCCATGGGAGAAGACGATGCTTGGTCCAATCGAAAAGTCGATTCTGAAGTCTGACCTTGGCTTAACACCGACAAATGACGGCAATGTCATTCGCATCTCGATCCCTGCGTTAACAGAGCAGCGCCGCATGGAGCTCGTTAAGCTGGCGAAAAAAGAGGGCGAAGAAGCAAAGGTAGCCGTTCGTAACATTCGCCGTGATGCAAATGACTCCATCAAAAAGCTGGAGAAAAATGGCGACATTACGGAAGATGATATGAAGCATAATCAAGATTTGGTACAAAAGGCGACAGATAAGCATGTTGCTATTATTGATCAAGTCATTGCTGATAAAGAAAAAGAAATCATGGAAGTGTAACAATTAACCCCCTCGTAGGTGAGGGGGTTTATGATATATTTGAATGTACGGGGGAACGTACGTATGCTTGATAAACTAACCAGGTGGATGCAAAAAAACGAAGACAATTCGCTGCTTGGCGAGTATGATCTAGATCCGCACAATGTGCCAAAACATGTGGCTATTATCATGGATGGAAACGGAAGATGGGCCAAAAAGCGTGCACTGCCGCGTGTGGCCGGACACCGTGCCGGTATGAAGACGGTCAAGGAGATTACGAAAGCAGCAGATGAATTGGGCGTAGAAGTATTAACGCTGTATGCTTTTTCAACAGAAAATTGGAAACGGCCTGCCCAAGAGGTTGAGTATTTGATGCGCCTGCCCCAAGAATATTTGGCGACAGAGTTGGAAGAGTTAATCGAGCGCAATGTACAAGTGCGCATGGTCGGCTATGAAGAAGATCTGCCGGATTATACGCTCAAAGCTGTCACACAAGCAAGAGAGAGAACGCGTGAGAATACTGGTCTAATCCTTAACTTTGCGCTTAATTACGGAAGTCGCGCAGAGATGGTGACAGCGATTCAGCAAATCGCACAGGAGGTCAAGGCCGGCACACTGAATGTGGAGCAAATCGATGAAGCGCTATTTAGTTCGCACCTGACTACATGCGGTCTGCCAGATCCGGACCTTCTCATTCGCACAAGCGGAGAGCTTCGACTGAGCAACTTTATGCTTTGGCAGCTCGCTTACAGTGAACTTTGGTTTAGCGATGTCTACTGGCCTGACTTTTCCCGCAAACATTTTTATGAAGCAATGAAAGCATATCAACAGCGGAACAGACGATATGGTGCACTAACATAACAGGTAGCGCCAGGTAAGAGGTGGAATGCTTGAAAACACGGGTAATAACAGGGATTTTGGGGGGAGCTGGCTTTCTTCTTGTTGTTTATCAAGGAGGCGTCTGGTTTACTGCCCTTGTTTTTTTTCTTGCTACGCTCGCTTATTATGAATTAATTCGGATGAATCATATTCGATTGATGGATTGGCATGGTATTGCCGGCCTGGCCTTTCTCTGGCTGCTGCTCTTCCCCGATCTGGTATGGAGCGGAAATATGCTGCGGGGCGATATCGTATTTTTATTTGTTCTGCTGTTTCTATTTATTACTGTAGCTTCAAAGAATCGGGTAGAATATCAGCATGTAGCCTATCTTTTATTTAGTGCGTTTTATCTTGGAATCGGCTTTCATTTTATGAACGAAACGAGAATAACGAATGGTCTTATGGTTATGCTCGCAATTCTGTTTAGCACATGGGCAACCGATACGGGTGCGTTGTTTATCGGAAAAGCGCGAGGCAAAACAAAGTTGTGGCCGTCTATTAGTCCTAATAAGACCATTGAAGGCGCACTGGGAGGCATTGCGCTGGCCATGGCAACCATGCTTGTGTTTTCGTTGCTGACAGAGTCGTTGACAATTCCGCGTGCACTTTTGATCGGGCTTGTGATCTCGGTGAGCGGACAGATTGGAGATTTGATGGAATCGGCAATTAAGCGCACACTTAATGTTAAGGATTCAGGAGCAATACTTCCTGGGCATGGTGGAATGCTTGATAGATTTGATAGCTTAATTATTGTATTTCCTGTTCTGCATTTGCTGCACTTGTTATAAAATGAGAAGAAGAGGCATAGGTTGACCATCCGTTAGGAGGAAATATGAAGAAAATAGCCATCCTGGGCTCTACCGGATCGATTGGGACACAGGCACTTGACGTGGTGCGCCAGCATCCCGAGCAGTTCTCTGTTGTTGCGCTTGCATCCGGAAGAAATATTAATCTTTTGGCCGAGCAGGCCAGAGAATTTCAGCCGTCGCTTGTATCGGTTCAGACTAAGGAATTGGCTGAAAAAGCAAAGCTTGTGCTGCCTTCCAATGTGAAGGTAGTATGGGGGGAGGAAGGCGCACTTGCGGTTGCGACTCACCCCGATGCGAACTTTATCATCTCTGCTATGGTAGGCAGCGCCGGGCTCTCACCGACGTTAGCTGCGATCGAAGCAGGAAAAACAATTGGTTTAGCCAACAAAGAAACGCTTGTAACGGCGGGCCATATTGTAATGCGAAAAGCGAAAGAACGTGACGTTTCTGTCATACCGATAGATAGTGAGCATTCTGCTATTTTTCAATGCTTACAAGGGGAAGACCGCTCGTCCATCCGCCGTCTTGTTCTTACAGCGTCCGGAGGTTCCTTCCGAGACCTGACAAGAGAGCAGTTGGCAGATGTAACCGTCGAAGAGGCTTTATCCCATCCAAATTGGAGTATGGGGGCTAAAATTACCATTGATTCGGCTACAATGATGAATAAAGGGTTAGAGATTATCGAAGCGCATTGGCTATTTGATCTGCCATACTCCAAAATCGATACGATTCTTCATAAGGAAAGTATTATACATTCCATGGTAGAATTTACAGATCGAGCCGTCATGGCCCAGTTAGGAACACCTGACATGCGGATTCCGATCCAATATGCACTCACATATCCTGCCCGTGTGCCACTTGAAACGGAACCGCTTGATCTAATCCGTATCGCTACGCTTCATTTTGCAGCACCGGACTTTGCGCGCTATCCATGCCTGGCCTTTGCATATGAAGCGGGTGAGAAGGGTGGAACGATGCCAACGGTATTGAATGGGGCCAATGAAGTGGCTGTGGCTCGTTTCCTGCGTGGAGAGATTCCGTTTATCGCGATTGAGGATACGATTGCCCATGTAATGGCAAAGCATCAAGTAGTAAAAGACCCGGCGTTAGAGGATATTTTCGAAGCGGACCGGTGGGCGCGTCAGATGGCAGATCAATACCAACCGGCCTAAGAGGGGCCAAACAATCAGGAAAGGTGGAACCCCGTTGTTAAAGGTTTTAGCCATTGTTCTTGTGTTTGGATTGTTAGTCTTCATTCATGAATTAGGGCATCTTCTATTGGCCAAGCGTGCCGGTATTTTATGCCGTGAATTCGCAATCGGAATGGGACCGAAGTTGTTCTCTTTCATAAAAGGTGAAACTCGTTACACGCTGCGCCTTCTGCCGATTGGCGGTTTTGTACGCATGGCCGGGGAAGATCCAGAAGTTGTAGAGATTCAACGTGGACAGGATGTAGGCTTGCTTTTCGATAAAGAGGGCAATGTTGTTCGTATGATTCTGACCAATATCCGCAATTATCCAGAGGCAGCCGTAATTACGGCTGAAGAGACGGATTTTGAGCATCGTCTGTTTATTCGCGGTATTGAGGACGGAGAAGATGTCCAATACACTGTGCATCCACAGGCGATGATTGTACAGCATAATCAAGAGACGCAGATTGCACCATATGATCGTCAGTTTAATAGCAAAACGGTAGGACAGCGTGCAGCCGCTATTTTTGCGGGACCACTTGCCAATTTTCTGTTAGCGTTTGTTCTATTGACAGCAATGGGTGCGGCATATGGTGTGCCGGTTGATAAGCCTGTTGTAGGGCAGATTATTTCGGATCAAGCAGCCGCTCGTGCGGGTTTGCAGGAAGGAGATAAGGTTCTCTCTATTGATGGCAAGCAAATGGGTAGTTGGAGAGATATCGTACAAGTGGTCAGCACATCACCTGGTAAAGAGTTGACATTTATTATTGAGCGAGGCGCAGAACAGTTCTCTCTGCCGGTGACACCGGCAAAAGAGGTCCAGAAGCAGGGCGATAAAGAAGTACAAGTAGGTAAAATTGGCGTGTACTCACCAACCTCTAAGTCGTTCATTGGAGCGATCAAGTACGGAGCGGTGACTACGTATGAATTTTCGAAGCTGATTTATGAAATGCTTGGCAAGCTGTTTACCGGTCAGGTTCCGATGCAGGAGCTGTCCGGACCAGTAGGCATTTTCAATTATACGTACAAAGCTGCTGAGAATGGGCTGGTTGTGCTCATTCAATGGGCTGCTGCGCTTAGTGTAAACCTTGGTATCATGAATTTGCTTCCTCTTCCTGCATTGGATGGCGGAAGGCTCGTATTTATCGGACTGGAAGCTTTGCGAGGAAGACCGATTGATCCGCAGAAAGAAGGCGTCGTGCATTTCTTGGGCTTCGCGTTCTTGATGGTGCTGATTTTGGTAGTCACATGGAATGACATTCAACGATTCTTTTAGAATAAACTGCTGGTTTTTTCACGTATAACCATATATGCTGAGAGGTAGCAGGTTTTAACATCAATATGGTTGGATACAAGAGGAAGAGGCAACGAGCGAGAAGCGAGAGTCGAAGTGCGGCCATACTTTTTATAAAAGAAAAGGAATGGGGATGCATGTCGGTAATCGTAGTGTGATGCCGCTCATCCTCTTCCTCTTTTCTTTTTTATGTTCACATTTTAGGAGGTAGAGTGTCGTGAAACAATCTAAATTATTTCTGCCGACGCTTAGGGAGGTTCCGGCAGAAGCGGAGATTGTAAGCCATAAGCTAATGGTTCGGGCAGGACTCATGCGTCAATTAGTGTCTGGTGTTTATACATATTTACCGCTCGGACATCGTACACTGCGGAAAGTACAGCAGATTGTGCGGGAAGAGATGGATCGTGCCGGAGCGCAGGAGATTGCCATGCCCGCGATTCAGCCGGCTGAAATCTGGCAGGAGACTGGACGATGGGATGCATATGGGCCTGAATTGATGCGTCTAAAAGATCGTCACAACCGTGATTTCGTATTAGGACCAACACATGAAGAAGTAGTAACAGGTCTGGTGCGCGATAACCTGAACACATATAAAAAGCTGCCGATCAATCTATATCAGATTCAGACCAAATACCGCGATGAAGTACGTCCACGCTTCGGGGTCATTCGTTCTCGCGAGTTCATTATGAAAGACGCCTACAGCTTTGATACGACGCGCGAAGGCCTCGATGCAAGCTACAGCAGCATGTATGATGCCTATATGCGTATCTTTACACGTGCAGGACTCACATTCCGAGCGGTGGAAGCGGATGCGGGTGCAATCGGCGGGAAAGGTACACATGAATTCATGGCGCTATCTGATATCGGTGAGGATACGATTGCATACTGCACATCTTGTGATTATGCGGCCAACCTTGAGAAGGCGGAAGTTGTGTACAAGTCTGCCGGTGAGCATGAAGCAGCACAGCATGAACTTGAAAAAGTAGAAACGCCTGATGTGAAGACCATTGAGCAGTTAATGAATCACTTTAATATGGAAGCACGCCAATTCATTAAGGCGCTTGTATTTAAAGCGGATGAACGTTTTGTTGTTGCGCTTGTACGCGGTGATCATGAACTGAATGATATTAAGTTAAAAAATATCGTGGACGCCAATGTACTAACGATGGCAACTGAAGAAGAGTTGAGCGCGCTTGGCATTCCGCTTGGCTTTGTTGGACCATTCAACCTTCCTACAGACATTGAGGTATATGCGGACGCTGTGGTAGAGCATATGGTGCACACCGTAGCTGGCGCCAATGAAAAAGACTTCCACTATAAAAATGTTGTACCAGGCCGCGATTTCCAAGTAAAGGCATATGCGGACTTGCGCAACGTAGTCGAAGGCGATGAATGCCCGCGCTGCGGCAGTTCTATCACATTTGCGCGCGGGATTGAAGTCGGACATGTATTCAAGCTGGGGACCCGCTACAGTGAAAAGATGGGCGCGAAGTTCCTTGATGTGAATGGAAAAGAGCAGCCGATGATTATGGGCTGCTACGGCATTGGTATTTCCCGTGCAGTCGCTGCTTGCGTAGAGCAGAACAATGATGAAAACGGAATTATCTGGCCGTGGTCACTGGCTCCATACCACATTCATGTCATTCCGGTAAACGTGAAGAACGAAGAGCAGAGGCAATTGGCTGAATCGCTCTATGAAAAGCTGCTGCATGAAGGCTATGAAGTACTGCTTGATGACCGTCCAGAGCGTGCAGGTGTTAAGTTCAAGGATGCTGACCTGATTGGCCTGCCGATCCGCATCACTGTTGGAGGCAAAGCCGCAGAGGGTCTTGTTGAATGCAAGGTTCGCAAAACAGGTGAGAGCAAAGACATTCATGTAGATGAGCTGCTTGCCTATGTAAAAGAGTTAGCAGCCTCTCTTCAATAAAGAATAAAAATCAAAAAGTCAATCTGTCACAATGATAGATCGTTTGATAAACTGAATATGCCAAGCTAATAACGAGGTGGGAAGGGAAGGGTGAAAAGCAAGAGTTGGACATTGAACTCCTTGCTTATATCATCTTGCAGCTTCCCACCTCTCTTGTGTTTTTTTGTATGGTTTATTATTTCCAGGAGGAAGGTGCTTTTTTTTATGGAGAACGACAAGGTAAAAGAGGAACGCTTCGGCCTCCTGCTTCAGCAATTGGCTATTCCACCTGAATTTGTTGAAAAATATTTCTCTGGCGGCCGCATTGAGAAAGTGGAAGTATATCGCCAGGAGAAGCGCTGGCACTTTATGCTGCAGCTTCCCGAGTTGCTTCCGCTTAATGTGTACCAGGCATTTCATGTCAAGCTTGTTCAAGCATTTCAAAACATTGCCGCCGTGGATTGTGACATGAGATACATCACGCCCGTGCCAATGCCTGGCTTTGTTAAAGAATATTGGCCGCTTGTAATAGAAAGGGTGACCCCGCACATCAATTCCACCGCCGCGTATTTAAAGAACGCGACCTGTGAAGTAGCGGATAACAAGCTGAAGCTTGGCGTACTTGATACGTTTGCCATTGATAAAATGAAGCAGCGTCAGGTGGATGAATGGATTGGCCGTACGATGAAACGCTTATGCGGAGTATCGCTGCCTGTTACGTACCATGTTGCACAAAATCAAGAAGAGACATATCAGCAGTTCGTTGAGCAGCGGGAAGAAGAAGATCGCAGTCGTGCGATGGAAGCGTTATTGGAGAAACAGAAAGAGAAGGAGAAAGCCGAAGCCAGCAAGGAAGCCGTTCTGGGTGAAGTACTACAGATGGGCTATGATATTAAAGACGAGGCGATCTCAATCTGCGATATTCAAGAAGAGATGGGTCGTACATGCATCGAAGGATTGGTCTTTGGTGCGGAATTGCGTGAACTTCGCAGCGGTCGTACGCTTTGTACCTTCAATATTACGGATTATACCGATTCTCTTCAGGTAAAAATATTCGCCCGTGATAAAGATGATGTACCGAAGCTTGCAGCAATCAAAAACGGTATTTGGCTGCGCGTGCGCGGAACGATTCAAGAAGATACGTTTGCCCGTGAACTTGTGATGATGGCAAAAGATTTAATAGAGATTAAGCCGTCCTCTTCTCGTACGGACAATGCTGAGGAGAAGCGCGTTGAATTTCACTGTCATACAAACATGAGTGCAATGGATGGAATCGCTTCGGCCGAGCGCTTGATTAAGCAGGCGGCGGCATGGGGTCATAAGGCCATTGCTATCACCGATCATGCAGGAGCACAGGCTTTCCCCGAAGCATTCTCGGCTGGAAAAAAGCATGGAGTCAAAATTTTATACGGCATGGAAGCTAACGTCGTATCCGATTCAGCCGTCATTGTTCATCAGCCGCAGGATCGTATGTTGGCAGATGATACATATGTTGTCTTTGACGTAGAGACAACGGGCTTGTCTGTTGTTAATAATACGATTATCGAGCTGGCCGGAGTGAAGATGAAGAATGGAGAGATCATTGGACGGTATGAGTCCTTTGTGAATCCCCATGTACCAATCCCGCTCAATATTCAACAGTTAACGAGCATTACGGATGATATGGTCAAAAATGCGCCTGAACTTGATCAGGTTATAGGCGAGTTCATCGACTTTATCGGCGATGCGGTATTGGTGGCACATAACGCAAAATTCGATATGGGCTTTTTGCATGCAAGCTGCAAGCAGACTGGGCGTGAGCCAGTGGCGAATCCGTTTCTTGATACACTTGAACTTGCCCGCTTCCTCTACCCGGGAATGCGTAATCACCGCTTAAATACGCTGGCAAGCAAGTTTAATGTAAGCCTTGAGAATCATCACCGGGCTGTTGATGACTCGGAAGCGACCGGCTATGTCTTCTTTTTCATGTTGAAGGAAGTGTTGGAGCGCGAGATTGTGAATTTGAATGATTTAAACAATCATGTTGGATTGGACTTGCAGAATTCACGTCCGTTCCACTGTAACATCTATGCATTGAACGATATAGGCAAGAAGAATTTATACAAAATCATCTCACTCTCTCATACGGAGTATTTGTACAAGACACCGCGCATTCCGAAGGCTCAAATCCAGAAGTACCGGGAAGGACTTCTCATCTCATCGGGCTGCGAGAAAGGTGAATTCTTTGAGACCATATTGAACAAAAGTCCAGAAGAGGCGGAAGAAGTAGCTCGTTTCTATGATGTGCTGGAAATTCAGCCGATCGAAATCAACCGCCATTTGATTGAAAAACAGCTCGTTGCGAATGAGGCAACCCTCATGGAGACGAACCGTAAGATCGTCGAACTTGGGGAAAAGCTTAACATTCCAGTTATCGCCACCGGAAATGTACACTATGTCCACCCGTTGGAGAAAGATTATCGGACCATTCTTATTCACGGGATTACGGGCTTTAGTCCGCTTAAGGATCAATATAAGCCGGATGCGCATTTCCGTACAACGGATGAAATGCTAGAAGAGTTTAAGTATCTAGGAGAAGAGAAGGCAAAAGAAGTTGTGGTAGTGAACCCGAACTTGCTTGCCGACCGGTTCGAAGAGCTAGAAATCATTCCGAAAGACTTGTATACGCCAAAAATTGAAGGTGCCGATGAAGAAATCCGCTCGATGAGCTATAACAAAGCGAAAGAATTGTACGGTGATGAGCTGCCGGAGGTCGTGGAGAAACGCCTTGAAAAAGAATTGAACAGCATCATTACCCATGGATTTGCGGTTATTTATTTGATCTCACATAAGCTGGTGAAAAAATCGATCGATGACGGCTATCTCGTAGGAAGTCGGGGTTCTGTCGGTTCCTCGTTCGTCGCAACAATGACAGAGATTACGGAGGTAAATCCACTTCCGCCGCACTATCGTTGTCCGGAGTGCAAGCACAGCGAATGGTTTATGAAGGGTGAGTACGGGTCAGGCTTTGATTTGCCGCCCAAGAATTGCCCGAGCTGCGACGTTCCGATGACCGGAGACGGACACGATATTCCGTTTGAAACGTTCCTTGGCTTTAAGGGAGATAAGGTTCCCGATATTGATTTGAACTTTTCTGGGGAGTATCAGCCTCATGCGCACAATTATACAAAAGTATTGTTCGGTGAAGAGTATGTATATCGTGCGGGTACAATTGGTACGGTAGCTGAGAAAACCGCATATGGATTTGTGCGAAAGTATGCGGAAGAAAAGGGCAAGAGCTGGCGTAATGCCGAGATGAGCCGACTTGCCACCGGATGTTCAGGCGTAAAACGTACGACTGGCCAGCATCCAGGCGGTATTATTGTTGTACCGGACTATATGGAAATCTATGATTTTTGTCCGATTCAATATCCGGCAGATGACAAAGAGGCAGAGTGGCGCACGACTCATTATGACTTCCATTCGATTCATGACAATTTATTGAAGCTTGATATTCTCGGTCACGATGATCCGACGGTAATTCGGATGCTACAGGATCTGACAGGGCTTGATCCGAAAAAAATTCCGGTCGGCGACCCGGAAGTAATGAAGATTTTCAGCGGAACGGACGTGCTTGGCGTCACGCCGGAGCAGATTGACAGCAACGTTGGAACGCTCGGCGTACCGGAATTCGGTACGAAGTTCGTGCGGCAGATGCTCGAAGATACGCGCCCGTCGACATTTGCTGAGCTGGTGCAGATTTCAGGACTCTCACACGGAACGGATGTATGGCTGAATAATGCCCAGGATCTTGTACGTAATGGAACATGTGAGCTAAAGGATGTAATCGGCTGCCGAGACGATATTATGGTATATCTCATGCACAAGGGGCTTGAACCGTCCTTTGCGTTTAAGATTATGGAATCGGTACGTAAAGGAAAAGGCCTCACACCGGAAATGGAAGAGGAAATGAAGAAAAATAACGTGCCTGATTGGTATATCTGGTCATGTAAGCAGATCAAGTATATGTTCCCGAAGGCGCACGCTACCGCCTATGTATTGATGGCTGTGCGTATCGCTTATTTTAAGGTTCATTATCCAATCTATTTTTATGCCACATACTTTACGGTACGGGCAGATGACTTCGACGTTGAGCTTGCTGTACAAGGTTCTGCGGCCATCCGGGCGCGCATCAAGGAAATTGTCGATAAAGGTAATGATGCACAGCCAAAAGAGAAGACGCTGCTGACCGTTCTTGAGATGTGCTTGGAGATGTGTGAGCGTGGGTTTACATTTCAGAACGTTGATCTCTACCGCTCTCATGCGACGCAGTTCATTATTGATGGCAACAGCCTGATCCCTCCGTTCAATTCGATGGCTGGAGTCGGAACGAATGCCGCCCTTAATATCGTGAAGGCACGTGAAGCAGGTGAATTCCTTTCAGTTGAAGATTTACAGCAGCGTGCGCGCTGCTCTAGGTCCGTTATTGAACTTCTTCAACAACAGGGCTGCTTAACCAGTTTGCCGGAGACCAATCAACTCTCCTTGTTCTAGGAGGCGCTCATCCTGCTCCTCCGCTGGGGAGAGTTGCCTGAGGTTCATGATTATGCTATAATACTTTTTGGTAATACTAAGTATACGTATTGTAATGACGCAAAGAGTGGGGAAACCCACTCTTTCCTTTTAGCCGGGGAAGCGGGCTAGATGTTCTGCATTCTACTGAGCTTGTTCTAGGGGGTTTATGTTCTTGAGTCAACATGTAATCGCCGTGACTGAAGAGTTGGTCACACCGATTCTAGAAGAGGAAAATTTGGAGCTTGTCGAAATCGAATACAAAAAAGAGGGCAGCAACTGGTTCCTTCGTGTCTATATCGATAAAGAGGACGGTGTCGACATCGAAGACTGCGGGCGTGTCAGTGAGAAGTTGAGCAAGAAGCTCGATGACGTCGATCCGATTCCCGGTGCATATTTTCTAGAAGTATCTTCGCCCGGTGCCGAACGCCCATTGAAAAAAGAACGCGATTTCGAACGTGCGGTAGGGAAGCACGTACACGTAACTACGTTAGAGCCGATTAACGGAGCCAGCTTATTTGAAGGCGAACTCGTTTCCTATGATGGAAGTCAATTGGAGATTAAGGAAGCGAAAACGAATGCGCTTATCCCGCGAGATAAAGTGTCTAGTGCTCGCCTAGCGATTGTTTTTTAGGATTTGAAAGGAGGATAAGGGATAACAATGAATGCTGAGTTTATTGAAGCATTAAATGAGATAGAGAGAGAAAAAGGGATTGGCAAGGAGGTACTAATCGAAGCAATCGAAGCGGCACTTGTCTCTGGCTATAAACGTAACTTTAATTCTGCACAAAATGTACGTGTTGATATTAACCGTGAACTTGGCAATGTGCGTGTATTTGCTCGCAAAACCGTCGTAGAAGAAGTAACAGACCCCCGCTCGCAAATCTCCTTAGATGAAGCGCAGGAAATTGATCCAAACTATTTGGTCGATGACATTATTGATATGGAAGTTACGCCGCGTGATTTTGGCCGGATTGCAGCACAGACGGCCAAACAGGTAGTAACCCAGCGTATTCGTGAAGCGGAGCGAGGCATTATTTACAGCGAATTTATCGACCGTGAACAAGACATCGTAACCGGCATCGTGCAGCGTCAAGACAGCCGGTTCTATTATATTGATCTTGGTAAAGTCGAAGCATTGATGCCGCTAAATGAGAAAATGCCTAACGAAACATTTAAGCAGGGCGATCGTGTAAAAGCATATATCACGAAGGTAGAGAAGACGACAAAAGGACCTCAAGTTTTTGTCTCTCGGACACATCCGGGACTGTTGAAACGTCTCTTTGAACTTGAGGTTCCGGAGATTTTTGATGGGGTTGTTGAGATTAAATCTGTAGCGCGTGAGGCAGGGGATCGTTCCAAGCTTGCCGTATATTCGGCTGATCCGAATGTTGACCCGGTCGGTGCCTGCGTAGGTCCGAAGGGAATGCGTGTACAGACGATCGTACAGGAGCTGCGCGGTGAAAAAATCGACATTATGAAATGGTCCGAAGAGCCAGCTGAATATGTCGCTAATGCTTTGAGCCCTTCAAAGGTTGTGCATGTAACCGTATATGAAGGCGAAAAGGTAACATGCGTCGTTGTGCCTGATTACCAACTGTCATTAGCAATTGGAAAGCGCGGTCAGAATGCGCGTCTTGCTGCGAAGCTGACAGGTTGGAAGATTGACATTAAAAGTGAAACACAAGCAGCAGAAGAAGGCTTTGAATACAGCGAACCCATTTCTATCATTCCAGCTGGTGCAGCAAAAGGTGAAGGAATGCAGGATGAAGCGGAAGGATCCGTTTTAGCGGATGCTGCGGAGGAAAGGGAGTAGGTCTTCGTGAAAGCGAGAAAAACTCCGCAACGCAAATGCATCGCAACGCAGGAGATGTTTGACAAGCGCGATATGCTGCGCATCGTGCGTACGCCGGAAGGGGAAGTAAAGATCGACCCAACTGGCAAAGCAGCGGGACGAGGCGCATATGTGTCACGTTCACGCGAAGCTTTTGACATTGTAAAGAAGAAGAAACTTCTAAACCGTGCTCTAAAAGCAGAAATCACGGATGCAATGTATGAAGAGTTGGAACAGTCATTTGCGAGGAGTGTACGCAAATGAATAAAGTGGAGCAGTTGCTCGGCCTAGCGCAGAGGGCCCGCAAGCTCATTACGGGAGAAGAACTTGTCATCAAAGCCGTACGGCAAAATCAGGTTCATCTGGTTATATTGTCGGACGATGCATCCCCGAATACCCGCAAAAAAGTAACAGATAAGTGCGGCAGCTACAAAACTCCCTGCGTAACCTATGGCACTCGTCAAACGCTTGGCGCCGCGCTTGGAAAGGAGCAACGTGTTGTCATTGGCGTGACAGATGCAGGCTTCGCAGCACGATTGATGCAGCTGATGAACCAATAACTGTCGGGGGTGGATTAATGAGTAAATTGAGAGTATATGAATATGCCAAAGAGCAGGGCATCAGCAGTAAGCAGATGATCAACCTATTGCATAAACTCAATTTATCGGTAAATAACCACATGAGTACACTAGAAGACAGCATGATTCAAAAGGTAGAACAGCATTTGAAGCAGGTAAAACAACGCGCAAATGGTCAGGAACAACAAAAGAGCGATACGGAAAAGAGTGGGACGATGGAAAAAAACCAAGAACAAAATAAGCAAAACACTAGAAACGAAAATCGAAATAATGCAGGTCAGGGAAACAGAAACAGCAGTCAAGGTGGCAGACCGCAGGGACAAGGTCAAGGCGGAAGACCACAAGGCCAGGGTGGCAGACCGCAGGGACAGGGTCAAGGCGGAAGACC
This sequence comes from Aneurinibacillus sp. REN35, assembly GCF_041379945.2. Classification (NCBI taxonomy): domain Bacteria; kingdom Bacillati; phylum Bacillota; class Bacilli; order Caryophanales; family Paenibacillaceae; genus Aneurinibacillus; species Aneurinibacillus baijiui. The sequence goes on along the minus strand of NZ_JBFTXJ020000004.1, from coordinate 45,225 downwards.
ACAAGGCCAGGGTGGCAGACCGCAGGGGCAAGGTCAAGGCGGAAGACCACAAGGCCAGGGTGGCAGACCGCAGGGGCAAGGTCAAGGCGGAAGACCGCAAGGCCAGGGTGGCAGACCACAGGGACAGGGTCAAGGCGGAAGACCGCAAGGCCAGAGCAGCCAAGGTGGCAAGCCGTCTCGTGATGATCGCCAAAATCGTGGAAGATCGGCACAAAAGCCTAATACTGGACGCTCTAAACGTTTTGATGACAATAAAAAGTCCTCTGAGCAAAACAAGGGCATTAAACGTCCAGGTGGAAACCGTCCACAGCAGCCGCCAAAGCCTGAAGTTAAAGTGGATAAGATTACAATATCTGGTCCGCTGACGGTAGCTGAGCTCGGTAAAAAAATGAAAAAACAGCCGTCTGAAATTATTAAGAAGCTGTTTGGGCTTGGCGTTATGGCGACGATCAATCAGGAGCTTGAACTGGATACGATTCATCTGATTGCAACTGATTATGAGATTGAAGTAGAAGAAAAAATCGAGCTTGATTACAGCGACTTCGAGAATATCGAAGAAGTGGATGATCCGGATACGTTGCAAGAACGTCCACCTGTTGTAACGATTATGGGACACGTTGACCATGGTAAAACGACGCTGTTGGACGCCATCCGTGAAACGAATGTTACTTCAACCGAGGCTGGCGGTATTACACAGCATATCGGTGCATACCAGGTAGTTAAACACGAAAAGAAAATCACTTTCCTTGATACGCCGGGCCACGCAGCGTTTACGACCATGCGTGCACGCGGTGCTCAGGTAACCGACATTGCGATTATTGTCGTTGCAGCGGATGATGGTGTCATGCCGCAGACAGTTGAAGCTATCAGCCATGCGAAAGCTGCGAATGTACCGATTATCGTTGCTGTTAATAAAATGGATAAACCGTCTGCAAATCCGGATCGTGTGAAGCAGGAATTAACTGAGCACGGACTTGTACCGGAGGATTGGGGCGGAGATACAATCTTTGTTCATGTATCGGCATTAAAGCGTGAAGGCTTAGACGATATTCTAGAGATGATTCTGCTCGTAGCAGAAGTACAGGAGCTGAAAGCCAATCCGAATAAGCGTGCGCGCGGTACTGTAATCGAAGCCGAGCTAGATAGAGGACGCGGTCCGGTTGCGACGATTTTGGTGCAGCAGGGAACGCTGAAGATCGGCGATCCGATCGTAGTAGGTACGACATTTGGCCGCATCCGTGCAATGGTCAATGATAAAGGCCGTCGTATTAAGGAAGCACCGCCATCCACACCGATTGAGATTACCGGGCTAAATGATGTACCGCAAGCCGGCGATCAATTCATGGTGTTTGAAGACGAAAAGATGTCACGTCAGATAGGAGAACGCCGTTCATCCAATCGCCGTGAGAAGGAACTGCGTGCTTCAGCCCGCGTCTCGCTAGATGATTTGTTCAATCAGATCAAAGAAGGCGAAATGAAGGACATCAACGTCATTATCAAAGGGGACGTACAAGGCTCTGTTGAAGCGCTGCGCGGCTCGCTTGAAAAAATTGATGTAGAAGGCGTACGTGTAAAAATCATTCACACAGGCGTTGGTGCTATTACGGAATCGGATGTTATCTTGGCATCAGCATCCAATGCGATTATTATCGGTTTTAACGTTCGTCCTGAGCCGAATGCTCGTACGACAGCGGAAGCGGAGAAGGTAGACATTCGCCTGCACCGTATCATTTATAAAGTAATGGAAGAAATTGAAGCGGCAATGAAAGGCATGCTGGAGCCGGTATATGAAGAAAAAATTATCGGCCAGGCTGAAGTGCGCCAGACATTCAAAGTATCCCGAGTAGGGACGATTGCAGGCTGCTACGTAACAGACGGCAAGGTTCAGCGTGATGCCGGCATTCGTGTCATCCGTGAGGGTATTGTTGTATATGAAGGCAAGATCGATGCGCTCAAACGCTTTAAAGATGACGCGAAAGAAGTAGCACAAGGATATGAATGTGGTATTACCGTTGAGAAATATAACGATATTAAAGAGGGCGACATTCTTGAAGCATTCATCATGGAAGAGGTCGCTCAGTAATCCCGAACATAATCGTTCAGTTAGAATGAGGTGAAGACGATATGGGCAATATTCGCACCAATCGTGTAGGCGAACAGATTAAAAAAGAGCTCAGTCAAATCATCCAGCGTGAAATCAAAGATCCGCGCATCGGTTTTGTTACGGTAACAGGTGTAGAAGTGTCTGGCGACTTGTCTCAGGCTAAAGTATTCATCAGTGTACTAGGCGGAGATGAGCAGCGGAGCGATACGCTTAAAGCGCTTGAGAAAGCGAAGGGTTTTATGCGTGGCGAAATCGGACGCCGCGTGCGTTTGCGTCATACACCGGACTTGTTATTTAAGTTCGATGAGTCGGTTGAATACGGCAGTCGAATTGAATCGCTGCTGCATGAGATTAAAGAAGAAAAAGGGGAAGAAAGAGAATGAGTTCATACAAGGCATCCTTGGAAGCTGCGGCACGTTTCCTGCACGAACATGAGCATTTTCTTGTAGTGAATCACGTCAATCCTGACGGGGATGCCACTGGCTCCCTTTTGGCAATGAAGTGGCTGCTTGACGGACTTGGCAAGCAGACTACTCTTGTCAATGAAGGGGAAACCCCAGCCAAATTCATGTTTCTGCCGGGCGCGGATGAGATTGTTTCTGCCTCCGCCCAGGCGGAACACCATACATATGATGTAGTTATTACATGCGATTGTGCAGATTTCGCCCGTGTAGGAGAAGTAGCGCAGTGGTTTACACCTGGGCGTATGCTGTTGAATATTGATCATCATCCGACGAATGATCTATTTGGTACGACTAACCTTGTTCGAGTAGATGCGGCAGCAACAGCGGAAGTGATTTTCGATCTTATAAAGCATATGGAATTATCTATGAATAAAGAGCTGGCAACGTGTCTGTATACCGGATTGTTGACAGACACGGGTGGCTTCCGCTATTCCAATACGTCTCCCCATGTAATGGAAGCAGCCTCTGATCTGCTTGTCCATGGAGTTGAATCCGGGGCAATCGCAGAGCGTATGCTTGAGTCCATTACGAAAGCACATGTGAAGCTTTTACAGCGTGCCTTACAGACCCTGCAGTTGAGTGACGATGATCAGGCTGCGTATTTGACAGTTACGCTTTCTGATATTGACGAGACGGGAGCAAGCAATGAGGATACGGAAGGTCTTGTGAATTACGGACGCAATATTGAAGGTGTAGAAGTTGGTGTTCTATTCAAGGAGGTAGCGGACGGCAAGGTGAAGGTAAGCTTTCGCTCACGCAGTCAAGTGGACGTTGCGGCAATCGCCCAATCACTCGGCGGCGGCGGTCATGTACGTGCGGCAGGCTGCACAGTAGCCGGCGCGCTTGCGGATATACAGGCGGCGGTGGCGCAAAAAGTGAGCGCAGCGCTGCGGGAGTGTGGCGATCAAGCATGAGTCAGCTATCCGGCATTGTTCCATTGTATAAACCTGCAGGAATGACCTCGCATGATTGTGTAATGAAGATACGAAGAATTGCACGAACCAAAAAAGTAGGGCATACCGGTACGCTTGATCCGGATGTGACGGGGGTGCTTCCCATCTGTATTGGTCCGGCAACCAAGGTAGCTGACTATTTGCATGAAGCACCGAAGATGTATCGAGCGATCATGACGCTTGGCATAGCGACTGACACACAGGATGCTAGTGGAGAGGTTATCGATGAGAAGGCAATTGAACCTCGTCTTACAGAAGCGCAAGTGAAAGAAATGACGGCGCGCTTCATTGGAGAGATTGAGCAGCTGCCGCCAATGTATTCAGCCGTCAAAGTGGGGGGCAAGCGTTTGCACGAATTGGCACGTGAAGGCAAGACCGTTGAACGTACGTCTCGTCGCGTTACGATTTATAATATTCAGATTGAAGAGATGAATCTAGAGCAAGAGCGACCAACGTTAACCTTTACCGTTACCTGCTCTAAAGGGACGTATGTGCGTACGTTATGTGTCGATATGGGAGCAGCACTCGGCTATCCTTCCCATATGTCGTATTTGCAGCGTATCAAAAGCGGCCCTTTTATACTTGATCAGTGTGTAACCTTTGCACAATTAGAGGAAGCCGCTGAACAAGAGCAGCTGCAAGCACTTTTGCACCCGCTTGATCTTGGACTCTCTCAGTATCCTGCCGTAACGGTTCCGCCAGGAAGAGTTGCAGCGATACGTAATGGCCTCAGTCAGCGTCATCGCAAACCAGGGGACTGGCAGCTAGGAGATAAGCTTCGTTTATATAGCCCAGAAGGTGCTTTTCTTGCTCTGCATGAAGTGATATATATAGATAAAGAGAATGGTGTCGAATCCAAACCTGTAAGAGTGTTTCCGGAGGGGGAGGCATAAATGGAAATTCAACGTTTGCACTATCCGCTACCACCTGATTTTAGAGGCGAACCATGCGTACTGGCTTTAGGCTATTTTGACGGCGTCCATATGGGGCATCGCCGCGTCATTCAAAAAGCGATTGATATAGCGAATTCTTTAGGCGTGAAGGCGGCTGTGATGACCTTTGATCCGCACCCGCGTGAGGTCCTTGGTCAGAGTGGCTATACCCAATATTTGACGCCTGTGGATGAAAAGCTTGCGCAGTTGGACAAGATGGGGGTGGATATCGTATACGTTGTTCATTTTGACATTTCGTTTGCCTCCATCTATCCGGAAGATTTCATAGATGAATTCCTTATGCAGCTGTCGCCAAATCATGTCGTCGTCGGTTTTGATTACACGTTTGGACACAGGGGCAAGGGTACGCTCTTCACACTGCAAAACCACGCGAGTGGACGGTACGGGGTCGATGTTGTCGGACCGGTCAATCAATTTGGTGAGAAGATTAGCAGCACGCTCGTCCGAGAATATTTGTACAGCGGTAAGTTAAAAGAAGCGACCCAATTTCTTGGCCGCCCGTACCGTGTATGCGGGACGGTGATCCACGGTGAAAAGCGTGGTCGCACCATTGGTTTTCCAACTGCAAACATTCAGTTGGATGCTCCGTACCTTGTACCGAGAAACGGAGTATACGGTGTGCGCGTTAATCTAGAAGACAGAACCTACTATGGTGTGATGAATGTCGGCATTAAACCGACATTTGAGAATGAGCGCAAAGAGAAATCGCTTGAAGCTCATTTGTTTGATTTTACAGGTGATATTTATGGGAAATCACTTGAAGTGGAATTTTTGTTCTTTATTCGTGAGGAACAGAAATTTGCTGGGGTGGAAGCCTTAATTGCCCAGATTCAGGCCGATGTCTTAGCTGCAAAAGAGCAGTTTGCCAAACTGTCGGTTGTATAGAGACGGCGCTTTACTCTGTCGTTTTTATATGATATAGTATATTTTGTTAGTCAAACAACCATGGCTTGGAAGTTCGAATCACCAACGGATTTCTAGGGCATTGGGGATTTTATTGAGGAGGTGAATAGGATGGCATTAACACAAGAGCGCAAGCAACAGTTGATTGAAGAGTACCGTACACACGAGTCCGACACTGGATCTCCAGAGGTACAGATCGCTATCCTTACTGAAAAAATTAACTATCTGAACGGTCATCTGCGTACGCACAAGAAAGACCACCACTCCCGTCGTGGGCTGCTGAAAATGGTTGGTCAACGCCGCAACCTGCTGGCTTACTTGAAAGACAAAGATGTTACTCGTTACCGTGAGTTAATTACTAAACTAGGCTTACGTCGATAAGAGAAAGCGGGGATTCCCCGCTTTTTTCATGCCTATAGTTAGATATTCTCATTATCTTTTTTATTTCCTTGGATTGCAGGAAATACTAGAACAATGACGAAATTATTTTTGTTGAGCAAGAGAGGAGGCATCATTTTTTTATGGATGTAGATGTAAAAGTATATGAGTTTGACTTCGCTGGCCGGAAAATGTCGATTGAGTACGGCAGACTGGCGAAGCAGGCCAATGCGGCAGTGCTTGTACGCTATGGCGATTCCGCGGTATTGAGTGCCGTAACGGCATCAAAAAAGCCGTCGCACCTTGATTTCTTCCCACTTACAGTAAATTATGAAGAAAAACTGTATGCAGTTGGTAAAATTCCAGGCGGATTCATCAAACGTGAAGGACGCCCAAGCGAGAAGGCGACACTAACCAGCCGTCTGATTGACCGTCCGATCCGTCCACTATTCCCGGAAGGATTCCGTAATGAAGTGCAAATCGTCAATACGGTTATGTCTGTGGATCAGGATTGTTCTACGGAAGTAGCGGCTATTATCGGTACGTCTGCTGCCCTGAGCATTTCTGATATACCGTTTAATGGGCCGATCGCAGGTGTTATCATCGGACGTGTTGACGGTGAGTTCGTAATCAATCCAACAGTAGAACAGATGGAGAAAAGCGATGTCAATCTGACGGTAGCAGGTACATATGATGCGATTAACATGGTAGAAGCAGGCGCTGATGAAGTATCAGAGGAAGTCATGCTTGAGGCCATTATGCGCGGTCATGATGAAATCCGTAAGATTGTAGAGCAAATCCGGACAATTGCTGAAGAGGTCGGCAAGGAGAAGATGGAAGTCGAACTGTTGACCTTTGATGCGGAGATCGAAGCCGCTGTCAAAGATTACGCAGAAACTCGCTTGATCGAAGCCGTGCGCATTGAAGAAAAGCAAGCTCGTTATGATGCGATCGATGTCATCAATGATGAGACGCTGGCGCATTTTGCGGAAACCTATCCAGAAGAAGAGAAGCAGATCAATGAAATTCTGCACGATATTGTCAAGAAAGAAGTGCGTCGTCTCATTACGCATGACAAAGTACGCCCGGATGGCCGTGGATTGGATGAGATCCGTCCAATTGCCTGCGATGTAGAACTTCTGCCGCGTACGCACGGTTCAGGGTTATTTACACGTGGACAAACACAGGTGCTTAGCGTATGTACGCTTGGAGCGCTTGGGGATGTTCAAATTCTTGATGGTTTAGGTCTTGAAGAATCGAAGCGATTCATGCATCATTATAACTTCCCGCCATACAGCGTAGGGGAAGCCCGTCCACTGCGCGCACCAGGACGACGTGAAATCGGACATGGTGCCTTGGGTGAACGTGCACTTGAGCCGGTCATTCCGGGCGAGGATGTATTCCCATATACAATCCGTCTTGTATCGGAAGTATTGGAATCGAACGGTTCAAGCTCACAAGCAAGTATTTGCGCGAGCACGCTTGCGATGATGCAGGCGGGTGTACCGATCAAAGCGCCGGTGGCAGGTATTGCAATGGGCCTTGTTAAAGATGGAGAGCACGTTACCGTTCTCACGGACATTCAAGGCATGGAAGATCATCTTGGCGATATGGACTTCAAGGTAGCAGGTACACGTAACGGTGTTACTGCGCTTCAAATGGATATTAAGATTGAAGGAATTGATCGTCAAATCTTGGAGCAGGCACTTAATCAAGCGCGCGAAGGCCGCATGTTTATCCTTGGCAAGATGGAAGAAGCCATCCAAGAGCCGCGCCAAGAGTTGTCTAAATTTGCGCCGAAGATCACGATTATGCGCATCAATCCAGATAAAATCCGCGATGTAATTGGGCCAAGTGGTCGGGTGATTAACAAGATCATCGAGGAAACGGGCGTAAAAATCGATATCGAACAAGATGGCCGCGTGTATATCGCTTCTCCGGATGCGGATGCAAACAACCGGGCGAAGAAGATTATCGAAGATATCGTGCGCGAAGTCGAAGTTGGACAAGTTTACAACGGTACAGTTAAGCGAGTGGAGAAGTTTGGTGCCTTTGTTGAACTGTTCGCTGGCAAGGAAGGACTTGTTCATATTTCACAACTGGCTGAAGAGCGCGTAGGTAAAGTTGAAGATGTTGTATCCGTTGGAGATAAGCTGATGGTGAAAGTAACGGAAATCGACAACCAGGGGCGTGTGAACCTCTCACACAAAGTCCTGTTAAAAGAGCAGAAGCAAAAAGAAAAAGCGGCGGAAGAAGCCGATAAGCAGTAAGCAGGAAAATAGCGACCGTAGACATTATGTCTGTCGCTATTTTTTTTTATGTATGCTTGCCCCATTCCCGGCATAGGATTGTACAAACCTATATGTATGCGGGAGTGTGGTGAAGAATGATGAATCGATTATTGGCCTCACTATGTTTTCTTTTTCTTTTATATAGTGTCATGACCTCAGAGTCAGTGAACTTGTATATCGCTTCGAAAAAGACGGATCGTGTGACAATCGCAACGCAAACAGCCGGGTGGGAGCGGCAGCTCAAAGAGGTAGCGCGTACAAAGAATATAGCTCCGATAGATGCGCGCATTGATCCGGTATGGAAAAGGGTACCGGGATATAACGGACTGCGTGTAGATGAGCAAGCGACACTTACCCGCATGCAACAGGTAGGGAAATGGGACGAGTCACTGTTTGTTTATCAGGAAGTTAAGCCGTCGGTGCATATCGACCAGCTAGCACCTGCTCCCATCTACCGTGGTAATCCAGAGAAGCCGATGGTCTCTGTGATGATTAACGTAGCTTGGGGCAATGAATACTTACCGGCAATTCTCAAAACATTGGAGAAGGAAAAAGTAAAAGCCACCTTCTTTCTTGATGGAAGCTGGACCAAAAAATATCCGGACGAAGTAAAGAAAATTGTCGCAGCCGGACATGAAGTTGGCAGTCATGCATACTCACATCCGAATATGAGCACACTCTCTCTCTCCCGTATGGAACAAGAGATTACAAAAACGAATGCGGTAATTAAAGAAGCAACCGGTATAACTCCGACGCTGTTTGCACCACCATCAGGTGATTTTGATCAGCGGGTCGTGGAGATGGCCGCGCGTTATCAACTCAAGACCATTATGTGGACAGCGGATACGATTGATTGGCGCAAGCCCTCTCCTGAGCAGTGGTTCCGCAGGGTGGCACCAAAGGTCAATAACGGTGTTCTTATCCTCATGCACCCGACAGCACCGACTGCAGAAGCGCTGCCGCGCCTGATTGCACATATTAAAGAGAAGAAATTAGCGCTTGGAACGGTAAGTGACACGCTGTCTACCAGCCGCGTCCCCTCCTATTGAGTGAAGATGGCAAGTTTGCTATAGTAGAGAAATATGTGACAAGCGACAGCTCGTCAACTGGAGGAGGAAGGCGTAGTGATAGAAAAATATACGCTAGACAATGGCGTGCGCATCATTATTGAAAAAATCCCAACCGTTCGTTCCGTTGCGCTCGGCATCTGGATCGGCACGGGCTCAAAATATGAAAACCTTGAAGTAAATGGGATTTCCCATTTCATTGAGCACATGCTGTTCAAAGGAACGGCTACGCGCTCAGCTAAGCAGATCGCCGAATCATTCGATCACATCGGCGGCCATGTTAACGCATTCACATCTAAAGAATATACGTGCTATTATGCCCGGGTGCTTGATGAGCACGCTCCGGTTGCCCTTGATATTCTTGCGGATATGTACTTTAATTCCGTATTTGATGAGCAGGAGCTGCAAAAGGAAAAGAATGTAGTCATTGAAGAAATCCGTATGTATGAAGATACACCGGATGATCTCGTCCATGATCTGGTAGCGAAGGCTTCCTATGAAAAGCATCCGCTTGGCTACAGCATTCTTGGTACGGAAGAAGTTCTTGGTGGAATTGGACGGGAGGATATCCATCGTTATCTCGATGCGCGTTATACGCCGGAGGAGACCGTGATCACGGTAGCAGGCAATGTCTCAGACAAGCTTCTTGCCGAGATTACCCGCTATTTCTCTGGCTATACACGCACGACACAGGAACTGACACCCGATGTTGTGCCGGACTTCACTGCCGGGTCCGTATGGAAGAAAAAAGAGACCGAACAGGCACATCTTTGCTTATCATTTCCAGGATACGATGTAGGGCATAAGGATATTTATCCCCTTATTCTTATGAACAATATACTGGGCGGCAGCATGAGCTCACGTCTATTTCAGGAAGTACGTGAAGAGCGCGGTTTAGCCTACTCGGTCTATTCCTATCATTCTTCCTTTAAAAATACGGGTACGTTTACGTTGTACACAGGTACAGCTACGAAGCAGCTCGAAGAGGTCTATCACATTATGATTAAGACGGTCGCCGAGCTGCGCGATAAGGGAATCAGCGCAGAAGAATTGAAGAAAGGCAAGGAGCAGTTAAAAGGCAGCCTCATGCTCAGCTTAGAGAGTACAAGCAGCCGCATGAGTCGTCTGGGTAAAAATGAACTGCTGCTCAAGCGTCACTTAGATCTCGATGAGATTATTCAACGTGTAGAAGCCATTACCGTGGAAAGTGTGAAGAAAGTGGCGGAAGAGATATTTAGCAATAAGGTGGCAACGGCCCTTGTCAGCCCCCTTGATACGATACCAGATTATATGAGGAGCGATATTCTTGTACGACGCTAATGTAAAGGTTACTGTATTGCCTGGAAACGAAGACATTGGAGTTCCACTGAAGATGACGAATGCTGCCAGCGGCTTTGACTTAAAAGCTGCAGTATCGGAGTCTGTTACTCTTCAACCAGGTGAAAGAGCACTGATTCCAACCGGTTTTGCAGTCGCAATGCCGGAAAACCTAGAAGCACAGGTGCGCCCACGCAGTGGATTGGCATATAAAAAAGGGGTAACCACGCTGAATGCACCTGGCACAATTGATGCCGATTATCGCGGTGAAATCGGTGTAATCTTAATTAACCATGGGACAGAATCATTCATTATAGAACGCGGTGATCGAATTGCCCAACTTGTATTCCAATGGGTGCCGCGCGTACAGCTTACACAGGTACAATCACTTGATGACACCGAGCGGGGCAGCGGTGGTTTTGGTCATACAGGAGTATAAAAATAAAAGAGGAAAAACATATCCGTTAAAATAAAGGGGATACAGTTTTTCCTCTTTTATTTTTGCCGCCTTATACATGTCGTAACTTTCGCTTATGAAAACAGATAAGCACGCGTATACATGTAGGTAGAAGTGTATATATCAAAACGAATATGCCACATGGGAGGCGTTAGAATGCGGTATAGCGAACTTGGCGGCAAAGAGATTATTGATCTGGATAACGGTGAGAGAATGGGGGTAGTCGGGCAATCCGATATGGTGATTGACCCGGCATCAGGTAAGATTGAATCGATCATTCTCCCCACAGGAAGTCTCCTTGGGCTTGGACGCAAAAAAGAAGAGGTTATGATTCCGTGGAAAGCAATTCGTAAGGTGGGCAGTGAAATGATTATTGTGGAGATGAAAGAGAAGACAATGTCAGAATAAGAAAAAATGAACAGGCGGGCGTTTGTCACCATACTGGTCCGCACAGAATACGATGAGGGTAGAAATGCAACGAATTCCGGGAAACCATGGCTGCAGCGGCTGTTTTTGCTTTATCTTAGCGCATGTTTGCAGTAAAATGGTTTGAAAGGGGTTATCTTATGCTAACAGGAATTCATGCTGCCTTCATCGGCGGGGACGCTCGCCAGCTTGAAGTCATCAAGAAATTCATTGAATTGGATGCCGCGGTAACCCTCATCGGCTTTGATAATTGGGAGAGTAACTTCACCGGTGCGGTGAAGCGGCCGCTTTCCGCTGATGTCTTGCGCGATGTGGATGCTTTGATTCTGCCGATTGTAGGCTCGGATGATAAAGGATATGTTGAGAGTATCTTCTGCTCCAAGCCGCTGCAACTAACAGAAGAGCTCCTCGCCGCGCTGCCTTCTCGCTGCTGTGTTTATACGGGGATTGCCCGCCGTTTTTTGACGGATGTAGCCGCCAAGCATAGTCTTGGCTTAACGGAGTTGATGGATCGCGACGATGTGGCGATTTATAATTCCATCCCGACAGTGGAAGGCGCGCTGATGATGGCTATCCAGAATACTGACTTTACCATTCATAATTCAAACAGTCTGGTCTTAGGACTGGGCCGGGTTGGTTTATCCATGGCTCGTGCTCTGCATGCGCTTGGCGCGCAAGTACGTGTGGGCGCCCGTAAGTCGTCGGATCTGGCCCGGATTTTTGAAATGGGACTGACTCCGTTCCATATTGACGAACTGACCCAGCATGTTGACGACGCTGATTTTATATTTAATACAATTCCCCAGGTTATTATTACAGCAAAGGTGATTGCGAATATGCAGCCTCATGCCTTAATTATTGACCTTGCCTCCAAGCCGGGAGGCACGGATTTCCGGTATGCGGAGAAGCGGGGAATTAAAGCCATTCTTGCTCCAGGTTTACCCGGAATCGTTGCACCGAAAACGGCAGGACAGATTATCGCAGGTACGCTGTCGCGGCTCGTTTTTGATCAAACGGGGAACAGGAGGAATCAAGATGGATCTCAAGGGTAAGACAATCGGCTTTGGTCTGACGGGATCACACTGCACATTTGCTGAAGTAATGCCGGAGATTCAGCGGCTTGTTGATGCAGGTGCGGAAGTTGTACCGGTTATCAGCCACACCGTTGCTACAACCGATACAAGGTTCGGCAATTCGCGTGATTGGCAGGCACAGTTATACGCGATTACCGGCAATGATATTATCTCTACGATTGTGGATGCGGAGCCGCTTGGACCAAGCAAACGCTTTGATGTGATGGTGATTGCACCGTGCACAGGCACATCGCTGAGCAAGCTTGCCAACGCGGTCACTGACAGTGCGGTCATGATGGCGACAAAGGCAACGCTGCGTAATCTGCACCCGGTTGTGCTGGCTATCTCGACCAATGATGGACTGGGATTGAATGCGGCCAACATCGCCAAATTAACAGCAACAAAGAATATTTACCTGGTTCCGTATGGTCAAGATGCCCCGACGAAGAAGCCGAACTCGCTGGTTGCACGTATGGAATTGATTAAAGAAACGTGCGAGGCGGCGCTTGAAGGCATACAGCTTCAACCGGTGCTCGTAGAGAAGTTCCGCTATATGCAATAGCAATTTTTGCTATTTTCATAATACAAAATATAGTCGCACCGAAGAAGAAATCGGTGAGCGAAAAGGAGTGGGAAAGATGGGGAAGAACACAGGATATCATGTAGCAGTTGTTGGTGCTACCGGCGCAGTAGGGGAGCAAATGTTGAAGATGCTAAGCGAGAGACAGTTCCCACTTGCTTCTTTGAAAGTATTAGCGTCCGCCCGTTCGGCGGGTAAGACGGTACAATTCAATGGTCAGGATATTGTCATCGAGGAAGCGACACCGGAAGCATTTGAAGGCGTACAGATTGCCTTATTCAGCGCAGGAGGCAGTGTCAGTAAAGCACTCGCACCTGAAGCAGCAAAGCGGGGTGCAATCTGCATTGATAATACAAGTGCATTCCGCATGGACCCAGAAGTTCCGCTGGTTGTGCCGGAAGTAAATCCAGAAGCGCTGGCTGAGCATAACGGCATCATTGCCAATCCGAACTGCTCTACAATCCAGATGGTTGCCGCATTAAAGCCGCTGCTTGATCAGTATGGCCTCGAGCGTATCATCGTATCAACCTATCAAGCGGTATCAGGAGCTGGTGCAAAAGCCATTCAAGAGCTGACGGATCAGACCGAAGCACTCGTTAGCGGTAAAGAAGTGAAGAAGGAAGTACTACCGGTAGGATCGCTTCCGAAAAAACATCAAATCGCGTTCAATGCCATTCCGCAAATTGATGTATTCTTAGATAATGGCTTTACGAACGAAGAGATGAAAATGATACGTGAGACGAAGAAAATTTTCTCCGATGAGACGATTGCTGTCGCTGCGACATGCGTACGCATTCCAGTTGTCAAAGGTCACTCGGAGTCGGTATATGTGGAGTTTAAAAACGACTATGATCTGGCGGAAGTACGCACGCTGCTAGAGAACGCACCAGGCATTATCGTGCAGGACAATCCAGAGGAACAAGAGTATCCGATGGCGATTGATGCTGCTGACAAAATTGAGACCTTCGTCGGACGCCTGCGTCGCGATCTTGACAACCCTCGGGGCTTGCACATGTGGATTGTATCCGATAACCTGTTAAAGGGTGCGGCAGGAAACGCAGTTCAAATCGCAGAAGAAGTTGTAAAACGCGGTTTAATTACAGAGTCTGAATAAGGTAAGGAGCTACGAGAGCAGCATGAGAATACTTGTGCAAAAATTTGGGGGTTCGTCTTTGACGAACGCCGAAAAGAGAGAGCGTGCGGCTCAGCATATTATAAATGCGCTTGAGGAAGGATACAGCGTCTGTGTTGTTGTATCCGCCATGGGACGCAAGGGCGATCCGTACGCCACTGATACGTTGCTTGATTTGATCAAAGAGAATGGAAGTGCGCTAGGCAAGCGGGAGACTGATATGCTGATGTCATGCGGGGAAGTCATCTCCGCTACCACAATGGCCAGCATGCTGAACGCAAAAGGACTGACAACATCCGTGCTGACAGGTGGGCAGGCCGGCATTTTAACGAACGATGATTATACGAACGCCCAGATTGCAACAATTAATCCGCAGCGCATTGTACGCGAGCTAGAGCAGGGCAAAGTTGTAATTGTGACTGGATTCCAAGGCCGGACGACAGAATGGGATACGACCACGCTTGGACGCGGAGGAAGCGATACGTCAGCGACCGCGCTTGGTGTTGCACTGAAAGCGGAGATGGTCGATATTTTTACCGACGTAAACGGCATCATGACAGCCGATCCACGTATTGTGGAAGAAGCGCGTCCGCTGTCTACGATTACGTATACGGAAATCTGCAATATGGCATATCAGGGAGCGAAAGTGCTTCACCCGCGTGCCGTAGAGATTGCGATGCAGACCAACACGCCGATCCGTGTGCGGTCGACGTTCTCAGATGAAGAGGGAACGCTGGTTACAAGCATAGCGGAAGCAAGTCGGGTTGCCGGAGAAGTAAATGACCGGCTGATTACAGGTATTGCACATGTGCCTAATCTGACGCAGATTAAAGTCATGGCCAAAGAGGGAGAATATGATCTGCAGATGCAGGTATTCAAAGCGATGGCCGAAAATGATATCAGTGTAGATTTTATCAATGTAAACCCGATCGGGGTCGCGTATACGGTGCGGGATGAGGTGCTAGATAAGGCGGTCGATATTCTGCATGGCATGGGATATGAACCGCTATTAACCCGCCACTGCGCCAAAGTGTCCATCATCGGTGCTGGTATGGCTGGCGTTCCTGGCGTTATGGCGCGTATTGTCGAGGCGCTGACCAAAGGGGACATCCAGATTCTACAGTCGGCAGACTCCCATACCACCATCTGGGTGCTGGTGAAGGAAACCGATATGGCTCGGGCGGTCCGTGCCCTTCATAAAACGTTTGACCTTGACAAGGTACAGTTCTAAGGAGGAGTACCGTGATTGACTTTGGACGATTATTGACAGCGATGGTCACTCCATTCGATGCGCAATTGAATGTGGATAAACAAAAGACGGAGACCCTGGTAGAGCACCTGATTGCCACGGGAACAACGGCGCTTGTCGTTGCAGGTACTACAGGTGAATCACCCACGCTGTCTGGATGGGAAAAGGTGGAGCTGTACCGGTACGTATCACAAATTGTGGACGGACGGATTCCGGTTATCGCCGGTACAGGAAGCAACAATACAGCGGCATCGATCGAAATGACGCAAAAGGCTGCAGAAGCCGGTGTCGATGGAATTATGCTGGTCGTGCCTTATTATAATAAGCCGTCGCAGGAAGGGCTGTACCAGCACTTTAAGACGATTGCCCAAAGCACGAAGCTTCCGGTTATGCTGTATAATATTCCCGGGCGCTCTGTGATTAATATGAAAGCGGAGACGACGATTCGTCTGGCAAACGATGTGGCGAACATTACGGCAATTAAGGAAGCGAGCAGTGACACAGGCCAGATGTCTAAGATCATCGAGCAGACAGGCGCCGACTTCGTTCTTTATACGGGGGATGACAGCATGACGCTGCCATGCATGTCTATCGGCGGCAAAGGCGTCGTCAGCGTGGCCAGCCATGTCATCGGCCGCGAAATGACGGAGATGATTGAAGCGTTTGTAGAAGGCCATGTTACAAAGGCCAGCGCTCTGCACCGCCGACTGCTCCCGATTTTTGAGGGATTATTTATTACGGCGAATCCGACGCCGGTTAAAGCGGCGCTTGCATTAAAAGGGATCGATGTAGGCGGGGTACGCCTTCCGCTTGTTGCTTTAACGGAACAAGAACAAGAATATGTACAACGTTTATTTACCTAAGCAAATGAGGTAAGAGAAGGACAGGGAAGCAATTTCCTGTCCTTTTTTTGCGTCGTTTTATGCCTTCTTATCATACCGTGTCCATCCTGTTATCCGCGTGATTACATAGGAAACGAACTTTCTGGGCACAGTAAGCTGTGATAGCACTTGTTTTTCGTTTGAAAAATCATGTATAATATTAACAAGTGACTGGTTCGGTTTATTAAAAAATAAATACGTTGTTTGATCAAATGTAACTACAACTGAATATTAGGAGGAATAAATTTGTCGAAACTTAACCAGAAAGCTTTGTCGATCTTCGCTTTGGGCGGCGTGGGCGAGATTGGCAAAAACATGTACGTAATTCAGTATGCAGATGACATCGTGGTAGTCGATGCAGGTTTGAAATTCCCCGAGGAAGAAATGCTTGGCATCGATATTGTCATTCCTGATATTACGTATTTGCAGGAGAACAAAGACAAGGTTCGCGGCATTATCATTACGCATGGACACGAAGACCACATTGGAGCGCTCTCCTACGTGCTGCGTCACCTCAATGTTCCTGTATACGCAACCAAGCTGACGATCGGTTTAATCGAGGTCAAGCTTAAGGAAGCGGGTCTGCTTGGTGATGCGAAGCTTAACCTAATCGACAACAAGTCAGAGGTTGAACTGGGCTGCTTTACTGCGTCATTCTTTAAGACCAACCACAGCATTCCGGATTCTGTCGGTGTGTGCCTTGATACACCGGAAGGCTACGTTGTGCATACTGGCGACTTCAAATTCGACCAGACGCCAGTAAACAATCAGATGGCCGACCTCGGGAAGATGGCAAAAATCGGTGAACGTGGCGTACTTGCGCTGCTCTCTGACAGTACGAATGCAGAGCGTCCAGGCTTTACCGGATCCGAGCGTGAAGTTGGCGAGGCGATTAAGGAGCAGTTCAATAAGTGCAAGGGACGTATCGTTGTTGCTACATTCGCTTCCAACATTCACCGTATTCAACAGGTCATCGACGCAGCCGCACTGTATGATCGCAAGGTGACTGTAATTGGTCGCTCGATGGTAAATGTCGTCAATATCGCCACAGAGCTTGGCTATTTGAACATTCCAGAGGGCATGCTGATTGAGCCGGAAGAGATCAATAAGCTTCCAGCCGAGCGTGTGGTAATCCTGTCTACAGGAAGTCAGGGTGAACCGATGTCGGCGCTGACGCGCATGGCGCGTTCTGCACACCGTAAAGCCGATATTCTGCCAGGTGACACCGTACTGATCGCAGCGACTCCAATTCCAGGTAACGAGAAGTATGTGGCACGCACAGTAGACCAGTTGTTCCGTATTGGGGCAGACGTAGTCTATGGCAGTGATATCCACGTATCTGGACACGGAAGTGCGGAAGAATTAAAGTTAATGCTGAATTTAATGAAACCGAAGTACTTTATTCCCATCCACGGGGAATTTAGAATGCTTCGTCAACACGCCCTATTAGCTGAACAATGTGGTGTTCAGCCTGAGAATATTTTTTTAATTGACAATGGAGATACTGTTGAGATCAACGGTGGCAAAGCGCGTTACGGTCCGAAAGTTCAGTCTGGTATTGTACTTATTGACGGACTTGGCGTAGGCGATGTAGGAAACATCGTACTGCGTGACAGAAAGCTGCTTTCACAGGATGGTATTTTAGTTGTTGTAGTTACATTGAGCAAACAAAACGGAACCATTCTATCGGGTCCGGATATTATTTCACGCGGTTTTGTGTATGTCCGCGAATCGGAAGCACTGCTTGAAGAAGCAAACCGTATTGTAAGCCAGACACTGAATAAATGCATGGAAGATAACGTGAATGAATGGTCATCCTTAAAGACGAATGTACGTGATGCGCTTGGACGTTTCTTGTACGAGCAGACACGCCGTCGTCCGATGATCCTTCCGATTATTATGGAAGTATAATTGAATAACTGAAAGCAGAAGCCGAAAACCCTGTTATATCAAGGGTTCTCGGCTTTTTTTAATTCTGAAAATCCCCGAAATAACAATATAGATTACTCGAGTGAGAAAATTGTGCTACAACAAGGACAGCAAATTAGTGGGGGACCCCATTTATTTTTTAAAATAATACACTCTTATCATGACAGTAGGACAGCCGATGAAAACCGCTATAGAAAAAGGGTGTAAAGAGCTTTACAATGTAATCTATTACAGGTTATCGTGGAGGTTATCATGAAATACTTTGAGGAAGCTAAAGATATTTGGCTAAACCATGTTCCAAAGAGTGGTCAAGCAGATACTGTTGAAGGTGAACTAATAAGGGCAATTGAAAAACTTCGATACGAAGCACAGAATAATGGAAATGGTAATTGGGATGAAGGATTTGAACGATTTTGTCACTATCTATGGGAGATTCTAAATGATAATAAAACTTTTAGCACTAATATTTTGAAGGAAATAAGAACAGATATTGATACATTGCTTACTTATGAAGAACCTTATCTAGAAGATGATTTATATGACAGAATTACTGACCATATCATTGAATGGACCTTTGCTCATAAAGGTCCAACTAAAAGAGAAAAGGATCCAAAACAATATAGATAATCTTGTTAAAACGAAAAAAGCCCAATTTCTTAATAGCAATACTAAGAGATTGGGCTTTTTACTATTGTATTTTCTTCCTATGCATTTGCACCCATTATGGTCGTGCAAATGCATTGATAAAAGTGAAAAGCTGTGGTACATTTATATAGATACACAATAATTTAAATTTTAGTTTATTTTATCCCTAACTTAATCATACACCATAGAGTTGTTTTAAGTCAATCCCTATTTTTATTTTTTTAAAGGAGTGTTTGATATGAACATGAAACTTCGCTAGGAGCAAAAACGAGTGGACAGCGTAATTGGGATTCGTCTTGGTATTGAGTGATAAATGGGAGGGAACGAAATGAAACCGTATGTACTGGAGCTTCGGGAGATCGACAAAACAAAACAAATGTTGGTCGGTGGCAAAGGGATGAAGCTGGGGGAACTATCGAAGATTCATGGAATCCAAGTGCCAGAAGGGTTTTGTGTTACTACTGAGGCATATAAAAGAGCCCTTGGGAAAAATGAGGAACTTCATCAATTACTAGATCAACTTACATTGTTCAAAGCAGAGGATCGAGACAAAATTGGTGAAATCAGCAGAAAGATTCGGAAGATCATTATGGAAATAGAAATTCCCTCCGATATTGTAAAAGCTGTTGCTCACTATCTCTCCCAGTTTGGCGATGAACATGCTTATGCCGTGCGTTCTAGTGCAACGGCTGAGGATTTACCACATGCCTCGTTTGCCGGTCAGCAGGACACCTACTTAAATATCATCGGAAAAGAAGCCATTTTGCGGCACATCAGCAAATGTTGGGCGTCCCTATTTACAGATCGTGCCGTGATTTATCGTATGCAAAACGGGTTTGACCACAGCCAAGTGTATTTATCTGTTATCATTCAACGGATGGTGTTCCCACAGGCTTCAGGAATTTTATTTACTGCTGATCCGATTACTTCCAATCGAAAGCTGCTATCTATTGATGCCAGCTTTGGACTAGGAGAGGCTCTTGTCTCTGGCTTGGTATCTGCGGATTGCTATAAGGTGCAAAAAGATAAAATCGTCGATAAGAGGATAGCAGACAAAAAATTGGCTATCTATGGACGAAAGGAAGGCGGAACAGAGACACAGCAGATCGCTTCTGATCAGCAAAAGACGCAAACACTTACGGAGCAACAAATTTTACAGCTCGCACGCACAGGAAGACAGATCGAAACTTATTTTGGCTGCCCACAAGATATCGAATGGTGTTTGGCCCGCGATACCTTTTATATTGTTCAGAGTCGGCCAATCACTACGTTATTCCCCATCCCTGAAGCGAATGATCAAGAAAATCACGTGTACGTATCTGTCGGTCATCAACAAATGATGACTGATCCCATGAAACCACTCGGATTATCTTTTTACCTGTTAACGACTCCTGCACCTATGCATAAAGCTGGAGGGAGATTGTTTGTTGATATTACACATATGCTGGCTTCGCCTGTCAGCAGAAAAATGATAATAGATGGCTTGGGACAATCCGATCCGCTCATAAAAGATGCACTCATGACCATTGTAGCGCGAGAAGATTTTATAAAAATGTCACCAGATGGTAAAAGAGAGGGGAGTCCCAGTAAAAGCAATAGTGAGATATCGTCTGCAGGTTCTCAATCACAAGTCGAAAACGATCCGACCATTGTTTCTGATTTGATTACGCGTAATCAAACATCGATAGAGGAGTTAAAACAAAACATTCAAACGAAATCAGGATCGGATTTATTTGATTTTATACTAGAAGATATCCAGCAATTAAAGAAGAGTTTATTTGATCCACAAAGTTTGGGTGTGATTATGGCTGCGATGGATGCTTCAACATGGATCAATGAAAAAATGAATACGTGGTTAGGTGAAAAAAACGCAGCCGACACGCTTTCTCAATCTGTACCCAACAATATTACCTCGGAAATGGGTCTAGCGTTATTGGATGTCGCAGACGTGATTCGTCCTTATCCGGAAGTCATCAATTATTTACAACAACATGTAGAAGATGATAACTTTTTGGATGAATTAATTAGGTTGGATGGTGGGCGGGAAATCCAAGCCGCAATAATCGCTTATCTCACCAAATACGGAATGCGATGTGTTGGAGAAATCGATATGACCAGAACGCGTTGGAGCGAAAAACCAACTACACTTATCCCCATGATTCTCAGTAACATCAAAAATTCTGAGCCAAATGCTAGCAAGCGGAAATTTGAGCAAGGACGACAGGAAGCTTTGGCAAAAGAACAAGAGTTATTAGACCGATTGAAGCAATTACCGGATGGAGAGAAAAAAGCCAAAGAAACAAAACAAAGGATCGACCTCATCCGGAATTTCAGCGGGTATAGGGAATATCCAAAATACGGCATGGTTAATCGCTACTTCATTTATAAGCAGGCTTTACTGAAAGAAGCTGAGCGACTCGTACAAGCGGGCGTTATTCAAGAGAAAGAAGATATATACGATCTCACTTTTGAAGAACTTCACGAAGTCGTACGTACAAATAAACTCGATTACCAGATCATCAGCAAACGAAAAGACGAGTACAAATTATATGAAAAATTAACTCCGCCACGTGTTATCACGTCCGATGGTGAAATCATTGCAGGTGCGTACAAACGAGAAAATCTCCCAGCCGAAGCGATTGTAGGTCAACCTGTTTCTTCCGGAGTTATAGAGGGCAGAGCACGTGTTATTCTAAAGATGGAAGATGCGAATCTAGAAGCTGGAGATATATTGGTTACAGCCTTTACTGACCCTAGCTGGACACCGTTGTTTGTATCTATTAAAGGTTTGGTTACGGAAGTAGGTGGTTTGATGACGCATGGTTCTGTCATTGCCCGAGAATATGGTCTTCCAGCCGTTGTAGGTGTGGAGAATGCTACGAAGCTGATCAAGGATGGCCAAAGAATCAGAGTGAATGGAAGAGAAGGTTATATCGAAATCCTATAGTTGAATGAACCGTACTTTTTCGTTTTGTCTCTGAAAAGCTGGGGGCCAAGGTGGATTAAAAGATTACATCTTAAGAGCTGAGGTTGCAGCGATTGTGCAACGACTCTTACAGAAGTCTGAGTTAATGTAACAGAAGAGAAGAAAGAGAAGGGTTGTCCTAAAAGCTATCGTTTGAGTAGCCGAAGGATGCCCTTTTTCTTTCCGCGATATCAATCCTTCTTACGGACTTCCCCTTTTCTGTTTTGAAAGCAAGTCCGTAAGCAAGGAAGCATTTAGATTCTTAAAAAACATGCTTTGATAATAGGGTTCACCCTAAAAATAAAGACGCTATTCTTCTTTTAATTGACGAATCTTTTCAACAATTGCATTGTGTTCAATACCTTCGCAAACAAAGAATGTAGGAGCTGCAGGAATGTCAAATGCCACATGTGAATGAGATAATTCAAAAAGCAGCGTACCAATCCTTTCATTTCTTTCATTTTCAATAACAATCCAAAATACTCGGATTTCATGTTCTGGCGTACCCCATTTTGCCTTTTCAAGGGAATTTCTGAAATGTAAACAATCGGCTATAACAAAATCGCCTTCTTTTGTCGCTTCGGCTGTTGTAAAACCATTACGCTGAAATTCCTCCCACATAGGTGGTAAAAGCTTATCTAAATACATACCGTACGTTGCATCTTCATATTCAGGGAAGAGCGTAATCAGCTCATCTCTATGTTGAGCGAGAACCGGTCTCCATTTTTTTTGAATATAATCAGATGCGACATTCCCTAATTCATGAATGTTCATTTCCGGGTTTACTGCCTTCATTTACATCCCTCCATAATGTTTTTTGATAGTACAGAAACTATGTTACAACAGTAAAGCTAATTCTAAAGTTTTCAACAAAATACATTGCTATAGCTGTAAAAATGAGGATAAAGTTTGTAGTAGGGTTAAAATAAATGTAGAGACAGGGGGAAAGAAAATGAGAAAGGTAAGACCAATTGATATTGCAAGAAAACTCAATATCAGTACCAGTTCTTTGCGCGGATATGAAGAGAGGGGACTCATTCCTCCTACCGATAGAACGGAGAATGGTTATCGGATCTATACAGAAGAGCATGTGGCTTATTTTGAATGTATTGTTGGCATGGCTCCGGCCTTCGGGATGGATAGTACAAGTCGTATTCTGTTGGATATTCAAAATAAAGATGTACATGCTGCTCTTTGGAGGATTAACAAAGTACAAGTGGAGAATCATCATGCTAAAACAACGTTACATCAAATCATTTGTCTAGTAAAAGAACTTGAGGTTCAACCGGCAATCGAAAGGACGTTTATGATTGGGGAAATAGCTGAGAAAATAGGAGTAGCGCATTCCACATTACGCTACTGGGAAAAGGAAGGGTTTATTTCCTCAGCTAGGGGAGAAGAGAACAACTATAGATATTTTGATGTATTCCAATATATAAAGATTCTGCTTATGAAAGCCACTCAAAATACGGTGTATTCAAATGAAACAGTTAAGATAAAGAATGCAGTAAAAAAGCTAAGGGAGAAGGATCTACTGGCTGTAAAGGAAATTATCGTAGACATCGAACGATACCTAAATAATAATAACCGATTACAGCTGCAGGGACTTTCCTTGCTTCATCAATTATGTGCAAAGCTTGGACTTTAGTAGGCTGATTTGAAGTGGTGTGAATTTATTCCGCTACCGATTATAGCTAGCAACGGAAGAAAAAGAAAAGTATAGGCATTGAAATACCGTTATTTAATACTTAATCCCATCTGTCAATCCTGATAAGCCTTGTAGCGTTATTTGAAGTGACTTTTACAATCAAGTCCCATTCGCTATCCTTCGCCGCACGCTGCTGCTGTATCAACGCTTTCAATGGGCGTATGTGTGGTATATGCCTCTAGGGTCTTTCTAATCTCACGAAGTTCTGGTGTAAGCATCTCATCAAAGAATTCCCTCGCTCCCCTTCAGGAAAATTATTGCATTTTTTTGTCATTTTTATTATAAATTAGCATAAATCGGGATATAAAGCCTCTGTTAATTTACATGTATGTACAAGCGAAGCGTCGTCCTTTTTCTTTATTAAACTCTCATTGTATTCGTTATGCCAAAGCTTACAGCCTTACTATGATAAGGTTTTCTACCTCTATCTCTACATAGGAGGATATAGATCCTAATGTGGAGAATAAGTGGGTGGAGGGGATGATCGTGGCTGTTTTCATTAAGGAACTTCCTG
The DNA here is from genome assembly GCF_041379945.2 of Aneurinibacillus sp. REN35. Lineage (NCBI taxonomy): Bacteria > Bacillati > Bacillota > Bacilli > Caryophanales > Paenibacillaceae > Aneurinibacillus > Aneurinibacillus baijiui. Next base: position 21,236 of record NZ_JBFTXJ020000004.1, on the reverse strand, counting down.
AATATGAGGTAGCATTTATTAGGCGTATTGGTAGTTATTTTGAACCGAATGATTCATGGGAGAAAATAATGGAGTGGGCGATGGAAAATAAACTGTTTCCACCGGAACACTATTTCATCGGAATCTCTTTAGATAATCCCAAAATGGTAGAACAACACGCTTGTCGCTATGATGCTTGTGTCACCATACCAGAGGGGTTTGCAAAAGAAAGTCATAGCAATGTTCAATTTAAAAAGTTATCCGGAGGCCTGTATGCTTTATATCCGTTCTACGATATGGGTTATAAATTAGCTGAGGCTTATCAAAATATTTTTCAGCAGTGGCTGCCGAATAGTGAATATGATGCAGACGACAGAGATTGCCTTGAGTTTTGTATGAATAACCCAGCGGAGGACCCGGAAGGAAAATGTAAGGTGGATTTGTATATACCGATTAGGAAAAAAATATAAAGAAAAAGTTGTTTTGTTGTCTGTATGGATAGCGAAACATGACAGAAAGGTGCTAGAGCAAATCCAGGGTCTGAAAATAGAAAGGATGGAATAAATGAAGAAATGGGAAGGCCCAATGCTTGAGCCTGAGGATGTACAACGGCGGATGCTTGTTTTAGCCGGGTTAGATTTGATTTTATGTCCGGAAGAGTGGCTGCGTGTACACCACTATGAACCGCGCTGGCTTGATGGTGTTTCATTAGGCATAATTGATAACGGTGCAGGAGATGACCTGTATGTTATCTTTGCTCCTGAAGGCGTTCTTATTAAGGGGTTCGATCACGAGTCTCCGTTAAGTCCCCATGCCGACGAAGAGTACGGGGTATGGCCGGGCATGTATGATGATGTACCGGCCAGTCTTGTCTCTTATTTGGATACGGATACGTTTGAGAAGGAGGACGTAACCTTCTGCCTGTGGCGGGAAAAGCATGATTCTGAATGGAGAACTGGGGAAGTTGAACATCCGGAGGATTTAGATAATGGTGCTGATTTTTTGCTTAGCAGTCTGACATATACGGCTGAAGAGTATACAGAATGGGCGGAAGATTACTATGACAAGCCGATTGAGCTGGAAGTGGTTAGCCAGGTGTACAGCGGTGCCGCCATTAGTGAAACGATCATTACCACCCTGAATCCAGAACGAGATGCAGCGGCAGCGCTGGCAGAAGTAAAGAAGAAGCTTCTTTTACGCCATAAGTAATTCTTTCCCTGTTGGAAAAGGATGCAATTTATCTTTCAAAACAGTACGGAGGATGTTGTATCCTTTTATGCCGGTACAATGGCACGAATACATAGAACGGATGGGCATTTCATTTAATCTAGTACCCATAGAAATGATCTCTTCCTTTGTTTTTCCGAGTGTATTAATAATGGGAATACCAATTAAATGAAACCCGCCTATTATGGCATCAATTTTTTTACCAGGGAATGTATCGAGTGCGATGTTTGCCATATGGATAATCCCATGATGGCTACAGCCGCTAAACAGGACGAGGCCATCTTTATTTTCGATCACCAACATCATTTCATGGTTAAAGTCATCCAGCTCTTTTGGGCTTCCTTTATAAAGGTTCTTTGTATATTCATTGGTAGGATGCAAAGTAATAATATGAATTCCCTTTGCTATTTCTGTATTATTGGTTACAAAATGAAGGCGATCCATGTACGTATCCTGGATGGTATTCTTTGCCCCTATCTTATGAAAGTAGCCGCCTACTCTAAGCCAATGAGGCTCTAACGCATGCTGTGATAAATAAATTTTTGCATGTGTATTTACTTCATTAAGATAACGCAGCCCGCCAATATGGTCAGAATGCCCGTGGGAAATGACCACAGCATGCGCTTTGTTTAAATCAATTCCCATCTTCTTTGCATTTTTTATGTATGAATGATCGGGTCCTGTATCAAAAATAATGTTCATTTGCTCGGTTTCAATATATAGAGATAACCCATGTTTTGCCGTTAATTTATGATCCTGTGTAGTGTTCTCGAGGATCGCTGTAATTTTCATATAAGAATACCTGCTTTCGTTATCATAGCATGCGTAAAGCAACCTCATTTTATAGAACAATCAAAACCTATGTATACGTTCATAATGAATAATCGGTTTCATTAACTGGTAATATTACCCCCCCTTTTCATGGCTTACATATTGGATTTACTTGCAACTTTTCTCCAAAGTTTTATTCCGAACCATAGAAATACTGTCCATAAAGCACTTTCACAGGCACTGATTCCAAGTACAAATAAGAGTCTTCCGAAATCTTCGAGTTCATTGAAGCCGTAAAGCGGGAGTTCCCAATTGTAAAAAACGTTAGTATAGCCGACTAAAATAAGTATGATAGGAAAGGTAAACCAATAGAATGTATGGATACTTTTAGGCAAATGTAATTCCAACGCATTGACCTTCTTTCATAGAGTGTTAAGGCTAGAGGCTCACACGTTTTGGAACAATTATGTGAGTGAATTTATTTCAATTGATACAGATACACATCATACCCATCAAACACACGTGCAATCATTTTCTCTACAATCGACCAATCTCCTCCTGCGAGTCCACACCCCATACCGAATGGGAATCCGATCTTAACCTGCATCTCCGAACGTTCTTGTTTAATGATTTCAATTTGCTGCTGCATCAACGTTAATGCAGACGCTAGCGCTTCATAATCCGTTTGCTTTTTATCTGTTCCATAGTGAAACTGGCCGTAGAGATTAAAGAAGTAGCCGTTTGGAATCTCGGCAAACGACATCTTACCGAGGCGTTCCTTCGGCTCAAGGGGAAATTCTTGATCAGCTTTGTAAACCTGTGGAAACATGGCCTTGATTTGTTTAGCAATGCCTGCACCCATTGTTGAAAAGCAATTGCACTGATGACCGATTACTGTGCAGTCGCTTGTTAATAGATTACCTTTAACAACATGTAGCATGTAGACTTCTCCTCACTTTCTTTTAAAATCATTTGGAATTTCATTTGCAGACGGAAGGCCAAAAGTATAAAAAGTAGCCTGCTGAATCTTACGTGCAATGGGGTTTATTCCGTACAGATCAACAAGTAGAAAACCGACTGAAAAAAGTACAGTCGGTTTTCTACTGCTATGGTTTGTCCGTTTTCTTCATTAAATTCATTCCTTTTTTAGGATTCAATAACATTGTATCAAATTTATGCTTCTTTATCCGATGATTTTGGTTTATTGAATAAACGGATGGTTATGTTGAATAGAAGGATGAGTTTTTGAGCAATCGAGAAGAAGTCCTTCGCTATCATAGGTGATAAACTTTAATAAAATACTACATGTTATCTAGGATTTCATTAAATCGTGACAGAGAAAGAAGTAACTTTGAGATGGCTTCTTTCTGATTGTAGCTAGTAGAAGGGAGTAAACAAGATGAAAAAGCAAGTGTTGTTCATTCATAGTGCAGGAGCCCAAGGTCTTCACCAAGGAAGCAGCGACCTAGTAGCATATGTAAAAGACGCACTGGGTGATGAATACAATTTGTTATATCCCAAGATGCCTAATTCTGAAGATCCTGAGTATACGCTTTGGAAGCTTCAGCTTGACAAAGAATTTGCTTCGTTAGACGGTGAGGTGCTTCTTATCGGTCATTCTTTAGGAGGCTCAGTTTTACTGAAATATCTTTCCGAGAAAACGACGAATCGATCCATTTCTGGATTGTTTATGATTGCAGCACCATACTGGGGAAAGGACGATGATTGGCAGGTTGAGGAGTACACTCTGCCAGAAAATTCCGCCTCAAAACTTCCTCAGATAGCGCAGATTTTCCTTTATCACAGCCGTAACGATGAATTCGTGCCGTCTGCACACCTTGAACACTATAAGAAAAGGCTTCCACAGGCAAATACTCGAATACTCGATGGAGCTGAACATGCTTTTAGTGATGGATTGCCTGAACTGATCAACGATATCAAGGGATTGTAAATCATTATTTTGTACAGTTGTTCTTCTTTTTTATTGAAAGGTGGGAGGGAAAAGTTACATGCAAGCTGGAGAGTATAAGATTATGATTGTAAAAGCAGATAAAAATTTTTGCAGAAGGATTTACACAATGGCTTGGCTATTTTTCCAAAGATAAAAACACCATTGCAAAGTCCTTCGCGCACATGTTTATTTTACATCAATTTTATGTTGCTATAGTAAATGGTAACGTTGTTGGAATGACGGCATGTACGGACGGGAGATCGCTATCGGTAAAATTAAATAAACAAGAGCTGAGAAAGCACTTAGGCTTTTTCAAGGGACGCGTTGCAGGAATCTTATTAAAGAAGGAATTTGAAGCCCTTCCTGCAGATTTTCCTCCTCATACAGGCTCGATTGAATTTGTCGGAACAGCTTACGAATTCAAAGGACAAGGTGTAGCTTCTCAAATCATTCAGCATATTTTTGAAAATACACCATATAACGATTACGTCATTGAAGAGGTTGCCGATACGAATATTCCTGCGATGAAATTATATAAAAAGTTAGGTTTTGAAGAATACAAAAGAAAGCCTCTTTCGGAAAAGATGGCCAAGAAAACTGGGATCAATAATCTTGTGTCTTTGAAATATATGAAAAAGTAAGGATACATTTCTGCTGGATGATACGAAGACTAAAATGGAGGAAGCTTTCTTGTTAAGAACTAAAATTTATTCGGTTGCAATAAAACTATCCGCAACCCTTTGCAAAATAATTCAGAAAGGAAGAAAGGACAGTATGAAATGGAAAACATATCAAATGTAGATAAATTGGAATCAATAAAATCTTTACAATCGACAATCAGTAAACTCGAAAATGCATTGTCCCAGATGACTCAAAAAGGAGCAAATACCACCGTAGTAAAGAAACGACTCAAAGCTGTTTGCATTGGCTTAGCAATGCTAGAAAACGTTTGGAATCAAAGACACCATCACTACATCCAAGAAGATGTAGCAGAAGCTCGCAATGTTCTTATTGATTTATTTCCATCAATTGAGAACCTTTATGTTAAGTCAAAGGCTGGTAGTCCCCAAAGAACGCTTTTAGAAAGAAGGATTAAAGCGTTGAAGCTAGCTATTCAAGCGATTGACGATCTTTCTAATAAAATGGGGTAGCATTTCTGTAAGTTAATGTTGAGGTAAACCGGGATGTACCGATTTTCCCCCACCTTTGCTCCCTTAACCAACAGCATATGGAAAGATGCCTTCCTCTTTTTATCTAACACTTGCCTTCCTCTTTTTGCGTAGTATGGGAGTAATCTATACACAAAAGGGGAGATGGGCATGCCGGAGCTTTCGGTTATTTATCATGACGATCCGTTCATCGCGTACTATGAACAGGTGGCCACACCGATAGAGTGCCGTCGATTGATTCAATTGGCTAAAAGTAAATTGCGTCCTGCTACTGTGATTAAGGAATCTGGACTAGAGGTTTCAGAGGCCCGGCTATCGGAGCATACGTGGTTTCCGCATCATTCATGGTTAGTGCGTGAGATAGCAGAACGCATGGCTTCTCTTGTTAAAAAACCGCTTACTCATGCTGAACAGCTTCAAATAGCACGGTATCAAGTTGGGGGGAAATTCGAGGCTCACTTTGATTGTTATGATCTTTCTACGAAACCGGGGAGAATGTATTTTGAACAAGGTGGACAGCGGCTGTGTACGGCTATTCTTTACTTAAATACAGTTGGCGCAGGAGGAGAAACTTGTTTCCCTGGACTTGATCTCCAGATTACGCCAAAGGAGGGAGACCTTTTGCTTTTTGAAAACTGTAAAAAGGGGACGAATGAAGCCCATCCTTTATCATTACATGAAGGACGCGCAGTAAATGAGGGGGAAAAGTGGATTGCAACGTTATGGTTTCGTGAAAAAAACCAGTATTAATTTATAATAATTTATATCAAACGCCCAAGCACTCTTTCATGTATTGCATACATTGAAGATAAAAGGAGTGATAGGCATTATGGCAGATTTTCATGGCAGTTTTCATTCTGGCTTTCGGTGCTGTCCACCGGGGCCACGGAAGAACCCTGGGCGAATCGTAATTGGGGAGATTCAACCGATACCTCCTGTTCCACCTTGTCCTCCCTGCCCGCCGGGCCCCCCCGGACCAGTGGGGCCACCTGGACCGCCCGGACCATCTGTAGAAGTATGTTGTCCATGCACCAATCTGCTTTTGAACGGAGGGTTTGACTTATCGGTAGTAGGCGCACCACCGATCGATTGGCTTTCAGATCGAGCCACCGTTTTTGCCTTTCCAGATGCTCACAGTGGACGTTTTACTACAAGTCTGACAACACCTGTGATCCAATCTGTCGGTATTTTGGGCCTTGACCCCAATCCTTCAGCAGGTACAACGGCTACTCCAGGATTTATCAACCAAGTCGTTGAGGTTTCTGAAGGTTGCTGCTATACCCTTTCTTTTGCTGCAGATGTGAGAGATGGCGGTATTCTTGTTGCCTCGGTTTCTTTTCCAGATGCGACAACGCCACAACCTTGCACACCGCTGATTACTAATACGGGAAATGGAACGCCTACACCAACGACGACGAATCCTATTGTTACAAATAATATTCCACATATTGTACCTGCATCCAATCAGCCTCAAAGTTTGTTTCAACACTATACTCTCGTTGTATGTACTCCTCCAGGAGCAACGGTTGCATGTATCACGTTTCAAAACATTGGTAATCCTGCTCCAGGTGGAACTGCTTTTGTTGATAATGTGGTATTTGAAAATACAGGTGGACCTTGCCCTACCTGTTTTCAGAACTTTTAATACGCCAAGCATGAAAAATTGAGGGTGCACCAATAAGCAATTCTACAACAGGGTGTGTATAATGGCTAAAAGCTACAGCAGAGAATTCAAATACCAGGCTGATTAACTTGGTTTAGAAGGGGACAGACGGCACAAATCGCAAAAGAGCTAGGACTATATAATTGTACGCTGTATCGCTGGATCAATAAGGGTAACACTCGGTTTCTTTTGGCTTAAGGAAACCGAGTGTCTTGCTTGTTAGGTTCCAGGAACGTTATCTACATTTATACGGATATCATCTACATTATCAACAGCCGAGGCAACAAGCTGGCTATTCCTATAAAACCTGAACTCTACAGCCTCCGATCCAATGGTTCCTTCCCAGCCAATGCATGCGTTGACTTCTACAAATTGAGTGCCTATAGGAACAAAATGCCCCCATTCCAATAGTAAGGTTACAGTAGTATTGGTAAGATGAATACTGATTGATTCTGTAAAATTGGTCGCATTTGCCCGTGTATAGTTAAGCGCCGTTTGAATAATTGGCATATTATTTCTCCTTTCTACAGGCTAAAGAAAACAAGCATATCCTGCTTTTCTTATAAATGGGATATACAGGAAGATCTGGACGTGGTGTAGACGGATATCCTATATCATGTCTACAGGCTAAAGAAAACAAGCATATCCTGCTTTTCTTATAAATGGGATATACAGGAAGATCTGGACGTGGTGTAGACGGATATCCTATATCATGTAAGACGATTCAATTGCCTTATTCTATGGATACTTACTAGCATATGAAATAAGCAGCGCCCCTACTTTTTGAAAAATAGGGGCGCTGTGTTCTTTGATCTACGGTTATGCTTCCGGTCCAATCGCTTTGACTGAAATCGTTACGGGTCCTTCGATATTGACAATGCTTTGTCCTGGTTCTAAGTTTTGCGCAAATAATCTATAGACGTGATGGCCGGTGGCTACATTAGTCAGCACGCCCTGAAAGGTTGTGGTAATGAAGAGATCTAGGTCGCCGCCGCCTGCATCATCCGGTGACTCTTCACGTGTCGAAGCAACCACGATATCGTCCTGCGTAATGAAGAAGAGCATATTGGATTGATTAGCTTCTACTGCACCTGGGTCGGAAGACCAACCGATGGTCGCAATGAGCTCGATAAAGTTGACTGCTTGCGGAACAAACAAACCGAGCTCAGCTAACAATACGGGTGTGCTTGTATTAACAGGAATTGTGGCAGAGTCTGATATGTTGTTTGCACTTCGATTGTAATTTAACAGCGTGTTAATCGCCATCCTGCATTCCTCTCCTTTCTGTTGAAAGAATAAGAGAATAAAGAAATTATCTTGCTATAGCATATGACCTGCACATTTGATTGGTATAGATGGTTGTCCTCTAACGAAAAAATGTGCGTTTGCTTGTTTTTTGGCTGCTGGTTTCATAGATTGGAAGGGGGATAACGATGTGAATTCGACCATTTTTTATATAATTGAATCATATGTCTATGGCAAAAAAGTCTCCTCTGCATAGCCTGTACTATAAGGTTAGAAAGGAGGGGATCGTCCATGGCTCAACCAAGCCTGCTTTGCCGACGTTTTGCTCGCATCCTTGGAGGACAAGCAGCTGTTGTGAACGGTGTCTGCACAGTGACCCGTCTTCGCAATCTCAATGTAACCATACAGGGGCGCCGAAGCCGTTCACCTTTGACTCTTGCAGCGTTATTCTCTTTTGAATCCGTAGATAGCAGCGGCCGTGCGCTTAATCTCGGAGAAACCGTGATTCTGCAACAGGAAATCCAGCCGTTTATTACAGAGCTTCGCAAGCGCGGCATTGAAGTAACAGCCCTGCACAACCACTGGTTGTTCGATAACCCGCGTATTATGTACATTCACTTTAAATCAGTAGAGAATCCTATCGTTTTTGCTAGAAAGGTTGCAGCAGCATTTCAGGTGCTGCGGGGATAATGAAAAGCTGCTCTTCGGAGCGGCTTTTTATTTTATCATTAAACCCATATGCCTGCCCTATGTATCAGTTTGAAGAGAAGCACCGCAATGTGAACAAAAATTCGCGACATGTTTGTTTGCAGCAGTACATTTTGGGCATGTTCTTGACTCTTCTAATCCACTCCGTAAACCTTCTCCCATGAGTTTCATGGAATCACGAATCATATCACTATTTCGTTGTAAATAACTCCGTTGAATATGCGGACCGAGTATAATAAATCCAATGAACATGAGGGGTGTACCTACAAAGAAAAGCCAAAAAAGCTTTGGTGTTTCCCACATATCTAAGGTGAAAAATTCAAAGAATGCGACGATTACGCAAATGATACCTAGTCCTACCATACCTGCTCCAAGACTTCTGCCCATAGGAACCTCCTGAAGAATTTTATTTTTAGCAATGAAGCTCCTTTTTTCATAGAGCTAATTGAATTACTATTTTATTCTAGATTTGGTTACTCATTCCTTTTTTGTGTTGATTGAATCTTTTTGTATGATTACTATTGAATAAGAAGGGAGCGAGGATACCGATAGAACGCCATAATGCGATGTACAATAGCAAGCTCAAGCTGCTGACATGGCGCTGCGTCACCGGCGTCCCGATTGGGCGAAGGCTCTGCGTACGGGATGGGCATGATGCTTTATGTAATATATAGATGCTAAAAGGGAGAAGAAGCAGTATGCAATCTGAAGTGGTTCAGCTCATTGATAAATGTATAAAAGAAACCTGGCTGTATGATATTTCGCGTGACTATCATAATTTTTTTCTGCTAAAAGAAGATACACTCAAAAATGCGTTCTACTATCATCTTCGCCGCAGGTTAGGTGATGGATTTTTTGAACAAAATCATTTGCGTATATTTACCGAGTATCAATACGGCAGTGAACGGATTGATTTAGTGATTGCGCAACTGAACGAGAAAAGCGAAGAAGGCGGGCATCTTCAAAATAAAGTAAACAACTTGGTAGCAGCGATTGAAATGAAATATAAGGGCAGTACGAGTGATATACCGTTCTTACAAGACGTCCAAAAGGTGCTTCGTTTTATTAAAGAAGACCCGGCAGGTAGTTGTCAGGTCTACCTTGCATTTATTCAAGAGGTTGAGTTCTACGATTGGACAGTGGAACATTCATGGCTGTCGATACGGGAACAAAAACAAACGAGGGGACGGTTAACGGAGCTTACACATTTCTGGGGGTCGGAAATAGATAAACCCCGTTGGAATGTGCGTTCGTATAATGGCCTGAATTCGGCTTTAAATACAGCTCCATCTCTTATGGCGATCGTAAAATAGCATGGTATTGACTGCTGAATGGCCTGCTATAATGATCAAGCGCATTATTACATAGCAGTTGAATTGAAGCTGTCTGATGCGAAGCCGGTTCGGTGGGAGATGGCCACGAGGCCGGGACAGCATGTGGATGAACTGCAGGAAGGACATATCTTCGGATATCCGGTGGATACAGGACTCGGCTGTTTTGCAGATGCGAAAGCAGTGAATAAGGTAGGTGAACTGGAGGAACGATTGATACGGGAGCTTGGCGAAGACTTTATCAGCCTGTACGACAACTTGATAGAGGATATTTTATTTGAACATGAAGATAACTGGGGCAATGCGATCGTTTGTGAAGATTCAGGGCTGAATATGATTGTATTCCGTTCCGGCTATGGCGACGGCTTCTATGCCTCTTATTGAGGAATCGACGCACAAGGACAGGTTGCTTCGCTTGTCACTGACTTTATTGTTTTATAAAAAATAATGGCAGATACATCATCCAAGATCTGAGCAAGCTCGATTGTTTTTGCTTGTTCTGTAGAGAGGGGAGGAGTTATTCTAGGTTGCTCCCGTTTTCCCGAACCCTTCACCAAATTTAAGAGAGTGAAGCGTTCCACCGGTAGCCCAGTTTTCTCTTTCGTATTCATCGAACACAATAGTTACCCACTCTTCTTCAACGTGAAGGGTTCTGGCTGCTTCTCGTGTAATCGCTTCAACAAACGCTTGTTTTTGTTCAATGGTTCGTCCTTTTGCGAGTTTGATATTGATATAAGGCATAAGTGACCTCCTACATTGGGGGATTATAGAATTTCATAGAACACTTTACAAATTGTTTGTAAAGTTATAAAAAGATGAGGGATTCTATGGCTTGATGATATATCTGCTGAGCATCCCTCATCTGTTATTTTTCCTAGGTTATTTCTTTTTTTTGCAAAGCTTTTAACCGTTCTTGCGCCACTTTATTGCCCTGTTTTGCTGCTTTCATGTACCATTGAAATGCTTTTTTGTGATTAGCATCCCCGTCTACCCAAAGTTTTTTCATAATACAATCCCCTCTCCCCTCTACTATAATTGTTCCTTTCTTAAATGAAATTATCCATTTTAACCCATTTTTCTCCTGGCTTTTTTTGTTAACTATATAGAGTCGCCTCCACTCTTATAAAGAGGACAAGCCTTTTCGTATGTAAAAGGGCTTCTTGTCGTCTTATGGATCAGGGACTAGGCGAAGAACCTGCTGATCCATGCTATGTAATAAGCGGCAGGAATGAAAAGAAGCTGTGCGAGCAGCGTTCCGATAAACCGTGAAAAGATAAGCACGCCGATTACTTTGTTAATATTGAGCTGGCGTTCCTCTCCTCGCATCACTCGATCTGTGAGAATAGCAACCTGCGGATCAACAAAAATCGTAAGCAGAATCGCGGCAAATCCATTCACCAGACCGGATGACATCAGCGCAATCGAGCTGTACTGCGGTGCAAGCAGAGAGGCGTACAGGCACGATAATATGCTTGATGTATAGATCATGGTAGCCAGTACATTGAGTAGAAATAAGCGTTTTGGAACGCCGCCGATTCGCAGGCGGGAAATCATGCTCCAGCGCGGGGCGCGGATGTGTTTTCTGGCATATTGCAGGTGATGAATCGTAAGCGTGTTTTTTAGCATAGATGGAATGGAACCCGCAGTTTCCAGATGGATAATCGCTCGGGAAAAAACGGCGATAAACGTAGGAACAAGCAGAGCCGCAAGCAACGTTCCCAGCGAGGCAGAGCCCAGAATGACGCGAAATTGGCTTTCAATCAGAGATAGATCGCCCGTTTCCTTTGCCCTGTCAACGAGGCTTGCAGTAAGCGGCGCCTGGAGCATATTGGCTGTCCGCGAGACGATGACAATAATATTAAACAGGGACAGTGCGACAGCTAATTTGGCAACACGAATACCGGCCAGTCTCACAGAGTAGGAGAGTGTCTCGATCGTATGAATAATCAAGGTAAATAGGCAGATGAACAGAAGTTTTTCAAGCAACGAAAGCACTCCTACATTATGGAATAGATACAGATATATTGTATCTTGCTTCGTTTATTTTATCATGTGCTTGATTCATTCTCTGTTCCGTTCACTTACGTTTATCCTAACGAGCGATTGGTATGATTTGTGACATTCTGAAGGAAAGACTGCAATTCTTTAATAAATAACTTCGCTGCTTGCCCCATAAATTTGTCCGTACGGTATAAGACACAAATGTCTTGACTAGGTGTAGGATCAAGCAGTTTTATGGCAACGATATGCTCATGGTCCATATAATCTATCAACATCCGGGGAAGAATAGAAGCTCCTATTCCTTGACCGACCAAAGACAAGAGTGTGGATAAGGTTGAGGTTATTATTGAATTGTCAATCACCATTGCTTTTTTATGACAGTACGATTGGATGATCTTTGTAATCTGATGTCCAGAATCGAACATAATCATCTTTAGATGTTGAAGCTCATCGAACGGAATAGCCTTTGATTTCGCTAGGGGATGATCTGCTCGGATGGCCAAGGCAAACTCCTCGTGAAACAAGGGGATAATCGAAATACGGTTATCAGGCTTGGGAGGTACCGTAGTAACTCCGAGATCTCTTGTTCCGTTAAGGACCTGTTCGTACACATCCGTGGTCTCCGTAACGCTTATCGATAGCTTAGGATAAGACTTATGGAAATCGATAAGTAAAGCATCAAACAGCAAATCTCCATCTCCCGGTAAAATGCCGATATCCAGCCTGCCGCCTTCCATTCTCTTAAGGTCCAATATTGCCCTTTTCGCGTAGTCAACGCGTTCAAAGATGTGGTGGCTTTGCTCGAGCAGGATTTTGCCTGCATCGGTTAACGCAATCCGCTTGCCAACACGATCGAATAGCGGGAGTCCAAGCTCGTTCTCCAAAAACTTAATCTGCTGACTCAAATTCGACTGAGTGGTACAAAGGTTTTCAGCCGCCCTAGAGAAATGCATCTCCTTACAAATGGCAGCAAAGTATTCAAGCTGTCGAAGTTCCAATGTTCAATGCCCCCTTCCATAATCTTTTAATATAAGACTAACCATATCTCACGAGTACATGCCAAAATAGTTTTAGCTCCTGAAGGACCTCTTTCATTAGCGCTCCATATTTCGGACGCTCCTTATCTGTTGTACCCTCAAGTTGACATGCTCCCCCAAAAATCCATTGGATTTTTTATAATGGTGGATTTTCAATCCCAAATCTAAATAGTAATTTTTGAATATTTATAAAATAATAATCTTTCATACCAAGGAAGTTATGAGTATAAATAAAAAAGTAGGTCTCTGTGTAATCTCAAAGGTTTAATTCCTGTATTGCTAAAGAAACTAACTCCCTGTTGTTGGAAACGATATTGCCTTTGGGTCCTACTAATGTATCTTCTAACCCAATCCGAATGCCGTGTCCTCTTTGTCGCGCATCCTTAATAACAGCCCATGTGTCTATTCCTTCTCCATGATGAATTTGAGGGAGATTTACATCTTCTTCATGAAGAAAATGACTTATTTCTCTTGATTGTTTTATAGCCTGATCGCTGCTTTCCTCAAAAACTTCTACTAAAACTCTTAGACAATGACTAACAAGTCCACTTTCTAAAAACTGATGTGCATCATGGACTGTCCATAATCCCATCTCAATCCCTATTCCTTTTTCTGTTAACAATCTACAAAGTTCTATGCTCTTTGGTTCATTAAAATTCACTGATACAAAATCAGGGATAACATTCCACTGGCGAACTAAATAAAGTCGTTTATCTGGATCCGGTTCAGCTGTTAAAGATGTCGTTAAACCGAGTGGAATATTCCCACAAGTTTTTCTAATGACTCTGATTACTTCTGCACATTTTTGAGCAGCTAATGTTTCAGATTCATCAATCTCTCTAGCATGAACATGAATGGCTTGAGCACCCAAAGCAAGACATTCATAGGCATCCATCGCTAATTGTTGAGGTGTAATGGGGACTGAATTGTGCATTTCGGTCGTGATATTACCATTTAAACAAACTTTAAAATAAATGTCCCTATTATTTAAGAATTTATATTTTTTTTCAGGCATTAAAACACTCCCTAAGTAACCTGTTATGCTTGTTGAAGAAAACGAATTTTAAACATTTTTGTATAAATGAAGCGTTCTTTTGTATGTGGCATATTACTGAGTGCCATGACTCTGTCTTTCATTCCAGCCACCCCTATAAGATAGTAATCTTATAATAAAAATAAACTGACCAGGTTACAAAAAAGAAAGCCATGTTTTCTTTAATAAGTGGCTTCCTTTAATTTCGTTTATTTTCTAAAGCAGCGCCCCCTGATTCCAGACAGGAGCGCTGCTTTAGTTTATATTCTTTAAAATTAATTGATTTCCTTTAATTTAATAGACTCCTTGTTGTTATTGTTCATCTAGGGGGTCTCGTAGTTTTTTAACGGCATGCCTACATATTCGCGGAAGGAACGGATTCGATCCGCCTCAAACTCAAAGACAATTGTAAGCTCATTGCGATAAGACAGACCATTCAAAGATCCCTCTGCGCTAAATACTACCATTCCATAGTTCTCATTCTCAAGCTCAATGAGCGGAGTCAGCTGCACCTCCAATAATGAACGCTCGAATCTAATCAATTCTTCGAACCGCTCTTTGCCTCGTTGCTCATGATTCCAGTCCTCCAAAGGGAGAGGAACGAAGAAATGAAAATCATCCGTAACCGTAGTAAGAAAGTCTACTGTATGCCCTGTTTCCAAAGCCCGCTTAAAAGCATCAAATGCTTTATGGTTTTTCGATCGTACTGAGCCCGTGGATTCTTCTATGTTACCGGTATTAGCTATCGATTTTGTCACAATAAAACGCCTCCTCATTTGGATTTGTGTTGTGTGGTTCGCTTTATTTGACGAGTTTAAGCTGGCTTGATATAACGCCAAAGTGAATCGCCTCATGCATCAAAGCGAAATTAAACAATTCGCCGGCTGTAACGAATTGGAACGGTCCCATTTCAAACGGTGATTGCAGCTTCTGCTCAAGCATTTCGGGTGTCAGTTCGGAAAGACGCGAAAGCTGTGCCGCTAACATCTGGATCAGTTCATCCTTCGACGGAGGTGTGACCGTCCAATCCGAAGGTTTCGTTCCGGAGTTGAACAGTACCTCGTATTGAGCCGGAATGGCGGATGGGGAGCCAAAGCTTAGCGAAGCGTATTTATCCAACCAATAAACCATATGACCGATATTCCAACGAATCGTATTAGGGAAGCCCTCTGGCTGGATGTCCATCTGTGACTCAGATACCTCCTGAAACTGACCGATGATGATCTGACGAAGCACTTTCCCCGTATTGATAATCGATTGTGCCATTCTTGAATCCTCCTCATATTCGATTCTTCTTTTCACATCTAAAGCTTACCTTGATGCACTATATCGCAACAATCACGAAATTCCGATGCAATTGATCGGTTTCAGTAATGATTAATTAGGGATTTCTGGAATGGAGAATTCTCTAATATAATCACCGAGGAAGATCGATAATCGAGATGAACATTAACTTTGGAACTTTGACAATTGAAGATGTGGAATTTTCAGGCACCTCATTAAATAATGTGGATCTAAGTCCATGTCAACTTACAGATTTATATGCAGCCGATTAGCTAAAACGTTCTAAAAAATGTACTTTTCCGAACGGATCGATCCTAGCAAAACTCTTTTTTTGTTCGTAAACCTATAAAAATAATTAATGAACGTTCTATCGATTTAGATACTTTTCAGAAAAGGAACATGTTTAACATATAGAGGGAATGATTTGGAAAAATATGTTGACATTATAGGATACAGGGGTATAGTATATAAAAATAAAAAGATTGTTATGATAATCACGAGGAGGCGACATACCATGGGTACGAATGAGAGTAACACGCAGGTTACAGGCATGACGTATGCAGCCTGTTCTCGCATTTGAAGAGCGTGCCGAGAGCACGTGTCAATCTAGCGTTAGAAACGGCGCCGGTGAAGTCGTTTCCTTCCGAGGCTTTATACAGGATTGTATAAAGAATGTGGAGCAGATTGGGTACGGTGTCTCTTTAAAATTTGAACAAACATCCTTATCAAAGAAAAGAGGAATGAAAATGAAAACATTGGTGATTGTAGCACATCCTCATTTACAAAAATCAAAAGTAAATGCTCGTTGGGTAAAGGCAGTAAAAGAAAATATAGATATTACGGTTCATGATTTATATGAAGAATACCCCCAGGAGGTAATAGATATACATAAAGAGCAGCAACAGTTGACGCAGCATGAGCGCATAGTCTTCCAGTTTCCATTTTATTGGTATTCTTCCCCCCCGCTCTTAAAAAAGTGGATTGATACAGTTTTTACAGCCGGTTGGGCATATGGATCAGGAGGAAATAAGCTGCATGGCAAAGAACTTGTATTGGCGATTTCTACAGGGAGCCCAGAAGAAAAATACCAGGCTGGCGGACTAAATCAGTACACGGTAAGTGAACTGACTCGTCCGTTTCAAGCCACTAGTAGTTTAGTGGGGATGACGTTTTTACCGATGTTTATTTTTCATAATGCATTTTCTGCCACAGATACTGATATTGAGGAAAGTGCAAAGAATTATGTTCGTCACATCCTTAATCCAGAACTGAATCCAAAGCTAAAGTTTATAGCAAAAGGATAACATTCTCTTTGCTAGAGATAGGATTGAGAAATGATGAAATGAAGGGAGCAGCGAAAAGTTTGTTAAAACGAAACGAAAAGGAGTTGAAAGAATGAACACACAAGCTTCAACAACAGTACTGCAACAAAAAGGATTGCCTCAAGGTCTAACCATCTTCACTTTTCTGCTTGGTATCTTTATGGGGGCACTGGATCATGGAATTGTAGGGCCAGCACTAAGCTCTATTTTTGCTACCTTTCATGTAGATTCATCATGGGGGGTATGGAGTTTCACCATTTATACACTGGTTTTTGCAGTAAGCATTCCGGTGTTAGGGAAGTTATCGGATCGGTTTGGAAGAAAGCAAACCTTCATGTTTGGTATTGCTTCCTTTGCTATCGGTTCCCTGATTGCTACAATGTCTTCAAATTTCTGGGTTTTCTTATTTGGTAGGGCGGTTCAAGCAATCGGGTCTGGAGGTATCTTCCCAATCACAGCAGCTCAGATCGCTGCTACTTATCCGCCAGAAAAGCGTGGGAAAGCAATGGGATGGATTGGTGTTGCTTTTGGGTTAGGAACCATACTTGGACCTCTTGTAGGAAGCGTGATTATTGCCAGGTTTGCTTGGCAGTGGATTTTCCTCATCAACCTCCCGATTTCTTTGGTGATTTTGATGTCCATTGCAGGATATAAATCTGATCAACACTTGGTTAAAAAACCGATCGATATAACCGGAATTATCGTGTTAAGCGCGATCGTTCTATCTATGATGATTGGAATCAGCAATCACCATGCGCTGTATGTCGTTGCAGGTCTCATGCTTATTCCATTTCTTGTCTGGATTGAAAAAAAGCAAGCTGATCCGATCATGAATGTAAGTTACTTGACAAAAAGAAAGACCCTGACGTTCCTTTTAGCTTCCTTGTTTTCTGGGTTTGTTATGGCAACAGCCACAAACTTTATTCCATTGTATAGCGAAACGATTCTTGAAATGGGAAAAGGAGAGGCTGGATTTAGTGTAACTCCATTAGCTATTTCTTCGATAATTGCTTCGTTTGTAGGCGGAATGCTCGTTGACAAATGGGGAGCGAGAAAAGCCCTGTTGCTAGGCTTTGGTCTTTCCTTAATAGGAGCTGTATCGTTAGGATTCCTGGTTCAGTCAGTATACTTTTTCTTTCCTACCATTCTCATCATGGGTTTTGGCATCGGCATTATTATCGGGGCGCCGCTAAATATCCTAATTCTGCAGGCTGTGGATCCGAAAGAAACGGGCGCTGCTGTTGGTTATATAAGTCTGTTCCGTTCTTTGGGTTCTACTCTTGGGCCATCCATTTCTGGACTGTTCCTAAGCACTTTTAAGGATGGATTTGGCTATGTATACCTAATAAGCGCGTTGGCCTCGCTACTAAGTTTGCTCCTTCTTACGCTGCTTGTTCGGAACAAAAAGGCATAAAATTTCCATTATCATTTATATACCCTACATATGTATGGTAAATTCCTAAGAATAGGATAACACCGTATGGAAAAGTAATGTAAGACCCATGTTCAACCTAAGGATACTCAAGTCTTATATACATGCTTTACCATGATAAAAAATAAGTAACAAGTATTTACCCATTATAAAAGTAAAGGAGAATAAAAATGAATAGTTTTTTCGTGTGGGGACGAGTTGTAGCTGGTTTAGTATTTGCTTATATGGGCTTGTTTAAAATTATAAGATGGACAGCTACGGCTGACTGGATGGCAATGAAAGGCTTCCCTCCTTCCTTTATCCCCATCTTGCTTGTTGGAGCCATTGCTGTAGAGTTAGGCGGAGGATTGGCGCTTGCTTTTGGTTACAAAACACGCTGGGTTGCTATTGGGATTGCTCTGTTTTTAATTCCAACCAATTTGATGATGCACAACTTCTGGACAATGCCTCCTCAACAAGCGGCAGCCGAGCAATTAAGCTTTTTGCAAAATGTCATTATCATAGGCGGCCTCTTAGCTCTATCGGCTGGATCACAACAAGAAAAGAAACAAATGATACATGTAGTTTAAAAGTTTTGAATTTACTTGTATCATGAGTTGAAAAATAAGAAGAGAAGGGTGTTATCATATGACAGAAACAAGACAAAAGGAGACTTGCTGCTCCAGCAAACCAGGAAAGGTAGAACCAGGTTCTTCCTGATGCAGCATCGTTTCTATAAATATGAACTAGAACGGCTGCTAGAAACAGGTGTAAAAATACGTGAGGAAATGAGGTGGTCTTGGGAACACCTCGTTTACAGATCTCCGTGATCGTCGTTCATCGCTGCCAAGCGGGAGGGCTCAACGTCAGTCTGGTTGTACCGCGCGAAGTGTTTAAATCAGCGATCCTTCCCATGAAGATATGGAAGTAACGAAACGTATGGTAGAATGCGACCGGATTCTTGGCATCGAGGTAATCGATCATGTGATCGTCAACGCTTCCGGCGGCTATGTCAGTTTCAAGGAAAAAACTATCTGTAGCATAAAAGGAGGGGGCTATCGTCTCCTCTTATCTTTATTATTTCTTACCATAGCACAGGTAACCTCGTAAACGTGGTGATAAATCCAAACATAGAGGAATAAGCCACGAACAGGTCTGTGTTCTCGTCGCAAGAGACCGAACAAAAGTAACTGTCTCTAAAGTTGCTTGTATGGAGCGTATTATAAAATCAAAAATTGATACATTAATTGGTTCTAAACTTTCCAATGAAAACGTGCTGGGAGAGCTTACAAAACCTATGCGAAAGAAAAAGGTTTAGAGTATTATCAGATAAAATCAGATGATGGAAAACACATTATTAAGGGCTTGTATCACATCCAAAATGTCAATGGTCTCCATTCTCGTTTAAAACAATAGATAGACCGTTTTAATGGATACTTCTTAAAAGAACTGTCAATAGAAGGAATAATTGAATTTGAAAATAAATCAAAAAAAGTGAAAGAAGTCACGTCATTATAGCGATAATAATCTTATTTTATCAGTTTAGGATTATTATTTTTTTGGAAGGAATTTTAGATGTTTTATTTCTTTTATTTTTTACTGTATTGAATGTCATAACAAATATATATCCAATTTTTCTACAAAGATATAATCGAATTAGAATTAAGAGAGTCCTTTAAAAAATGAAATCGATAGAAAAATAGTGATAATTGCAAAATGATAGAGTTAGTTGCAAAAACTAGGGAAATCCTGATATATGGATTTCCCTTAATTATATCCTATATCAACATTCGAATTTAACAGAGGCTACTATAAAAAAGAAGGCAGACTGAATCTGCCTGACTTCGGAACGGCGAGAAAGGCTCTTTTGAGAGTGCTCTTGAGGCAAGTGCCCTTGAATGGACTCAATTTCAAGCCTTTGAGTTCATGGCAAATGCATGAAAATGGGCAAATTCTATACGCTCCGAGGGGCTGATTTTCTCAAAAAATACAATTGAAATTACCTTGCTATTTTAAGTAATTGAACTTATAACAACAATGTACTTAATAATGTTAAGTAGTTAGTTGGGAGTGTATGATGTTGAACAAAGAGTTGCTAAAGGGAAATATCGATCTTCTCATTCTTTCTGTAGTAAAAGAAAAAGAGAGTTATGGCTATGAAATTTCAAAAACAATAAAGGAAAAAACAGAAGGAGAATTTGAAATTCAAGAAGCTACGCTATATCTATCACTAAAAAGATTAGAAAAGCAGGGGGCAGTATCAGCTTCATGGGGAAATGAGAGTCATGGAGGACGGCGCAAATACTATGCTACTACAGATGAAGGTGTTCAATTATTGGATAGTATTATAAAAGATTGGAAAAAGGTCACTGAAATGGTTAAACGATTTATATAAAGGAGAACAAATAATGAGTCAACATATAGGAAAAATATTTAGTCTCGGAGATATAAGATACAGCTGGATATTATTACTTTCATCAGTTCTTTTTGGACTATCAAATTATATGGATCGAATTTATTCAAATGATCCGAGTTGGGTACATGTTAGTTATTGGATTTCGTTTGCGATTTCGGTACTATGGGGCGCAATAAATTATATCAGCCATATTCGCATGAACAACATGTATAAAAAACAAAATGACATACAGGAGTATGTAAATCTATTAGCCATGAGCGAAGAGGATAAACTGGAATTACAAACTTATTTAGAAGATTATGTCCAAGATTTAATCGAGCAAGGTCAAACGAAGGCAGATGCTACAAGGGAAGCGATCAATCAATTTAAGGTAAAAGAATTTTTATCATTATCAAAAAATACAATGTTCTTTAATTTACATGCTCATTATTATTTAATTGGTTGGACAATAGTGACAATTATTGCTTTTATTTTAGTTTGGTTAGTGGGGATAATTTCCTTTTCTGATTTATTGCTACCTTTAATTATTGAAGTTACTTTGGTTGCATATGGTCTGGGACTTTTTGGGATGTTTTTCTTGTATAAGTTAATCGATGCTATGATTTATCGGAAGTTTAAAGAGTTATTCTCAGAGGTGTTGATTATCCAGTTTCAGACAAACCCCTCCCGTACAACTGTTTGTAGCTTT